>NZ_JBIVYL010000007.1:0-408796 GCF_044772225.1 Rhizobium sp. NPDC090275 | reverse complement strand
CTTGCGGGGCGTTCGACTTGCATGTGTTAAGCCTGCCGCCAGCGTTCGTTCTGAGCCAGGATCAAACTCTCATGTTGAGAATTCAATCATTGGCATTTACGTCACGTTCTGAATCGACGAGAACTTCACACCTGTCCTCTAAGCGCCAAGGCCGAAACCCCAACACCAAAGACCAGTGTAACTTCTCTTGATAAACGTGACCGCCAAAGTCTCTTTCAAAGAACCGACATCTCTGTCGATCCCGCGAACTCCGCCGCCCACGTTTCTCTTTCTTCTCATCTTCAATTGTCAAATAACAGACCAGTCAAACCAGTCGAAATTCCCCGTCCCAAACCCTAAAGCCCAGAACCAATCAGCATCGCAGCCAATTCAAAGAAATCCAGAGCGAAAGTCACCGTCGCCAGCAGCGCCGCCGCCCTCGTTCTGTGAAGCGGCTTATAAGGCCCCTAAGCCGAACAAGTCAACAACCACACGCAAAGTTTTTTGACAGTTTTATAACACACTGATTCTGTTGGGGGAATTTCCGGGCGCCTCTGCGGAGCCATTTCGACGCCCCCACCCATGCGCCCGAACATCAGGCCAATCCACGGCCCATCATCCCCCACACGGCATTATCCGCACCCAAAACGCCCGATTTTCGGAACCGAACCCCTCTCCCATGTGTTTCTAGACGTGTTTCTATCGTCAGCAACAAAGGAGACAGCCCAATGGCTTCCAATACAGATGATGTGAGATCCGCCGTTAGCAAGGACATCAGCGCCCTGCAGCAGGAGGTCGCCCGTCTGCAGAAGATGATCTCGGCCCAGGGCGCGGAGGCCTATTACGAAGTGCGCGATCGCGCCGGCAAGGCCTATGAGGATATGGCGCCCCGCGCCAAGACCGCCGTTGCCCAGATCAAGGCCGAAGGCGTGGCCGCGGCCGACGCTGCCCGCGAGCATCCGGCAGCCACCACCACGGCGCTGGCGCTTGCCGGCGCGCTCGGCTTTCTCGCCGGCTATCTCCTGAGCGGCGCCCAGGCCGCCCCGCAGCGCCAGCAGTGGTGGCGATAGCATTCGTTAAAATTAGACATATCTAATTTGTTTACGGGCCTGATGATCCGAAGTATCATCCGGCCCGTACTACTTAGGTCTTAGAAAAACCCGTTTTTCAGGCCAATAATGGAGACTATAAAGAACGAGGGAGGACTGCTGATGATTGCCAAAGGATCGAACTGCATCGTCGAAGTCACAGTTGACGGAGCGCAGGGCCGCCTAGCGGTCGGTATTATGAACATGCGACAGGCTCTCGAACTTCCTGAAATGCCAAGCGTCTCTTATACCCATCCGGATCCCGCCAAGGCGGCAGCCGGTGTCACCATGAACCGCGAGCAGCTTGCGGGCTTCGTGGCGCGTCACTGAGGACCGGTCGCAACAGCGATCCGCTCCCCTTATATAAATGCGGCCAAGACAGGCGGCGCCACCGGCGCCGCCTCTTCTTTTTGGCCGAGCGACAGAGCCCCCTCCCCTCTTGCCCCATCCTTCTTGTCCCATCCTTCTTATCCCCGCGTTTTGCGCCCCCGCGTCTGGCATCCCCTCACCGTTCATGCCAGAAACGCCGATAACAGAGAGCAGAGGAACAGGCGATTGAGAGAGCGGCGCACACCGCAAAGGCAGAACGGCCGCAACAGGCCTGAAGCCGTCGAGAGCAAGCGAGTGACCCTGCCGCGCGCTTTGTCCAAGCTCGGCTACTGTTCGCGGACCCAGGCGGAAAAGCTGATCGCCGACGGCCGCGTCACCGTCAACGGCCGCACCGTGCTCGACAGCGCCGCCTGGATCGACCTCTCATCGGCGAAGATCAAGGTCGACGGCAGCGATGTCGCGGCCGAGCCGATGACCTACCTGATGCTCAACAAGCCGCGCGGGCTGGTGACGACACGCCACGATCCGGAAGGCCGCCCGACGGTGTTCGATTGCCTCAAGGATGTCGACACCCCGCATCTGTCGCCGGTCGGCAGGCTGGACAAGGCGAGCGAGGGCCTGCTGCTCTTCACCAACGACACCGTCTTCGCCCAGGCGCTGCTCGACCCGGTCACCCATGTGACCAAGACCTATCACGTCCAGGTCGATCGCGTCATGGAGCCGGAGATGCTGGCCGAGATGGCCTATGGCGTTCGCCACGACGGCGAACTCCTGAAGGCGACGGCGGCGACGCTCTTGAGACAAGGCGAACGCAACTCCTGGATTGAAGTCGAGCTCGACGAGGGCCGCAACCGCCAGATCCGCCGCATGCTGGAAGCGCTCGGCACCGAATGCCTGCGGCTGGTGCGCGTGGCGATCGGTGATCTCCAACTCGGCGATCTTCCGAAAGGCGCGGTAAGGGCTTTGACCGAAGCCGAGCTCAAGGCGCTGCGTCGCCGCGCCGGCATGGAAACGACCAAACGAACGAAGTGACATCATGACAGACAGCGCCGCCCTCGCCCCGCACGATTTCTGGCAGGAGCTGCACGCGCCCGGCACCTTTTCGATCGGGGGTGACTTCACATCCTTCTATGTCGCGACGCTGACTGACGGTCGCCAGCTCCGCCTGCCGCTTCGCCCGCTTGCCGATGGCGAGCACGCGCTGGCCTCGCTCATCATCAACCAGGCGAGCTTCGAGGTGCTCGACGCGCTGGCCGGACAGCTGGCGGATAAGCTGAGAGCCCTCGAGATCGACGTCGTCGCCGGACTGCCGACGCTCGGGCTGACGCTCGCTTCAGCCGTGGCGCAGAAACTGGGGCACAAGCGATATGTGCCGCTCGGCACCTCCAGGAAGTTCTGGTACCGCGACGAGCTCTCCGTCCCGCTGTCGTCGATCACCACCCCCACCCAGCAGAAGCGTCTCTATATCGATCCGCGCATGCTGCCGCTGCTCGAAGGCAGGCGCGTGGCGCTGATCGACGATGTCATCTCGAGCGGCACCTCGATCGTCTCCGGCCTCAAGCTGCTGTCGGCCTGCTCCATCGCGCCGGTCGCGATCGGCGCCGCCATGCTGCAATCCGAGCGCTGGCGCACGGCGCTTGACGAGGCCGGCCCGCAATGGCTGGAGCGAACCGTCGCCGTCTTCGCCACCCCGATGCTCGACCGTACCGAACAAGGTGCCTGGCGCGCGCCCGGGATCTGAGCCGTCGCTCCTAATATAGAGTGCGCTCCATTATAGACTGCGCTCTGCGCCCGCCCCTCTATACAGCGCGCCGCGAACCGCTACAGTCTCAGTCAACACATAAAGCAGCGCATCAATCCGGAAGACCTGATGACCTTAGAACAAGCATGTCTGCTGATCCTGCTGATCGCGATGCTGGTTCTGTTTCTGATCGACCGTTTCAGGGTCGAGGTCGTCGCGATCGCCGGCCTGCTTGCCGGCTATGCGCTCGGGCTTTATCCGACCGACGCGGTCTTCGCGGGCTTTGCCAGCCCCGTGGTCATCACCGTCGTCGAGATCCTGCTGGTGGTCCAGGTGCTGGCACGCACCCGCTTCTTCGACAGGGTGTCGACAGCGCTTGCCAGTCGCGGCATGCGCGGCACCGGCGTCATCGCCATCCTCTCTGGCGTGACAGGCTTCATCTCCATCTTCATGAACAATATCGGCGCCTTCTCCATCTCGCTGCCGGTCGCGCTGCGCATCAGCGCCGTCAGCGCCATCCCCAAGCGCCAGCTGATCATGCCGATCTCGTTCGCCGCCCTGCTCGGCGGCCTCGTATCGCTGATCGGCACGCCTGCCAATCTGCTGGTCAGCAATGCGCTGGCGGCCGCGACGGGTGAGAGTTTTCGCCTGTTCGACTTCGCCTATGTCGGTCTGCCGGTCGCCGCAGCCGGCATCCTCATGACATCTATACTGGCGCCACTGCTCTTCCCTGGGGATGGCGAGGACGATGAGACAGCGCCCGAAACGCAGCGCCGTCGCATGGTGGCCGAACGCCGTGTGCCCTTGGGCTCACCGCTGATCGGCGCAAGCCTCGCCGATCTCCCTGCCCGCTTCGCGCTCAAGCCGCATGCGCTGCTGCGCAACGACGCCTTCGTCTTCGGCTCCGCCGAGCGCTCCATCATCGAGGCCGGCGATCTCCTCCTGGCCGAAGCCGACGACACGGTCTTTATCGACCTCGCGGCATCGGGCGCGCTGCAGGCCGATCATGGGCAGGCCGAGGCAAGCCGCGTCGAAGCCGTCGTCATGCCGGAGAGCACGCTGGTCGGCTCGCGCCTGCGCTCGCTCGAGGTCTTCACGATGCGCGGCATCGCGATCAGCGCGCTATCCATGCGCTCCCCGCGCATCGAGGGACGCTTCGAGGATTTACAGCTGTCGATCGGCGACGTCCTGGTGCTGGAGGGCGACCGTGCCGCAATCTCTGAAGCGCTTGAGGAATGCGAATGTCTGCCGCTCGCCTCGCCGCCCGTCTCGCCCTCATTCTCGCTGAGTTGGCAGCCCTTCGCTATCTTTGCCTGCGGCATCGCCGCGACCACGGTCGTGCGGCCCGACATCGCGCTCGCCGGCGTCGTCCTCGCGCTGGCGCTCCTCAACTACCTGAACATCCGCCAGGCGATGGCCGATCTCAACTGGCCCGTCATCATCATGCTCGCCGCGATGATCCCGATCGGCTCTGCCGTCGGCACCTCGGGCACGGCCGAAGTCATCGCCTCGGCGCTCGGCGCTGTTCTGCCGGTGTCGCAGCCGCTCGCGGGCATCGCCGTGGTGCTGTTGCTGGCGATCGCGCTGACGCCCTTCGTCAACAATGCCACCGTCGCCATCGTGCTGAGCCCCATCGCGATCGAGTTCGCGGCAGCCGGCCACCACCAGCCGCAAGCCTATCTGCTGGCAGTCGCCCTCGGTGCTTCGCTCGACTTCCTCACACCCTTCGGCCATCACAACAACACGCTCGCCATGGGCATCGGCAGCTACCGCTTTTCCGACTTCATCCGCGCCGGCCTGCCAGTGACGGTGCTGAGCTACTTTTTGAGCCTGCTGCTTCTATATGTCTTCTGGGTTTGAGCCCCGCTTGCTTGACATCCCCGGCGATGGAACTAGAGCAGGGGAAAGCCCCGATCAAACCGACCCCGTAACCCAAAAGGACGGTCAAGCCCGTGCGTATTCTCCAAGAAGCCCATTTCCCGGAACTGCCGAATTACTACCGCGGCAAGGTGCGAGAAAACTACGACCTTGCCGATGGCAGCCGCATCATCATCAGCACCGACAGGCTGAGCGCGTTTGACCGGATCCTGACCTGCATTCCCTACAAGGGCCAGGTCCTCACCCAGACGGCGCGATACTGGTTCGAGGCGACCAAGGATATCTGCCCCAACCACGTCATCGCCTATCCCGATCCGAACGTCGTCGTCGGCAAGCGTCTCGACATCCTGCCGGTCGAGATCGTTGTGCGCGGTTATCTCGCCGGCACCACCGGCACCTCGATCCTCACCCTCTATAAGAAGGGCGAGCGCGAGATGTACGGCATGCGCCTGCCGGATGGCATGCGCGACAACCAGAAGCTCCCCGAGCCGGTCATCACGCCGACAAGCAAGGAATTCGATGGTGGCCACGACGAGCCGCTGACGCCTGATCAGATCGTCGAAGGCGGTCTGCTGACGCAGGCGCAATGGGATACGCTGTCCAAGTACGCGCTGGCGCTGTTTGCCCGCGGCCAGGAAATGGCGGCCAAGCGCGGCCTCATCCTCGTCGACACCAAGTAT
The DNA here is from genome assembly GCF_044772225.1 of Rhizobium sp. NPDC090275. Taxonomy (NCBI): domain Bacteria; kingdom Pseudomonadati; phylum Pseudomonadota; class Alphaproteobacteria; order Hyphomicrobiales; family Rhizobiaceae; genus Rhizobium; species Rhizobium sp. NPDC090275. The sequence goes on along the minus strand of NZ_JBIVYL010000007.1, from coordinate 403,100 downwards.
GAGTTCGGCACCGACGAGAACGGCACGATCATCCTCGCCGACGAAATTCATACCCCCGACAGCAGCCGCTACTGGCTCGCCGACAGCTATCAGGCAAGCTTTGAAGCCGGCACGCGCCCGGCAAGCTTCGACAAGGATTTCGTCCGCGCCTGGGTGGCCGAACGTTGCGACCCCTACAAGGACGAGATCCCCGAGATCCCGACCGACCTCATCGAGCAGACCTCGGCTGTCTATATAAAGGCCTATGAGGCGATCACCGCGCAGACGTTCGTGCCTGACGACGCCGGCGCAACCCCCGTGGAGCGCGTGCGCGAGAACCTCTCGCGCTATTTCCCCTAAGCGCTCGATCGCATGAAGGCCTGCGACTTTAGCTTGCAGGCCTCTTCAATCTCGCGTTAGATTTTGAAAAACACCGATGCCGGGCGAATCCGGCTGGAGAATTCATGGCACGAAGGCCAAGGCGCAAGGCCGAAGAGACCCGCGAAGATATTCTGACGATGGCCGAGCAGTTGTTTCGCCAGCGCGGCTTCGTCGCCGTCTCGATCGCCGATATCGCCGCTTCGCTCGACATGTCGCCGGCAAATGTCTTCAAGCATTTTCATTCGAAGACCGCCTTGGTCGACGCGATTGCCGAAAGGCACCTGAGCGACGTCGCCGACCGTTTCGTCGCCGATGACCTGCCGCCGCGCGAACAGTTGCTCCGCTTCGTCCTCCGGCTGCTCGACAGCCATCTCGAGGACATCCAGAAAAACCCCTACATTTTCGAAATGGTCCTCGTCAGCATCGAGGCGAAGATCGAGGCCGGCAGGCGATATCGCGAAAAAGTGATCCAGAAACTGGAGCTCATCATTCGCGAAGGTGTCGCAGAGGGCCGCTACCACTGCCCAGACCCGGCGCGTGCCGCACGGACGGTCTCCGACGTACTTGCCGGCGTGCTGCACCCTATTTTGATCGTCAAAGACGACAAAGAGACCCTCGTCGAGAGAGCAAGACAGATCGTCGATTTCGCCGATGCCGCGCTGCAAAATAGCGCTTGCTAAGTGACGATTCATCACTTACGTCACTTTCTAAAGGCTTTGTTAATTCGGATCAGAGGCATTTGACTCCGGATCGTTTGTCGTGTGGCATCCCCGGCAGGCTTCGATCCGCGAGCCAGCGCATAGGGAATTGAACATGATACGTCGCTTTCTCCTCGTTTCCTCCGCTCTTGCAATGGGTGGCGTGCTCGCCGCCTGCAGCGACAGCGGCAAGACACCGGCCGCGGGCGCCGGCGGTGCCGGGGCGGCTCAGCAGGCGGCCGCCGTCGGCGTGATCACGCTGAAGAAGGGCGACTTCCCGGTCACGACGATCCTTCCCGGCCGCGCCGAGGCATTCCAGACCGCCGACATCCGTCCGCAGGTCAGCGGCCTCATCCGCGACATCACCTTCCGCGAAGGCGGCGAGGTGAAGAAGGGCGACGTCCTCTACCAGATCGAAGACGCCCCCTATGTCGCTGCCGTCGCGCAGGCGCGCGCCGCCATCGCCAAGGCCGAGGCCAGCGTGCCGAGCGCGCAGAGCAACTTCGACCGCTACCAGCGCCTGGTCGGCTCCGGCGCAACGCAGATCGAGTTCGAAACCGCCAAGACCAACCTCCTGCAGGCGCAGGCCGAAGTCGAATCGGCGAAGGCCGCGCTTACGGCAGCCGAGATCGACCTTGATCACACCAAGATCGTCGCTCCCTTCGACGGCGTCATCGACCAGACGTCCTATAACGTCGGCAACGTCGTCTCCGCCAACCAGACCACGGCGCTGACCACAGTGCGCCAGCTCGATCCGGCCTATATCCTTCTGACGGAATCGAGCACCAACCTTCTGCGTCTGCGCAGCGCGATTGCCGATGGCGAGATCAAGGGCACCAGCGGCAACGACGCCTTCCGCCTGATCCTCGAAAACGGCAAGGAATACGATCAGAAGGGCACGCTCGACATGTCGAAGTCGGTCGTCAGCGAGACGACAGGCACCTTCACCATTCGCGTGCGCTTCCCCAATCCCGACCGCATCATCCTGCCGGGCATGTATGTCCGCGCAACGCTGGAACTCGGTTCGGAAAGCGGCTTCGCCCTGCCCCAGCTCGCGACCAGCCGCAACGCCAATGGCGAGCTGTCGGCGCAGTTCGTGTCCGCGGATGGCAAGGTCGAAAACCGCATCTTCGAAAACGCATCGCCATCCAACAATGCATGGCTGGTGACCGAAGGCGTCAAGGACGGCGATCAGTTGATCGTCTCTGGACTGCAGTCGATCACCGCGGGCATGCCGGTCAAGCCGACCGAGATGAAGATCAATGACAAGGGTATCGTCGTGCCCGTGGCGCCTCCAGCCGCCGCCGGTGACGCGCAGAAGCCCGCCGCGAAGTAACGCGTCGTTCATTGATCCGAGCCGTACAGGAATTAGCCAATGGCCAAGTTTTTCATCCGACGTCCGATCTTTGCGTGGGTCATAGCGATCACGATCATGCTCGCGGGCGTGCTGGCGATCTTCACGCTGTCGATCTCGCAGTATCCGGATATCGCGCCGACCACCGTGCGCATCAACGCCACCTATCGCGGCGCCAGCGCTGAAACCGTCGAGAAATCGGTGACGACGATCATCGAAGACGGCATGACCGGTCTCGACGACCTCACCTACATGACCTCGACCTCGTCCACCGGCTCGGCCAGCATCTCGCTGACCTTCGGCACGGCGGCCGATCCCGATATCGCCCAGGTGCAGGTGCAGAACAAGCTGCAGCTCGTACAGTCTCAGCTGCCGAGCGACGTCATCGATGCCGGCATCAGCGTCACCCGCTCGACCTCAAGTATCCTTCTCGTCGGCGCGCTGGTCTCCACCGACGGCAAGCGCAACTCCGTCGACCTTGGCAACATCCTGTCGAACTCGATCGAAAAGCAGGTCCAGCGCCTGGAAGGCGTCGGCAGCGTCAATATCTTCGGCTCCGGCTACGCCATGCGCGTCTGGCTCGACCCCTATAAGCTCGTCAAGTATCAGTTGACGACCGGCGACGTGACCTCGGCGATCGAGGCGCAGAACACGCAGGTATCCGTGGGTTCTCTCGGCGCCCAGCCTTCCGTGGACGGCCAGCAGATGAACGTCACGATCACCGCGCAGAGCCAGTTGACCACCGTTTCCGACTTCGAGCACATCATCTTGAAGGTCGAGAAGGACGGATCCACGGTTCGCTTGAGCGACATCGCGCGCATCGAGATCGGCCAGGAAAGCTATGGCGGCTCCTCGCGCTACAACGCCCAGCCATCGAGCGGCTTCGCCGTCAACCTCGCGATCGGCGCCAACGCCATCGATACCGCCGGCCGTGTCCGAACCGCGCTCGATTCCATTTCCAAGGGCCTGCCCGACGGCGTGGAGATCACCTATCCCTACGACACGACGCCCTTCGTCGAGCTGTCGATCGAGAAGGTCGTGCACACGCTGATCGAAGCGATCGTGCTCGTCTTCGTCGTTCTCCTGGTCTTCCTGCAGAACTTCCGCGCGACGCTCATTCCCACGATCGCGGTCCCGGTGGTTCTGCTCGGAACCTTCGGCATCCTTGCCGCGACAGGCTATTCGATCAACACGCTGACCATGTTCGCCATGGTGCTTGCGATCGGCCTGCTCGTCGACGACGCCATCGTCGTGGTCGAGAACGTCGAGCGCATCATGACGGAAGAGAAACTGTCGCCGATGGAGGCCACCGAGAAATCGATGGGCGAAATCACCGGCGCCATCGTCGGCATCGCGCTCGTTCTGACGGCCGTCTTCATTCCGATGGCCTTCTTCGGCGGTTCCACCGGCATCATCTACCGCCAGTTCTCGGTCACCATCGTCTCGGCCATGTTGCTCTCGGCGCTGGTCGCCATCGTGCTCACGCCGGCGCTCTGCGCCACGATGCTGAAGCCGGTGCATGACCACAAGAAGAACCGTGCGAGCGAGTGGTTCAACCGCAACTTCACCCGCTCCACCAACGGCTATGTCCGCTCGATCGGCTACCTCCTGAAGCGTCCGTGGCGCGTCATGGTCGTCTTCCTGCTGGTCGGCCTCGGCTGCGCCTATTTCTTCACCCGACTTCCGACCTCCTTCCTGCCGCAGGAAGACCAGGGCGTGCTGCTGACCATCGTGACCACGCCTCCAGGCTCGACCACGCAGCAGACCCAGGCCGTCGTCGAGAAGGTCGAGACCTACTATCGCGAAAACGAAAAGGACGCGGTCCAGTCCGTCTTCGGCGCGCTCGGCTTCGGCTTCAACGGCTCCGGCCAGAACAGCGCGATCGTCTTCACCAAGCTCAAGGACTTCGCCGAGCGCGCGGACGACAAGCTCCATGCGCAGGCTGTCGCCACCCGCGCGCTGGGCGCCTTCTCGCAGATCCGCGAAGCCCAAGTCTTCGCGCTGCTGCCGCCGGCGATCCAGGGTCTCGGCGTCTCCAGCGGCTTCTCCATGTATCTCGTCGATACCGGCGGTCACGGCACCGAGGCGCTCGACGCGGCCTCCAAGCGCCTGATGGCGATGGCCAACACGAGCGGCAAGGTTGTTGCGCTGCGTAGCAACAACAAGGAAGTCGAGCCGCAGATGAAGATCATCATCGACCAGGAGAAGATCGGCGCCATGGGTGTCGACATCTCCGCGGTCAATTCGATGCTGTCAGTCATCTTCACCGGCCGCGACGTCAACGACTTCACCCTGAACGGCGAGATCAAGCCGGTCTATGTCCAGGGTGATGCACCCTTCCGCATGCAGCCCAATGACCTCGACCACTGGTATGCCCGTAACAGCAATGGCGAGATGGTCCCCTTCTCCGCCTTCACCCGCACGGAATGGGTCAAGGGCGCCCCGACGCTCGCCCGCTTCAACGCGGTGAGCGCCATCCCGCTCGACGGCGCGTCCGCACCGGGTGTCAGCTCCGGCGACGCCATGAACGCGATGGAAGAGATGACCGCGCAACTCGGCGGCGGCTACACCGTTGCATGGCAGGGCATCTCCTATCAGGAACGTCTGTCCGGTTCGCAGGCGCCGATGCTCTACGCCATCTCGGTTCTCGTCGTCTTCCTCTGCCTCGCGGCACTCTATGAAAGCTGGTCGATCCCGTTCTCGGTCATCATGGCCGTTCCGGTCGGCGTGCTCGGCGCGCTAGTCGCGGCAACCGTCTTCGGCCAGGCAAACGACGTCTACTTCAAGGTCGGCCTGCTCACGACCATCGGTCTGGCGGCGAAGAACGCGATTCTCATCGTGGAGTTCGCCAAGGACCGAATGGAGACAGGCATGGGCATCATCGACGCGACGCTGGAGGCCGCGAGGCTGCGTCTGCGGCCGATCATCATGACGTCGCTGGCCTTCATCCTCGGCGTCGTGCCGCTGGCGATCGCCACCGGCGCGGGCTCCGCAGCGCAGAATGCGATCGGTATCGGCGTGCTTGGCGGCATGCTGTTTGCGACCGCGCTCGGCATTTTCTTCGTGCCATCATTCTTTGTGGTTATCCGCCGCGTCTTCTCGCGACGTCAAAAAAATGAGGTATGAGTGTGACATATCTGCACTGTGATAAAGTGAGACTCATTGGTACATTGCCGCAAACTGCTTCGGGATGGTGTTTCTCGTTTGAGCGAAGCGCGGCCGATAGTGAAGCGTGACCGCTTCTGACATGAATGATTTTTTTGGTCGAGTTACAGGAAGATAGTTAATGGCGTCTTTTCGTTTTGCCTCTCCGGCATTGTTGCTATTGCTCGCGGGCTGTGTGAGTGGCCCGGACCATGTTCCCCCGGAGATGCCCCTCCCGGCCAAGTTCAATGAAGGCTCGGCCAAGGCCGATGGCGACGTCTCGACAGTCGCGTGGTGGACCGCGTACCGCGACACCCGTCTGAACGGACTGGTCACCGAGGGCCTCAGTGAGAACCTGTCGATCCAGCAGTCGCTGGAGCGCATCAATGCCGCCGCCGGCAATGTCACGGTGGCGGGCGCCGGCGCCCTGCCGAGCCTGACTGTTGGTGCCGACCATACGCTCAACGGCAGCATGGGCGAACGCCGCAGCACCATCGGCGCCACCAACACCACCGGCGCCAGCGCCAGTGTCGGCTGGCTGCTCGATCTCTTCGGCCAGTATCGCCGCTCGAAGGAAAGCGCCCAGGCTACGCTCGACGCCGCCTACTCGACCGCAGACGTTGCCAAGCTCACCTATCTCCAGGATCTGGTGAACTCCTACATCAACGCCCGCTACTATCAGGAGCGCATCGCGCTCTCCCGGGCCAACCTGAAATCGCGCCAGGAAACCTACGAGCTGACCAAGTTCCAGCTCGATGCCGGTGCTGCCTCGCGTCTCGACGTCGTGCAGGCTGAAGGTCTGGTGCAGTCGACCCAGGCTGAAATCCCGGGTCTGGAAACCAACTTCCGCGTCGCGGCCCACCACATCGCCACCCTGCTCGGCAAGCCCGCCGGCTCGATGGTCGCTGAACTGCAGCGCGGCGGCTCGCAGCCGGTCTTCCGCGCCGGCATCGTCTCCGGCGTTCCGGCCGACCTGATCCGCAATCGTCCCGACATCCGCGTCGCCGAGCGCAATCTGGCCGCCGCCACCGCCAATATCGGCGTGGCCATGGCCCGCCTCTATCCGACGATCTCGCTCTCTGGCTCGATCGCGCCGTCCTTCGTCAATCCGGCCGGCAGCCGTGGCGGCAGCCTGACCACCTGGTCCTTCGGCCCGACGCTGACGCTCCCGATCTTCGACGGCGGCAGCCTGCGCGCCGGTGTCGACATCGCCAAGTCCGACGCCAAGACCCAGTATCTCGTCTGGAAGCAGGCGGTTCTGCAGGCGGTCGAGGAAGTGGAAAACGCGCTGTCGGCGGTTCGCCGCGATGCACAGACGGTTGCGGCACTGCGCGCCCAGGTCAAGACGACCCAGGAAACGCTGGATCTGTCGACCGCCAGCTACAAGGACGGCGCCTCCTCGCTGCTCGACGTCCTCGACGCCCAGCGTCAGGTCTCGCTTGCCCAGGCCAGCCTGGCCGCAGCCGTCCAGCAGATGGCAACCGACTACGTCGCGCTCAACGTCGCCATCGGCGGCGGCTACAACCCGGGCGGCAACACCGCCCCGGCCAAGCCGGTCGCCGCAAAGGCAAGCACTGCAAAGGCTGGCTGAGACGACAGAAATTAGGCAAAAGCCCCGGTTCGCCGGGGCTTTTTTGTTTGCGGAGATGCCCGTGATTGCGGAAAACCGCAAAGCGGCGCAAGATTGGATTCGACAACGACGACGACGTCATGTACGCATTGGTTAAACGATTAATCCAATCCGTCTGATATCATGCCTCCAGCCCGACCGGGACCAAATCTGAGCAGGATCGCAACGTCGCTTGGCGTCTCCGTCGCGACGGTGTCGAACGCGCTCTCCGGCAAGGGCCGTGTGTCGGAACAGCTCGCCGAGCGGATCCGGGAACACGCGGCCGAAATGGGCTATGTCCCGAGCCAGGCGGCGCGCGCGCTGCGCACCGGCCGCAGCGGCGTTATCGGCCTTGTCCTGCCCGACATCGCCAATCCACTCTTCCCGAAGCTCGCGCAGGCCATTGAATTCGCCGCCACATCGGCCGGCTACGGTGTGCTGATCGCCGACTCCCGTGGCAACATCACGGCGCAGACCGAAGCGATCAACCGGCTGGTCGAGCGCGGCGTCGAGGGCCTTGTCATTGTCCCGCGCCGCGCGACCCGCATCTCGGCCGCGAGCTGTCCGGTCGCCGTCATCGACACGGCCTCGACGCCCGGCAACACGGTCGCCGCCGACCACTGGCAGGGCGGACGCGATATCGCGGACCACCTCGCCGAACTCGGCCACAAGCGCATTCTTGTGATCGGCAACAATCCCGAATCCAACGTCCAGAACGATCGCGTCGGCGGCATCCGCTCCGGATTGCGCTCCGACATGCACTCCTCCACCCTCTGGGTCGAGCGCTTGGAACGCGAGAACGGCATGGGCTGCACCCTCGGCCTCGCCGAAAAGGTCCGTGAAGGCTACACCGCCTTTGCAGCACTCTCCGACCTGCAGGCGCTGAGGGCGCTCACCGAGTTGCAGCGCGACGGCATCGTCGTCCCCGACATGGCAAGCGTCACCGGCTTCGACGACCTGATCTTCTCCCCCGTCATAACGCCGAGCCTGACGACGGTGGCGATGGACATGGCGACGATCGCCGATGTCGCGATCTCGTCGCTCCTGAAAACCATACAGGCAAGCGGCAGCCGCGAAGGCGTGCTGGTCAGCGCCGACACCGATCGGGTGCCCATGCAACTGATCGTTCGCCAATCATCGGGTCCGGTTGATCCAACCAATCGCGACCCGACCAATAGCGACCCAAGTAAACTGGACCTAGCCTCTCAGACGGAGAACTCCTGACATGAAGCATGCCCTCATCGCCTCGGCGGCCCTTCTTGCCCTCACGCCCGTCGCCGCCAGCGCTCAGGAAAAGACGCTCACCATCTCCGTCTATGCCTTCGCGCAGGATGACTTCAAATCGATCGTCTACGATCCCTTCGAAGCCAAGTGCGGCTGCAAGCTGGTGGTCGAGACCGGCAACAGCGTCGAGCGCCTGGCGAAGATGGAAGCCAACAAGGCAAACCCCGTTATCGACATGGCCGTCGTCTCCATGGCCGATGCGCTGTCGGCCACCCGCAAGGGCCTGATCGAGAAGATCGACACCTCGAAGCTCACCAATTTCGGCAAGCTCTATGACCTCGCCAAGGATCCGAACGGCGACGGCATGAGCGTCGGCTACACCTTCTACGCCACCTCGATCGCCTACCGCTCCGACAAGATGAAGATCGAGAGCTGGGCCGATCTGCTGAAGCCTGAGTATATCGGCCACGTCGCCTTCCCGAATGTCACCACCAACCAGGGCCCGCCGGCGCTCTACATGCTCGGCCTCGCCCTCGGCAAGGACAGCCCGGACCTGAAGGCGCCGATCGAAGCCGTCGGCGAGAAGAAGGATGAAATCGTCACCTTCTATGAAAAGTCCTCGCAGCTGGTGCAGCTGATGCAGCAGGAAGAAATCTGGGCAGCCCCGATCGGCCGCTTCTCCTGGGCCGGCTTCACCAAGCTCGACGTCCCCGTCTCCTGGGCAACGCCCAAGGAAGGCCAGACCGGCGGCATGAATGTCATGGTCATGACCAAGGGCTCGAAGAACCAGGACCTCGCGCTGCAGTTCATGGATTTCTGGCTCTCCACCGAGATCCAGACCAAGCTCGCCGAAAAGCTGGTCGACAGCCCGGCCAACAAGGAGGTGAAGGTCTCCGACGAAGCCGCCAACAACCTAACCTACGGCGAGGACACGGTGAAGAACCTCAAGCTAATCCCCTCGGCCGCAGCCCTCGATAACCGCGCCGGCTGGCTGAAGGATTGGAACGACACGGTCGGCCAGTAACGGCCAGTTACCACCATGACGGCTCCGGCACCGGCTGGAGCCGCCTTATGCGATTGCTCTGAAAGACGCCTCATGTTTCAAAACCGCACGGAAGCCCTGGCGCTTGCCTTGCCCGCGGCCCTGTTCGCCGCGCTGGTCTTCCTGCTGCCCGTCGTCATCCTTCTCTCCGAAGGCTTCCATATCGACGGCAGCTGGACGCTCAGCGCCTATACCGGCTTCTTCTCGCAATCGCTGAACCGCACGGTATTCCTGCGCACCTTCAAGCTCGGCCTCGAAGTCACCGCCGTCTCCGCCGTTATTGGCTATGCGGCGGCCTTTGCCATCGTCAACCTGCCGCCGAAGGGCAAGGGCCGGATGATCGGCCTCGTCACGCTGCCACTGATGATCTCGCCGGTTGCCCGCACCTATGCCTGGATCGTCATCCTCGGCCGCACGGGCATCGTCAATCAGGCGATCCAGGGCCTGGGCCTCAGCGACAGCCCGCTGCGCCTGCTCTTCACCGAAACCGCCGTCTTCATCGGCCTGCTGCAGCTCTTCCTGCCGCTGATGATCCTCTCCCTGATCAGCGCGCTCGAAAACATGCCGAAGGACGCCATTCCGGCCGCCCGCGTGCTCGGCGCCAACTGGTTCCAGGTCTTCTGGAAGGTGATCCTGCCGCTGACCCGCGAAGGCCTCGTCGTCGGCGGCACGCTCGTCTTCACCGGCTCGCTCACCGCCTATATCACCCCCGCCGTGCTCGGCGGCTCCAAGGTGCTGATGCTGGAAACCCTGCTCTACCAGCAGGTCTCGGTCGCCAACGATTTCGTCGCCGCCAGCGTCATCGCCTTCATGCTGATCGTCATGAGCTTCGCCGCCAACATCCTGCTCAAGCGTCTGGCTACAGCGAGGAACAAGCGATGACATCACGCATCCTCTCGCCGCTGGTGCTCGGCCTGCTCTTGATCTTCCTGATCGGCCCCTTCTTCATCATCATTGCCGCCTCGCTGTCTGCCGGCGATACGCTGGCCTTCCCGCCGCAGGGCCTGTCGTTGCGCTGGGTCTTCAAGGTCTTCACCATCGACAGCTTCCGCGACAGTTTCGCCATGTCGATGCTGCTCGCCGTCGGCGGCACGCTGGCAGCCCTCGTTCTCGGCATCCCCGCCGCCTACGCGCTGTCGCGCTACAAGCTGCCGGGCGCGGAAACCATCCGCACCATCGTCTCGCTGCCGATCATCGTGCCGGGGATCATCGTCGGCCTGGCGCTGCTGCGCTATCTGGTCGTGCCCTTCGGCTTCAACATCACGCTGGCGCTGTTCTTCGCGCACACCGCGCTTGTGCTGCCCTATGCCGTGCGCGTCGTCTCCGCCAGCCTCAACAACCTGCGCTCCGATATCGAGGAAGCGGCCGTCCTGCTCGGCTCGTCGCGCGCTGGCGCCTTCTTCCGCGTGGTGATGCCGAACATCCGTGGCGGCATCCTCGCCGCCTTCATCCTCGGCTTCGTCACCAGCTTCAACCAGGTGCCCGTCTCGCTCTTCCTCTCCGGTCCCGGCGTCCGCACGCTGCCGATCGACATGCTGGGCTACATGGAAACCACCTACGACCCGTCGATCGCCGCGCTCTCGGCGCTGCTCGCCTTTCTGTCCATCGGCATCGTCTTCCTTGCCGAACGCTTCCTGGGGTTCTCTCGCTATGTCTGACACCTATCTGCAACTCGACAAGCTGACGCTTGCCTACGGCGATACGGTCGCGGTGAAGGATCTCGACCTCTCGATCAGGAAGGGCGAACTCGTAGCACTCCTCGGCCCCTCCGGCTGCGGCAAGACCACGACGATGCGCTCCATCGCCGGCCTGCTCAACCCCGCCTCCGGCCGCATCACGCTCGATGGCGCCGATATCACCCGCGTTTCCGCCAACAAGCGCAATGTCGGCTTGGTCTTCCAGTCCTACGCGCTGTTCCCGCATCTCACCGTCTATGAAAACGTCGCCTTCGGTCTGCGTCTCAAGGGCGTCAGCGGCCAGGATCTCGACAGCAAGGTGACAGCAGGCATCAAGTCCGTCGGCCTCGCCAGCTTCGCAGCCCGCAAGCCCGGCGAACTTTCCGGCGGCCAGCAGCAGCGCGTGGCGCTTGCCCGCTCCATGGTCATGGAGCCCAAGGTGCTGCTTCTCGACGAGCCGCTCTCCAACCTCGACGCCCGCCTGCGTCTGGAAATGCGCGCCGAGCTGCAGCGCGTCCAGAAGGAAACCGGCGTCACCATGATCTTCGTCACCCACGACCAGATCGAAGCGCTGGCGCTCGCCGACAGAATCGTCGTGATGCTGAACGGCGGCATCGAACAGATCGGCACGCCGGAAGAAATCTACAACAAGCCCGTCTCGGCCTTCGTCGCCGATTTCGTCGGCTTCGAAAACGTCTTTGCGCTGGAAAACGGCAAGCTCGCGACATCCAACTCACTCGTCGAGCTTTCCGCTCCAGTGCCACAGGCCGCTAGAGGCCTGGCCTGGCGTCCGCGCATGGTGATCCTTGGTTCAGGTCCTTTCCAAGGCACCGTGCGCGGCACCTCGTTTGCCGGCAACGTCAGAGAATATCTGCTCGACACACCGCTCGGCCCCATCAAAGCCGAGGTCGATGCCGGCGAGCCGAGCCACGCCATCGGCTCCGCGCTTTCTTTCGATCTGCCGCTTGCGGCCGCTGCCCCACTCTCTCGCTACAGGTAATATCATGGGCGTCTGGATCGACACCGACATGGGCTTCGACGACATCGCCGCCATTCTGGTCGTGGCGCATGCCAAGCTCGACATCGCGGGCATCTCGCTGGTCTTCGGCAACACGCCGCTGCCGCAGGTGCACTTGAACGCAGCCGGCGCCGCCAAGGCCTTCGGCTGGACCTTCCCGATCAATTCCGGCCGCGCTTCAGCCGTGCTGGGAGAGATCGAGACCGCCCAGGCGATCCTCGGCGAAACGGGCATCCCGACCTCAGGCAAGACGCTGCCCGACGCCGCCGCCCTGCCCGAAAGCGACGCCTTCACCGCGCTCTGCAACTGGCTCAAACAGGACGGCCCGCACCGTATCCTGGCGCTCGGCCCGCTGACGAACATCGCAGCCCTTGCGCTCGCCCGCCCCGATCTCGCCGCCCGTATCACCGAGCTCACCTGGATGGGCGGCGGCGTCACGGCTGGCAACCACACGGCATCCGCCGAGTTCAACGCGCTGGCCGACCCCGAGGCGCTGGCGATCGTCATCGCCGCCGGCCTGCCGCTGCGCATGGTCGATCTTGATCTCTGCCGCAAGGTCATCGCCTTCCCTGACGACGTCGCCCCGATCCGCAAGGCCGGCGGCGCCAACGCCGAGATGCTGGCCGATTTCCTCGACGGCTATATCGGCATCGGCACCAGCCGTGGCCGCTTGGGCATGGCGATCTACGACCCCTGCGCCGCCGTGGCCTTCGCCCACCCCGAGATCGTCACCTTCCGCGCAGCCCGCATCGACGTCGAGATGCAGGGCAAATTCACGCGCGGCCGCACCGTGGTCGAAACCCGCGCCACCCACGCCAAGCCGAACGCCGACTATGCCGTCGAGATCGACAGCGAGGCCGCCCGCGCCATCATCCTCGGCGCGCTCCAGCAGGAGGCCGCCCGATGAGCCAGTTGGAACCGATGGACCTCAGCGATCCAAAACTGCGCGCCCGCGCCGTTGCAGCCGCGCGCGGCGATGCGCCCTTCGACGTGCTGATCACGGGCGGCCAGCTGCTCGACGTCGTCACCGGCCTGATCCGTGACGCCGATATCGGCCTCGTCGGCCCGCTGATCGCAAGCGTGCACGCCCCACAGAGCCGCAAGGACGCCGAGGAGACGATCGACGCCCGCGGCAGCATCATCGCTCCCGGCCTGATCGACACCCACATGCACATCGAAAGCTCGATGGTGACCCCATCGGCCTATGCCGCAGCCGTCCTGCCGCGCGGCGTCACGACTGTCGTCTGGGATCCGCACGAATTCGGCAATGTCCACGGCATCGATGGCGTGCGCTGGTCGATCGAGGCAACGCGCGGCTTGTCCCTGCGCACCATTCTTCTTGCCCCCTCCTGCGTCCCCTCAGCTCCGGGCCTGGAGGTCGCGGGTGCCGATTTCGACGCGTCCGTCATATCGGAACTGCTGCGCCGGCCCGAGATCGGCGGCGTCGCCGAGGTCATGAACATGCGCGGCGTCATCGACGGCGATCCCCGCATGACCGGGATCGTCAATGCCGGCCTTGCATCCGGCAAGCTGGTCTGCGGCCACGCGCGCGGGCTTGACGGCAGCGACCTCAACGCCTTCATGGCGGCCGGCGTCACCTCCGATCACGAACTCACCTCGGCGGACGATCTCTTGCTGAAGCTCGCGGCCGGCCTGACGATCGAGCTGCGCGGTTCCCACGATCACCTGCTGCGCGAATTCGTGGCGGCCTTGAATGGCATCAGCCACCTGCCGTCCACCGTAACGCTCTGCACCGATGACGTCTTCCCCGACGAGCTCCATTACTGTGGTGGTCTCGACGACGTCGTGCGCCGTCTCGTCAGCTACGGCATGAAGCCCGAATGGGCGTTGCGCGCCGCGACCTTCAACGCCGCCCAACGCCTGCGCCGCCCCGACCTCGGCCTGATCGCCGCCGGCCGCCGCGCCGATATCGTGCTGTTCAAGGATTTCACCGAATTCGAGACCTCAGCCGTCTTCGCCAACGGCCGCCTTGTCTCGCGCGAAGGCCAGATGGCGATCGACCTGCCCGCCGTCGACAGCGCGCCGCTGCAGCACTCCGTCAAGCTCTCGGCGCTGACCGAAAACGACTTCCGCATCCCCTCCGAAGGCAGCCGCGTCCGCGTCGCCACCATCGACCGCCCGCGCTTCACCCAATGGGCGGAAGCCGAGACCACCGTCGAGGACGGCTACGTCGTCCCGCCCGAAGGCAGCGCGATGATCTCGGTCGTCCACCGCCACGGCAAGGTCGACGCCCACCCGCGCATCGGCTTCCTCACCGGCTGGGGCACATGGCGCGGCGCCTTCTGCACCACGGTTTCGCATGACAGCCACAACCTCACGGTCTTCGGCGGCAATGTCACCGACATGACCATCGCCGCCAACGCCGTGATCGCGGCCGGCGGCGGCATGGCTGTCGTGCAGGATGGCGAGATCAAGGTGCTCCTGCCGCTCCCCCTCTCCGGCCTCGTCAGCGAAGCCCCGCTCGAACAAACGGCAGAAACCTTCCGCGCCATCCGCCGCGCCATGGAAGACGTCGTCGACTGGCGCCCACCCTACCTCGTCTTCAAGGCCTGCTTCGGCGCCACCCTCGCCTGCAACCTCGGCCCGCACCAGACGGATCGCGGGATTGCCGATGTGCTGACGGGGCGGGTGATGGAGACGCCGGTGATTGAGGTGTTGTAGAGAGATTGGTTGTCGCTTTACCGCACATTGCCGGCGTTTGCGAATTTCGGCAGCGCCCGAACTTCCGCCCCCCAAACTGAGCTGTTTTTAGACCAACATTCCGCATTTCCCCCATCCTCGTACGCCAATCCCCTTGCCAGCGGCTTTGCAAACATGACAGTTTCCGCGAGCGTTATTTTGGGGAGATATTTCATGCTGTTTCGTCGCACCGTCCTTGCCGGACTGACCGCACTCGCTCTTTCGTCGCTCGCGGTCACTGCCGCCGAGCTGCCCGATCTCAAGGGCAAGACCGTCGTCGTCGTCACCGAGAACGCCTATCCGCCGCTGCAGTTCGTCGATCCGAAGACCGGCAAGCAGATCGGCTGGGAATATGATGCGATGAACGAGATCGCCAAGCGGCTGAACTTTAAGGTCGAGTACCAGAACACCAGCTGGGACGCGATGATCCAGGCGGTGTCCGACAATCAGTACAATATCGGCATGACCGGGATCACCATCAAGGACGACCGCAAGGCCAAGGTCGACTTCTCCGATCCCTACATGCGCTCGCAGCAATTCATGCTGGTGCGTGGCGACGAGACGCGCTTTACCGACGCCAAGACCTTCGGCGCCTTCAATGACGGCCTCGTCGGTGCGCAGCCGGGCACCTCGCCCTTCTACGCCGCCGTCTACGAAATCCTCGACGGTAACGAGCAGAACCCGCGCATCAAGCTGTTCGAGACCTTCGGCGCCACGGTACAGGCGCTGAAAGCCGGCGATGTGGATGTGGTCTTGACCGACAGCGTCGCGGCGCAGGGCTATGTCGATGCGTCGAATGGCGGGCTGAAGGTCATCGGCGGACCGCTCGGCACCGAGGATTTCGGCTTCATTTTCCCCAAGGGTTCCGATCTGGTCGGTCCCGTCAATGCGGCGATTGCGAGCCTCAAGGCCGACGGCACCTTCGACAAGCTCAACAAGACATGGTTCCTCGACTACAAGATGGGTCAATGATCCCGTCTTTTTCAATCGCTTACCGCGCCCGGACTGAAGCATGATGGCTCCGCAGCCAAACCCGCGGGGCCAGGAGAAGGGCGACTATCCCTGGTGGTTGGTCGCCCTTGTCGTGATCGGCCTTACGCTCGCCGCCGTCATCATCGCGAACGACGTCTATGCGCAGGTGTTCCGCACCGTGTTCAACGGCGTCGGCATCACCATTTTCGTGACGCTCGTCGGTTTCGCGCTGGCGACGCTGCTCGGGCTCGGGATCGCGCTGCTTGGGCTGTCGGACAGCGTCGCGCTGCGCCAGATCGCCCGCTTCTATGTCGAGGTTATCAGAGGTATCCCGATGCTGGTGCTTCTGTTCTACGTCGCCTTCGTCGGCGCGCCGGCCTTCGTTGCCGCCTATAATTTTGTGACAGCGCCGCTGGTGAATGCCGGGCTGGCGGAGCCGGTGCTGGTGCGCGCTTTCTCGCTGATGTGGCGAGCGATCATCGCGCTGATGATCGGCTATTCCTCCTTCATCGCCGAAGTCTTCCGCGCCGGCATCCAGTCGGTCGATCAGGGGCAGATCGAGGCCGCCAAGGCGCTCGGCCTGTCGCGCTACCAGCGCTTTCGCCTCGTGGTATTCCCGCAGGCGATCAAGGTGATCTTTCCGCCGCTGTCGAATGATTTCGTGGCGATGGTAAAGGATAGTTCGCTGGTCTCGGTGCTCGGGGTGTCTGACATCACGCAGATGGGCAAGATCTATGCGTCCGGCTCCTTCCGCTTCTTTGAAACCTATTCGATCGTCACCTATATCTACCTGATCCTGACGATCGGCCTGTCGCTTGGCCTCAGGCAAATCGAGAAGCGGATGCGCGGCAGAGACGGACGGCGATAATGCTCCGGCGTTAGAGCTAATGAATCGAATTGCCGAGCATCGGAAAAATTGGTAAGTGACTGCTCATGGAATCCAAGTTCAGTTGCATTGGGGCGCATATTTTCGTGCTGCAGGATCACTACCGCCTGCCGGCGCGCTTCTTTGCGACCGTTTCCGGTGCGCTCAACAGCCGACTTCGTTGATCCCTTTCTGATCGACCGACGGCCGGTGGCCTATGCGCCGCCAAGCTCCATACCCCCACTGCAAGCAAACGCCCTTTGCATAATAACGGATGTATCGCCATGAGCGCACCTCGTACCCTCTACGACAAGATCTGGGACGACCACCTGGTCGATCAACAGGACGACGGCACCTGTCTTCTCTACATCGACCGCCACCTGGTCCACGAAGTCACCTCGCCGCAGGCCTTCGAAGGCCTGCGCATGACGGGCCGCAAGGTTCGCGCGCCTGAAAAGACGCTCGCGGTCGTCGACCACAACGTGCCGACCTCGCCCGATCGCCATCTCGGCATCAAGAACGAGGAAAGCCGCATCCAGGTCGAGCAGCTGGCGATCAACGCGGCCGAGTTCGGCGTCGAATATTATTCGGCGAGCGACAAGCGCCAGGGTATCGTCCACATCATCGGACCGGAACAGGGCTTCACGCTGCCCGGCATGACGATCGTTTGCGGCGACAGCCACACCTCGACGCACGGCGCCTTCGGCTCGCTGGCGCATGGCATCGGCACGTCTGAAGTGGAACACGTTCTGGCCACCCAGACGCTGATCCAGAAGAAGGCGAAGAACATGCTGGTGCAGGTCGACGGCGTGCTGCCCGCCGGCGTCACCGCCAAGGACATCGTGCTCGCCATCATCGGCGAAATCGGCACCGCGGGCGGCACCGGCTACGTCATCGAATATGCCGGCGAAGCCATTCGCGCGCTGTCGATGGAAGGCCGCATGACGATCTGCAACATGTCGATCGAAGGCGGCGCCCGCGCCGGCCTGATCGCCCCTGATGAGGTCACCTACGAGTACATCAAGGGCAAGCCGCGCGCGCCGAAGGGCGAAACGCTCGACCAGGCGATTTCCTACTGGAACACGCTGAAGTCGGACGAAGGCGCGCATTACGACCGCGTCGTCACGCTCAACGCCGCCGAACTGCCGCCGATCGTCTCCTGGGGCTCCTCGCCCGAGGACGTCATCTCGGTGCAGGGCATCGTTCCGAACCCGGATGAAATCGCCGACGAGAACAAGCGTACGTCGAAGTGGCGCGCGCTTGATTACATGGGCCTGAAGCCGGGCACGAAGATCACCGACATCGCCGTCGACCGCGTCTTCATCGGCTCGTGCACCAACGGCCGCATCGAAGACCTGCGCGCCGCCGCCAAGGTCGTCGAAGGCAAGACCGTTGCCGGCACCGTCAGCGCCATGATCGTTCCGGGCTCCGGCCTCGTCAAGGAACAGGCGGAAGCCGAAGGCCTCGACAAGATCTTCAAGGCCGCCGGTTTCGACTGGCGCGAGCCTGGCTGTTCCATGTGTCTGGCCATGAATGACGACCGCCTGAAGCCGGGCGAGCGTTGCGCCTCGACCTCCAACCGCAACTTCGAAGGCCGCCAGGGCTTCAAGGGCCGCACCCATCTGGTGTCGCCCGCCATGGCAGCTGCCGCCGCCATCGCCGGCCACTTCGTCGACATCCGCGAGTGGAACTGAGATTTTCCGGCCTCTCCCGGTGACGGGAGAGGCCGATTGCATGAATTGCGAAAGGACAGGCTTGGCCTAATCGGGCTGGGCCTGTCCTTTTTCGTTAGCGGGGTTACACTCCCGCCACCCTCATCCGGAGAGCATCATGACACCAGCCACCCCGCTCCCGCGATACCGCCTGCTTCTGCTGCGCCACGCCAAATCCGCCTGGCCCGATGGCGTCGACGACCATGATCGTCCGCTCGGCGGTCGTGGTTTGAAGGCAGCGCCGTTGATGGGGAGCTTTATGGCCCGCGAGGGGCTGGTTCCCGATCTGGCGCTGGTCTCCACGGCGCGGCGCACGCAGGAGACCTGGGCATTGGTCGGCGCTGAACTGCCTGATGATATCGAGCGGCGGGATGTGGGGGAGATCTACGAGGCGGCGGCGGAGCGGATCGCGGCGGTTATCCGCGGTGTCGATCCAGTTGTCCGTACGCTGCTTGTTGTCGGCCATAATCCGGGGCTGCAGAATCTGGCACTCGATCTCGTTGGTGATGGCGAGAGCCTCACGGAGATTCGGGAGAAATTTCCAACCGGCGCTCTAGCGGTGATCGATTTCGCGGAGGCCTGGGCGAGTATGACGCCAGGGAGCGGTGTACTTCAGCGGTTTGTGGTGCCGCGCTCGTTGCAGGGGTGATGAGCTGCCGGCGGCGGCTGGCATTTTGCTATCTCCTCCTCACCGAGCGAAAATCGTCGTCCGCTATCGGCATCGACACCGTCATGTCACCCCGCAGCCAACTCCCGCTCCACCAGCCGCGTCCAGAACGCCACGCCCGGTCCGATCGCATCATCGTTGAAATCGTAAGCCGTATTGTGATGCAGCGCCCCATCCACCGCCGGGCCGTTGCCGAGCCAGACGTAACACCCCGGCGCTTGCTGCCCGAAGAAGGCGAAGTCGTCGCCAGCCGTCGAGGGCGGGAAGTGTGTCACGACCTTTTCGCCGAACACTTCGGAAGCAGCAGCCAATGCCCGCTCCGTCGCATCCGCATCGTTGACGACGGGCGGAATGCGCCGTTCGAAGCCGTAGTCGGCGGCAATCCCGAACATCGATGCGGTGCCCTCCGCCAACCGGCCGATCTCGTGTTCCAGCTGGTCGCGGACCTCAGGGGAATAGGCGCGCGCCGTGCCGCCGATCTCGACGATATCGGGGATGACGTTGAGCGCCTTGGGGTCGCCCGCCTGAAGCGAGCAGGCGCTGACGACGGCCGGCTGCAGCGGATCGACGACGCGGCCGACGATGGTCTGCAGCGACGAGAGGAATGTGCCGGCGGCAGTGATCGGGTCGCGGCCGAGATGCGGCTTGGCGCCGTGCGTGCCGGTCCCCCGGAAGGTGACGCGCCAGCTGTCGGAGGAGGCAAGCTGCGGCCCGGCGACGACCGCCATCTCATCGACGGCAAGCCCTGGCATGTTGTGCAGCCCGTAGACGGCATCGCAGGGGAAGAGCTCAAACAGTCCGTCCTCCACCATCCGCTTCGCCCCGCCGCGTCCCTCCTCGGCCGGCTGGAAGATGAAATGGACAGTGCCGGAAAAGCCGCGCGTGGCCGCGAGATGCCGTGCAGCGCCTAACAGCATCGTGGTATGCCCGTCATGACCGCAGGCATGCATCTTGCCTGGCACCGTCGACTTGTAGGGCCGATCGGCGATTTCGGGCATGGCGAGCGCATCCATGTCGGCGCGAAGCCCGATCGTCCGTGTGCCGTTGCCCACCTGCAGCGTGCCGACGACGCCGGTGCCGCCGAGCCCGCGATGAACCTTGATGCCCGCCTCGTCCAAGAGCTTCGCAACGATGTCGCTCGTCCGCACTTCCTCGAAACCGAGCTCCGGATGCGCGTGCAGATCGCGGCGCAGCGCGGTGAGGAACGGCAGATCGGCTTCGATCTCGGCGGAAATGGGCATGCGATGGACAATCCTGTAAATGCAATCGGGCGCCGGAGCGACGCCCGTGATAGACCCTGTTTATCAGGCAAACGGGCGGCGAATTCAACCTTTCGCGACTGCAGCATTGCCGTGTGCGGCGCCGTTTTCGCCGACCTCCCGCACTTGTGAACGCGCGGCGAATTTGCGGCATGAAGCGGCAACTTGACAGCAACCGGGCTTGGGTGACGTAATCCCCCCAACGCGAAAGGCCGCATAATGAGCGACGACCAGATCCCCGCCGATAGCAAGCTCACCAATTCGAAACGCCGCTGGGCCGACGAAGGCAAGTTCCTGACCGGCCGCACGAGCAGGCCGGAGACCGACCGGCTGCCGCCCGGCCAGCATCTCGTCAAGAACTGGCCGGTGCTTGATCTCGGCGAACAGCCTGTTGTCTCCACCGACACATGGCGGCTGGAAGTCGGCGGGCTGGTCGAGACCCCGCTTTATCTCAGCTGGACCGCGTTTCAGGCGCTGGAGCAGAGCACCCGCGTGTCCGACATTCATTGTGTCACGACATGGTCGCGCTACGACAACAAGTGGAAGGGCGTCGCCACGCGCGATCTGCTCGACCTCGCCATGCCGAAACAGCAGGCGAGCTACGTCATGCTGACCAGCTATGACGGCTACACGACCAACCTGCCGCTTGCCGATTTCGCCGCGGAAGACGCCATTCTCGCCACCGCCTGGGAAGACCTGCCGCTGACCCGCGAACATGGCGGGCCGATGCGGCTGATCGTGCCGCATCTCTATCTGTGGAAGAGCGCTAAGTGGCTGCGCCGCATCGACATCATGCCGGCGGATGCAGCCGGTTTCTGGGAGCGCAACGGCTACAGCATGTATGGCGATCCCTGGCGCGAACAGCGCTACGCCGCCGATTGATCGTTGCGCATCCGCCAAGCCTCGCACGTTTGCAGAGACCAAACGCGTTTAACGCGCATTCCTTCCAGTTCGACGCGAAGATTTACTCGCCTCTACATTGAATATTCTGTTCAAACGAATCCTTTGGTGTAAGTTGACCGCAGAATGGTGCACCGCATGAACCCATCCTGGGTTGTTCGATTAACCTGCCGCACATTTCACGCCTGAGTTGATGACCAAGGACACCACGTTTCACACTGTCACGCAGAAACTTCTCGACGCCTGGCTGAGCACGTCTCCTGATCAGCCGGGGCCGCCCGAGGCTGTCTATCGCGACGCGGTCGACCTTTTGACGATCAAGATGCGGCTGACAGTCATCGTGCTCGATGGCGAGGATCCGCTCGACTGGCAGCTGCAGGGGGTCCGCTCCTCCGGCTTCGCCTCGCGCATCCTTAACATCAACAAGCTCTTCGCCAACCAGCGCATCGGCGATTTCAAGGATCGCAACTACATGGAGACGGCGGTCATTCCCCGCTATCGCGAGGTGATCGCCTCGCAGAAGCCGTCGATGGAAATGGTCAAGACCACGCTGCTCGGCGTCAACATCGCCTATGAGCGTCTGATCCTGCCGCAAAGGACGACCGAGGCCAGGCCGGCATGGCTTCTGACCGTCACCAACGGCCGCTTCATGTTCAACGCGCCGGAGCAGCAGGCCAAGCTCGACCTCACCGACGAGGCTGTCGTGCAGCTTTTGGCCGAGGGCGCGACCGCCAAGCAGATCGCCACCGAACTCGGCATCTCGCATCGAACGGTCGAGCACCGGCTGGAGCGGATGAAGGAGCGCTACGGCGCCAAGAACACCGTGCACCTCACCGCCATGCTGGTGGCGATGCACCTGCACCGCGAGACCGACCGGAACTAGTTCTGCCTAGGCTTCACGCCAAGCAACCGCCGGCACCCCATCACCATCAGGAAACAGAGAGCAGCAAGGCCGGTCAGCGACGCCATGCTGGCGGGATGGGTTGGGATGTCGGCCCAATGCGGGCGGATCACATCGGCCGTGTTGAAGGCCTCAGCGCTGAAGGCGCAGGTGATCAGGGACAGCCCGCGCATGGTCATGGCGACGTCGATCTCGGAGACGATCGCCCCCGCAGCTTTGGCCTCGCGCGGCATGTCGCGCAGCTTGAGCAGCACCGCCTTGGTGGCCGCAAGATAGGCATGCGAGCATTCATTGAAAGGGCTTGCCTCATCCGTGACGCCGCCGGGCATCTTGCCCCAGAAGCAATAGGCATACTGGATCGCGGCATAGTTCAGCACGCGGCGAAACGGTTCGTCGGTATCGGTGGCGCGCGACGCAAGGTCGATGATGGCGGCCCGATGCTCGGCCATCACGATCATCTCGCCATGCGATATCTCGGGAATGGCAAGGCCGGTGTGCGGCCCGTCGGTGCTGCGCTGATGCGCAAGCGCTTGCCCGCCGGCGGCAAGCAGCGGCAGGATGAGGCACAATAACAGACGGGCGGATCGAGCGATCATGTCGAACAAAAGCCCCGGCCGAACCGGGGCTTTCCTTTTCGTCAGTGAAGAACCGGCGCGGCCGGCCGGCGAACGGCCGAGGCAACCGCCAGCTTGCGCTCGGCAAGCGCCCCGAATGCGAGGCCGATCACGGTCCACAGGATCGCATGCATGCCGATCGAGGTGGTGCGGAACCGCCAAAGCACCAACGCCGAATAATTCTCCGGCACTTCGTTGATGACAGGCAGCAGATACTGCACGACGCCGATGAAGAGCACATAGGCAAATCCGGCGATGATCGCGCCGTTCCACGCACCGAAGCGCGGCACCAGCCGCCGGGCAAGCGAGATCGCGGCAATCAGCGCGGCGATCGACACCACGATCATCAGGAAGAACAGCTCGGTTCTGACCCCGATCGTATCCGGATTGCCGACCGCGGGCGGATTGGCGGGATACTTGATGTTCGGCACGATGACGACGGCAACGAAGGCCGCCGCCGCGATGACCGCCGAGGTGCCCCGCGCGCTGAGGCTGCTGACGCGGCCCTGCACGAAGGCGAAGATCAGCGCGAAAATGCCGCCGACGGCGATCGCATAGGCCATCACGCCGGTGAACAGGCCGATGCCGGCCTGCGTGGCGCGGCTCACCAGTTCCGGCTCGGCCGCTTCACCGGCAGCCTGTGCTGCCGCCTCTTCGAAACCGATCGCCTGATCGACGAGCGGCTCGCCGAACGTATGGGCAAAGGCAAACACCAGGACGCCAGCGATCAGGCCCGCCAGCATGCCGCGAAGCAAAAGTTTTCCAACCATGTCTCAAACTCCCTTAATGGCAGGGAAAGCCGAGCAGGTGTCGGCCGTCATGCACGAATTCGTGCACATACATGCCGTTGAACAGCGCCATCGCGCCTTCTTCGGTGCCGACGAAATAGATGGCGATCAGCATTAGCAGGCCGCCGAAAATGGCCCATGGCAGGATATCGCCGACCGGAATGGGAGCAGCCACCGAGGTGGGCGCGAGCGTGGTATGAGACATGAATTCCTCCTGGAATAACGCGTTCAGTCGAGAATGTTCGTGGGTAGGGTCTGACTTCCAGTTTGAGGTATCCTCATCCTGATCACAGTGGCGCGACCGCACCGGAATTTCACCGGCTTCCAAACCTACGAGATCAACGTTATAGCTGCCGGCCTCGACCTGTCAACGCGCTGTCACACAAGGGCACAGTTGCAGAAGGGCAGCGCTCGCATGATGAGGAAAAAACCAGCGTGATGACGCGTCTCACCTTCATCTGTCACGGCGCCACGGACGCTGTCAGGCAGGCCCGCTTCCCGCTCGACGAGGCGCTGGAGGACAAGGCGATGATCGACGCCCGGGCGCTGGCGCCAGGAATGCCGCGCGCCGACCGCATCATGACCAGCCCCGCGCTGCGCGCCCGCCAGACGGCCGATGCCCTCGGGCTTGGCGCCCACATCGCTCCCGCTTTGGCCGATTGCGATTACGGCCGATGGGCGGGCCAGTCGATCATGACGCTGCTGGAGAGCGAACCGGACGCCCTCTCCGCCTGGCTGACCGACACCGACGCGGCTCCGCACGGCGGCGAGAGCATCCGCGCCCTTCGCGATCGCGTCGCGCCTTGGATGCAGGCGCAGTCCGCGCTTGGCGGCCACGCCAT
Organism: Rhizobium sp. NPDC090275; assembly: GCF_044772225.1. NCBI lineage: Bacteria > Pseudomonadati > Pseudomonadota > Alphaproteobacteria > Hyphomicrobiales > Rhizobiaceae > Rhizobium > Rhizobium sp. NPDC090275. Next base: position 378,755 of record NZ_JBIVYL010000007.1, on the reverse strand, counting down.
CGCCATCAGCCATGCCCCCACCATCCGCGTCGCGGTCTTGATCGCGCTTGGAGCGCCGTTGCCGTCCTTCTGGCATATCGATGTCGAGCCGCTTTCCGCCATCAGGATGACCAGCAACGGCACACGCTGGTCGCTGCGCTTCGACCGCGTGTAATTTCAATAGTTTCACATCCAGAAATTTAGATAAGCCTTGCGCAAGCCAATTGCGCAAAAGCTAAATCGCCTGGCTTCTCCAGGTGATAATCCTTCGTAAAAGGAGGCCTGACCATGTCTTACGACTGGAACGGGGCGCGGCTGAAACGCACGCGTCTCATGCGGTTTACGGGCGGCGCGATCTTTCTGTGCCTGGCCGTCACCGTCTCCATGCTGATGCATCTCTAAGAGCATGTGAATAGCGGGCGAACGACGATGTTCGCCCGTTTCCTTTCCCGTATTTCATTAGATACGGATACGCCTATGAGTAGGCGGCAATAACTAGAAGTCACCCCCTAGTTTCAACGGATACTTTAGACTTCCGTGCTATATCCCGCCAAGGTGGAGATGGAGTGGGGAGCATGCCGGTATTTTTCCGGAGCAGAGCCGGACGGCAGTGGCTGTCCCTCATGGTGCTTGGCGCGGCCTTGTGGGTCGTCGGCGCGGTGTTGCAATTCGGCGATCTGCTCGCCTTGTTCGTCCAGCAATTCGATAGCTACGGCGCCGACAAGCTGGTTCTGGCGCTCGCCGTCGCCGGCACGATGAGCTTCGTCTATTCCGTCCTGCGCATCACCGATCTTCGCAAGGAAATGGACTTGCGCGCCAAGGCGGAAGCCAAGGCCGACTGGACCGCAACGCACGACCACCTGACCAAGCTTCCCAACCGCTACGCCTTCGAGCGCGCCGTTCTCCTGCATCGCCGCGCGCAGATCGATGCATACAGCGACGAATGGGAGCGCAACGTCAGCATTTTCTGCGTCGATCTCGATGGCTTCAAGAAGGTCAACGACCTGATCGGCCACAATGGCGGCGATGCGCTGCTGGTCGAGGTCTCCAAGCGCATCTGCGCCATCGGCAGCGCCGATTCCGTTTATCGCTTCGGCGGCGACGAATTCATCATCGTCGCGACCGGTCTTTCGTCGCAGCACGAGGAGCGCCTGTCGCGGCTTTTGATCCAGGCCGTCACGCGCCCGATCCACATCAATGGCTTTGCCGTCGAAGTCGGCGCCAGCGTCGGCTATGACCGCTGGCAGCAGGGCGAACGCCTGGAGGATACCGCCCACCGCGCCGACCTCGCCATGTACGAAGCCAAGTCGCGCGGGCCGAACAACTATCTCGCCTTCGAAGCCTCGATGCGCGACAAGGTAGCACTGCGCGCCTCGCTCGAAGCGAAGCTCCGCGTCGCGATCAAGAACAAGGCTATCCGTCCGTTCTATCAGCCGCTGATCGATCTGAAGACCGACGAGGTCTGCGGCTTCGAGGCACTCGCCCGCTGGACCGACGACGAAGGCAACAGCATTCCACCCGCAGTCTTCATCGGCATTGCCGAGGAGACCGGGCTGATCACCGTCCTCTTTGAGGATCTGCTGAGCCAGGCCTGCAATGATGCGCTCGCATGGGACGATCACATCACGCTCTCCTTCAACGTCTCGCCGGTGCAGATGGAAGACCGCCTGTTGACATCACGCATCTTCAAGGCGCTGACGGTCAACGATCTTCCCGCCCATCGTCTCGAGATCGAGATCACCGAAAACGCCCTGATCCAGGACCCGGCGAGCGCCGCCGCCGTCCTCGATGAACTCCACGATGCCGGCGTGCAGATCGCCCTCGACGATTTCGGCACCGGCTATTCCAGCCTCTCGCAGCTCGCCAGCTACCGCTTCGACAAGATCAAGATCGACAAGAGCTTCATCGCCACCTATCGCGACGACGAGCGCCAGGAAAAGATCGTGCGCGCGATGCTGGCGCTCGGCGTCAGCCTCAACATCAAGACCACCGCCGAAGGCATCGAGGAGCCGCGCCAGCTGAACCACCTGCTGGAGCTCGGCTGCGATGTCGGCCAAGGCTACTTCTTCGGCCGACCGATGCCTGCCGCCGATATAGGCGCATTCCTGAGCCAGAGAAACGCGACTTTGGCCGCCGAATAGGCACTCTCCCGGCCCTTCGCCGTAAAATTAGCCATTTGTGATGGAACCATTCGAGATGTGGCGACGTTGGTACGTCGGGTCGCATAGGCGCCATTGTCTGCGGCACGGCTTCTTCGTGCGAAACGCAGCGATCCACGGTTGGGCACCGCGGTTCCCGATTGAAGTGAAGAGTGTACCCTTATTCATAGGAGAGGGATCTATCATGAATGTTCGCATCGTTACTGCGTCAGCAGCGATACTCATGCTTGCCGGGTCAGCGTCGGCGGCCGACCTTGTCTCCGAACCACCACCCGCACCCGTCGAGCAGGCAGCACCTGTCTTCACCTGGACGGGCTTCTACACCGGCCTTCAGGGCGGCGGCGCCTGGGGCAATGGTGATTTCTCCGGCATCGGCTCGTCCAACATGAATGGCGGCCTGATCACCGGTTTCGCCGGCTATAACTGGCAGCTGGACAACAGCATCGTGTTGGGTGTCGAGGGCGACGTTTCCTACAACTGGAACTCCGAAGACGTCGGCGTCAACAGCTACAAGTTCGACACGACGGGATCGGTTCGCGCCCGTGTCGGCTATGCGCTTGACCACGCCCTGCTCTACGGTGCCGCCGGCTGGACCGGTGCCCGCGGCCATGTCGATACGCCTCTCGGCAGCGACAGCGCCACCTTCTCCGGCTGGACGGTCGGTGCCGGTGTCGACTACGCCTTCACCGACAACATCTTCGGCCGCCTCGAATATCGCTACAACGATTACGGCAGCAAGGACCTTCTGGGCGTCGATACCGACTTCAACCAGAACGTCGTGACCGTCGGCGTCGGCTTCAAGTTCTGACCTCGCATATATCAAGGCGGCACGCCGCCTGTCGAAAGAGCCCGGTCCTGCACCGGGCTTTTTCGTGTCGAGAGCAGGCGGAGCGACGCGGGCGCGTTTCAGGCTTGCGTCAGTTGAGAGGGCTATGCGGCGCCTGGGCTGACAACCGAAAGCGATCCGCATGCCGCTTGAAACGCACACCGCGACATCTTCGTCCCCGCAATCCTATTCACTCGCGCAACGCATCCTGCATTGGCTGACGGCGCTGCTCGTCTTCTTCAATCTCCTGTTCCCCGACGGCATGAACGCCTGGAACCGCAGCATGCGCCTCAACGGCACGGCGACAGCAGACCAAATCGCAAGCGCCAACATCCATGCCTGGGCCGGCATCGCGATCCTGGTCGTTGTGGCGCTTCGCCTCCTTCTGAGGGCAACGCAAGGCGTGCCGGCACCTTCGGCGGAGGAACCAGCGCTGCTACGCGCGGCAGCGAGCATCGCGCATGGCCTGCTCTATCTTCTGCTGCTCGCCATGCCGCTGAGCGGAATGGCCGCCTATTATTTTGGGATAAGCGCAGCAGGCTCCGTTCATGCCGAGATCTTGAAGGTCGTGCTGTGGGCGGTGATCGGCCTGCACGTACTCGGCGCCCTCGCCCACCAGTTCTACTGGAAAAGCGACAGGCTGCGGCGGATGACGGTCGGGTAAGTGAGGGTGGCCCGGACGCAAAGATCTGTGGGCTTTGCCTGACAATACCCGCGATTTCCTTGTCCGACTCACCATCAGAAGGTAAGAAGGCGCTAATAGACGGCCGCATTGAAAGGCCGAACCGTTAGTACGTCTTCAACCTCTAACGCATAAAATTTCAATCAAATTCAGCAACATAGACTGCCGCCGCGTGCCCACGCGGCGAGCCGAAAGGTGTGATCATGCGCATATCATTCATGATTTCAGTATTGGCGACAATGCTGATGGCCTTCCCCAATACCAGCACGGCCGGCTCCATGCTACGCGCCTCCCGGTCGATCGGCGCGCCCATCGGCTTCCCCTCGGCCTGCACCCGCTATGCCTGGCTCTGCCACAACACCAGCAGCGGCGACATCAGCGACGAAAAGGCGATGCCGCTTCTGAAGAAGATCAACCGCGATGCCAATTCAAGCGTCCGGCCGGCAACGGACTATGCCACGACGGGCAAGGCCGAATACTGGTCGCTGCCGATCAACAACAAGGGCGATTGCGAAGACTACGCGCTTTTGAAGATGAAGTCCCTGCTCGACGCCGGCTTTCCCGCAAACAAGCTCGCCATCTCAGTCGTCATCGACCGCAACGGCGGCAACCACGTCGTGCTGCTCGCCCGCCTGAAGTCGGGTGACTATGTGCTCGACAATCTCGCCGGCAGCGTAAAGCCTTGGTCCAGCACCGGATATACTTTCCTCGCCAGCCAGAATTTCAACAACAAGAGCGCATGGCAGGTCACCCTTGCCGGACCGCGCGCGGCCCAGTTCTCCGGCACCTGAGACCATCCGAGATCGCTGCGCCGGCGCTTCGCGACCTGCCGACGGCATCATGTCTAAACTCCAAAAGCCCGGGCACCTCGCCCGGGCTTGATGTTTGCGAAGGTGAAATGGCGCGGCTTTTGTAAACCGTCGCCATTTCCCCATCGAGGCATGCGCGACCGAGGCTTAGTGACCGCTGCTGCCGCCGGCGCCGCCGTTGCCACCAGAGCCACCGGAACCGCCACCGGCACTGCCGCCGCTGCCGCCGTTGCCGCCAGCACCACCGTTGCCGCCGCCGACACCGCTGCCGCCGCCACCACCGTTGCCGCCGGCACCGCCGCCGCCGCCGCTGCTGCCGTTGCTGGAGCCGTTGCCGCCAGCACCACCGTTGCCGCCGGAGCCGCCGTTACCGCCGCCGTTGTTGCCGCCGGCGCCACCGTTGCCGCCGGTACCGCCGCCGCCGCCGCCGCCAGCGCCACTACCGCTGCCGCCATTGCCGCCGGCGCCGCCGTTGCCGGCATTACCGCCGTTACCGCCGTTGTTGCTGCCGCCGGCGCCGCCGCTGCCGGCATTACCGCCGTTGCCGCCGCTTCCGCCGCCGTTGCTGCCGCCACTGCCGCCAGCACCACCGTTGCCACCGCTTCCGCCGTTGCCACCGTTGTTGCTGCCGCCGGCGCCGCCGTTACCGGCATTGCCGCCGCTTCCGCCGTTGCCGCCGTGGTTGCTGCCGCCGTTGCCACCGGCACCACCGTTGCCGGCATTACCGCCGTTGCCGCCGTTGTTGCTGCCGCCATTGCCGCCATTGCCGGCCTTGCCGCCATTACCACCGTTGCCACCGTGGTTGTCGCCGCCATTGCCGCCTTTGCCGCCGTTGCCGCCGCTGCCGCCCTTGCCGCCACGGTTGTTGCCGCCGCTGCCGCCGTTGCCGGCAGCACCGCCGTTACCGCCGTCGCCGCCCCACCAGCTGCCGCCAGTGCCGCCGCCGCCGCCGTTGCCGCCCTTGCCGCCATTGCCGCCACGGTTATTGCCCCCGTTGCCGCCGTTGCCGGCCTTGCCGCCGTTACCGCCGTCACCGCCCCACCAGCTGCCGCCATTGCCGCCATTGCCGCCGTTGCCGGCATTGCCGCCATCGCCGCCGCGGTTGTTGCCGCCGTTGCCGCCGTTTCCGGCATTGCCGCCGTTGCCACCCTTGCCGCCATGGTAGTTGCCGCCGTTTCCGCCGCCGCCGCCATTGCCGCCATTGCCGCCATTACCGCCGTAGTTGTCGCCGCCATTGCCGCCGTTGCCGGCATTGCCGCCGCTACCACCGCCTCCACCGCCACTGCCGTGACCGTGGCCATGTCCGTGGCCATTTCCATCACCGGGGTCGTTCCAACCACCGCCATTGTTGTTGCCGCCATGATGGCGGCCACGATGACGGCCACGACCGTTGCCGTCATCCTCGCCGCCAGGATCACTGATTACGGTGATAGGGCCGGCGCTTGCAGTATCGGTACCACCGCTGCTACTGCCGCCATTATTGCTGCCACCATTGTTGGCACTGTTGTTACCGGAACCGCCGTTGCCGTTCCGTCCGAACCGATCATGGTTGGAATCCGTGAAGGGATTTTCGTCAAAAATCGACTGCACCGGGAAGCACAGTCGCTCCTCAATCGATCCCGGCTGCACGTTTCTGCAATCGAGATTGAGCGCCTGAGCGCTCCCTAGGCTCGTTCCTGCCAGCAGAAATCCTACACTGACAGAGAGCTTCAATAGTGTTCTGTTCATTTCGCTCACTCCCATCGTTAACGTGGCGTTAACAGGGAATTTTTATATGAGTGAGCTATAAATTAGAAAGGACAAATAAAAATGAGGAGCGTACTCATTTCGGCTGCAATTGCATTATTTAGTATAAAAGCATCATCTAATAGTAGATAATCGCGGAACCACTGGGCAACACAAGGAGCTTTATATGCGGAGAATTGCGGCCAATCTAAGTTTTGTTATGAGTATTCTTTTAATTTCTAGTCAGAGTTTTGCAGGGTCCGAAATTCCCGCCAGCCGTTCTATCGCTCCACCTGTTGGATTTGGTGCTGCCTGTGCCAAATACGGATGGGTATGTCATGGAAAGGGTGGCACCGATGTTGGGGACAAGGAGGCGTTGCGGGCGCTTCAGGCGGTCAATCGCTATGTAAATTCGAAGGTGAAGCCGACCGAGGACCGCATCACCAAGGGCCGCCGTTCGGACGACTGGACGCTGCCCGTCAACAACAAGGGGGATTGCGAGGATTATGCGCTCCTGAAGATGAAGACGCTGCTCGATATCGGCTTTCCGACCAGCAAGCTCGCGCTCTCGGTGGTCCTCGATCACAGCGGCGAGAACCACCTCGTGCTGATCGCCCGTCTGAAGTCCGGCGATTACGTGCTTGATAACCTCGCCTACAACGTCAAGCCATGGCAGCGCACGGGCTACACTTTCCTCGCCAGCCAGAACTTCAACAGCAAGGCCAATTGGCAGGTGACCCTGGCAGGGCCTCGCGCCAGCCAGTTCCCCAAGGGCTGAAAGGACGTTCTAGGCGCAATCAACCATTGAAGGCCGCGCAATGCGACCTTCACAACCGGCGCTGGAATCTCTCGCTTTGCTGGTACAATTAGATATGTTGCGGATGAGATACAGGTTTCGCAATGCAGCATGAGCGTCCGCGCCGCCACAATGTTGTCATCGGACTGTCACCGGCCATCCAGTAGGCAAATTCCTATCAACCACGATAGGAACGCCCCCTATGACTATCCGTACCATCCTCCTAGGCACAGCCGCCGCCATGAGCATCATGTCGGCAGCACAGGCCGCCGACGCCATCGTCGCGGCCGAACCCGAAGCCGTCGAATACGTCCGCGTCTGCGACGCCTACGGCACCGGCTACTTCTACATCCCCGGCACCGAGACCTGTCTCTCGATCGGCGGCTACATCCGTGTCGAGGAGCGTTTCGGCCGCGACCGCTCCGGCACGTCCGATTGGTCGTCATGGACCCGCGGCCAGATCACGCTGAGCTCGAAAAGCGAAACCGAATACGGCACGCTGACCGGCGTCATCACGCTGCGCACCAACGCCGAAAACGCCACCAATCAGACCGCCCTTCTGCAGGAAGGCTATATCGACCTCGCGGGCCTGCGCGTCGGCATGCAGTATTCCTGGTGGGATAACGACAAGAGCATCGGCACCGGCGAAACCGACGTGATCTCAAGCAACCAGACGATCCATAACTCGGTTCGCTACATGTACGAGACGCCGAACTTCAGCGCCGGCGTGTCCGTCGACGAACTGGAAGATCGCTACCGCACCAAACCGGGCGAAGGCCCGAACAACATCGGCGTCACCGGCCAGCTCTTCGGTAAGGCCGGCGCTGTCAGCGGCTACCTGCTAGCCGGTTACGACACCGACACCGAGGAAGTGGCGTTGCGCGGCATCCTGTTTGCCGACATCGGCCCGGGCCAGCTCGGTGTTTACGGCCTGTGGGCCAGCGGCGCCAACTACTACTACGAGGAATCCGAGTGGGCACTCGGCGCGCAATACGTCTACAAGGCCACCGACAAGCTCTCGATCATCCCCGGCTACCAGTATTTCAGCAAGATCTCGCTGGATTCCAACGGCGAGTTCACCGGCGGCGACGCCTGGCGCGCCGGCGTGACCGTCGACTACAAGATCGCCAAAAACCTGCTCACCAAGCTCAGCGTCCAGTATTACGACCCTGACAACGCACCCGAACAGGTCCAGGGCTTCCTGCGCTTCCAGCGTACCTTCTAAGCAAACGCAAACGACCTGGGTCGCGCTTCGGCGCGGCCCGCCTTCTTGTTATCTCTGTGTGAATTGTGGGCCCGCTAATCCGCGCCGCGCGCGGAGAATATGATCGCGGCACCGGCAAAGCTGATCAGCAACCCACCGAACATCCACCAGTTCGTCGTCGTGGACGGCATCACGCCGGCATGGCCGATATAGCCGCTCGCATGCGCGGCCAGCACCGCACCTCCCGCGATCGCGACAATTCCAAGCATGTAAAGCACGACCCGCATCGTCACCCCTGCGACAGCAAGGACGGTCACGCCCGCCCCGTCAATTAACGATCAATCGCGGGCGATACGGTCGCCCGGAGTGAATACGCACGGACGGCAAAAAAGTTGCATCGTCGCCACGCAATAGCCGGCTCAGGAATGAGAAAAGGCGAGGAAGTGTTTTTTTGGTGGCGGAACAATGCGATCCGACCTATCGTTTCCTCTAGGCAATGGAGGTTGCCGAAGGAGGAAAACATGAACGATAGCGTTTTTGGCTTTCTGGTCGCCGCGGAAATGTCCGCTTTGTTTTGGGCTGGTGTATTCCTGGTGGCCGGCACATTGTCTTAAGACGTTGTTATCGCCGGAAGAATGGTAGCGGGGGGCGGAATTGAACCGCCGACCTCAGGGTTATGAATCCTGCGCTCTCACCAACTGAGCTACCCAGCCAAACCACCGAACGATGCCGATTGCGATGCGCCCGGCTCGTTGAATGAGCGGCTTATAAGGCGGCCTTCACGGTCATGTCAAGCACATGATCGAGAAAATCACCGGGCTTTTGTCACGCCGCCACGGCACCTTCAAGAAGCGCCTTCAGCGATGCTTCCGCCGCTGGCTCGCGCTCCGAGCGCTCGATGAAACCGCCGCCATAAACGCGCGCATTGTCGCCCGGCGCCGAATAAAGCGCGCAGGCCTGACCGGGCGCGACACCCGCTTCGCCCACCGCGAGATCCACGTAGATGCCGGTGTGATCGGCATGCAGCACGGCCGGCGTCGGCATGCGCGTCGAGCGCACCTTGGCGAAGCAGGCAAAGCCCTCGCCCGCAGCCGCCTGCGCAAGCTCCTCGTCTCCAAGCCAGTTCACGTCGCGCAGATAGACACGGTGTGTCTCCAGCGCTTCCTTGGGGCCGACGATGACGCGCCGCGAGCGGGCATCGAGATAGACGACATAGAGCGGCTCGCCGGTGGCAACGCCGATACCGCGCCGCTGGCCGATCGTGTAATGCAGGATGCCCTCATGCTGGCCGAGCACCCGGCCGTCGAGATGCACGATCTCGCCCGCCAGCGCCGCATTCGGCTTCAGCTTGTTGATGATATCGGTGTACTTGCCCTGCGGCACGAAACAGATGTCCTGGCTGTCGGCCTTTTTGGCGACGACGAGGCCCATCTCTTCGGCGAGCTTGCGGGTTTCCGCCTTCGGCAGTCCGCCGAGCGGGAAGCGCAGATAGTCGATCTGCTCCTGCGTGGTGGCAAACAGGAAATAGCTCTGGTCGCGATCGGCGTCAGCCGGGCGGTAGAGCGCGCGACGACCGGGATTGCCGGGCGCCGGATTGGCGCCGGAGCGGATATAGTGACCGGTCGCCAGCGCATCGGCGCCGAGCTCGCGCGCGGTCTCAAGCAGATCGGCGAACTTGACCGTCTGATTGCACGACACGCAGGGGATCGGCGTCTCGCCGGCGACATAGCTTTCCATGAACGGATTGATGACGGTGTCGCGGAAGCGCTTTTCGTAATCCAGCACATAGTGCGGAATACCGAGCGTTTCGCACACTCGGCGCGCATCGTCGATATCCTGGCCCGCGCAGCACGAACCGGCGCGATGCACGGCCGCGCCATGATCGTAGAGCTGCAGCGTGATGCCGAGCACATCATAGCCCTGCCGCTTCAAAATACCGGCCACGACCGAGCTGTCGACGCCGCCAGACATGGCCACGACAACGCGCGTATCTTCCGGCCTCTTGTCAAAATCCAGTGTGTTCAAGGGGTGCTGCCAATTCAAAAGGGTATCTCGATCCGCCCTATCCTACAGAATTTTGGCGGATTTGCATCGCGACCAGCGGGATCGACCGCCGGCTCTTGTCTGGGCGTGGATATAGAAAGGATTGGGGGCGCGTGCAAGGGGCGGTGATTTTTTGGGGGGGGTGGGCGTTTTGGCGTGTGGTGCGTGCTCTCATGGCCGTCGTGCCGTGTGTTTCCCCCCTCTGCCCTGCCGGGCATCTCCCCCACAGGTGGGGAGATTGGCTGGGGGCAGCCGCTCGCTCTAACCTCAATTGCTTGGCGACCGCACGCCACGGGTCGATCTCCCCCCTTGTGGGGGAGATGTCCGGCAGGACAGAGGGGGGTAATCCACGGCACACCCTCTCCAAAGTCACACCGAACCCACTCCCCTCAAGCCGCGGTCGAAGCCACCACGCCCCCGCCCGCGATCAACCGCTCCGCTTCCGCAAGCGGCATCGGCTTGCCCAGCAGATACCCTTGAACCTCGTGGAACCCCTCCTGACGCAACCGCAGCAGTTGCGCGTCGGTCTCGATCCCCTCGGCCAGCGTCGTCGCGTTGAAGCCGGAGCCGATACCGACCACGGCGCGCACGATCGCCAGGTTGCCGGGGTCGGTGTCGATGCCGGCGATGAAGCTGCGGTCGAGCTTGATCTTGTCGAAGGCAAAGGCGCGCAGGTAGCTGAAGGAGGAATAGCCGGTGCCGAAATCGTCGATGGCGATGCGGATCCCGAGTTCCTTCAGCGCCTTCAGGAGCGGCAGGCTCTGGCCGACATCGGCGAGGAAGACCGATTCCGTGATCTCGATCTCCAGCCGCTCCGGCCGCAACCCGCTCTCGTCGAGCGCCGAGACGACGCTGGCGAGCAGGCTGGTGTGGCGAAACTGGCTGACCGAGAGGTTGACGGCCACTTTCAGCTCCGACGGCCAGCGCGCCGCCGTCCGGCAGGCCTCGCGCAGCACCCACTCGCCGATCGCAACGATCAACCCGGTCTCTTCCGCAACGGGAATGAACTCCATCGGCGGCACCAGCCCGCGCTCCGGGTGGTTCCAGCGGATCAGCGCCTCGAAGCCGCCGAGCCCGTCATTTTCCAGCTGGACGATCGGCTGGTAGTAGAGCTCGAACTGGTTCTTCTGCAGCGCCTCGCGCAACTCCACCGTCAGGATGTGCCGGCGCTCGGCCTCGAGCCGCATCGAGGGCTCGTAGAAGCGATAGGTCGAGCGGCCGCTCTCCTTGGCGGCGTAGAGCGCAAGGTCGGCGTGCCGCATCAGCACGTCATCGTCTTCCGCATGATCGGGAGCCAGCGCGATGCCGATACTGCAGGTGACATGCTCGTTGACGCCGTCGAGATCGAAGGGCGAGGAGAGCGACGTGAGCAGCTGCTCGGCGAACCGCTCGATGCAGCCGGCCTCCCGGAAGCCCACCACCAGCGCGAACTCGTCGCCGCCGAGCCGCGCCACGAGATCGCCCTCGCAGGAAAGACCGGTCAGCCGCGCCGCGACCTGGCAGAGCAGCGCGTCGCCGGCCGCATGGCCCTTGCTGTCATTGATATGCTTGAAGTGATCGACATCGAGATAAAGCAGCGCCACCGGCTTGTCGGCGGTGGCAAGCGAAGAGACGCGCTTGATGTGCTCGGCGAAGAAGGCGCGGTTCGGCAGACCGGTCAGAACGTCGTGCATCGCCATATAGGCAAGCCGCGCCTCGACCGAGCGCTCCTCGGTCACATCCTGCGAGATGCCGAGCAGGTAGCGCGGGGCGCTGCCATCGGGCGACGGCAGGGCGCGCTTGACGGTTCTGAGGATACGCTGCTGACCATCTGAGCGCTGCATCGTCTCTTCGAAGCTGATCGCCGCAGGCGCCGCGAAAGCGCGGGCATCCTGCTCGCGAAATGCCGCCGACTGCTCCTTGTCGAAGAAAAGATGATCGCTGCGACCGACCACGTCGACAGAACGACGACCGACGATTTCGCCGCAGGCTTCGTTGAAGAGGATATAGAGACCATCCGCGTCCATGTCCTTGACGAACACGCCGACCGGCAGGTTGTCGACGATGCTGTCCAGGAGCGAGCGCGTGTCGCTGACCTCGCGATGCGCGGCATTCACCTCGGTCTGGTCCTGCACGATGGCAAGGATCGCATCGCGGCCGTTGAAGCGCACGCCGCGCCCATAGGTCAGCACCTCGAGCATCGTGCCGTCGGCCTTCAGATGCGTCCAGCGCTCGGCCCGCTCCATGTCAGAGCGCGCGTGCACGGCTGTCAACATCCGCTGGCGCTCATGCGCGGGGCGAATGTCGAGCACGGTCATGCCGGCATACGCGTCGCGCGAATAGCCATAGAGATCGACGGCGGCATTGTTGACGATCAGGAAGCGCAACGTGTCGGGGTCGTAGACCCACATCGGCGACGGATGGGTTGCGAAGAGAGACTGGAAATCATCATTGGGAGTATCGGTCGAAACGAATGCTCTCTGAATACCTGTCATCGGCAATGTCACAATCACATGATTTTGATGGCTGATTCCGGCGACTATAGTGAAAAAAACTAAATAAAATCAGAATCATAGTTCGCACAAACTTTAGGCGAACCGCCTTCATGATGTGCAGCGCTAACCGCTTGTTATGATGTTTCGCGGCTTTTCTTCACACACTAGAAAGGTCTGCACAAAGATCGGACAACTCGGTGATGCCAGATCAGTGGTGCCAAATCAGTGATGGTTATGCGCACACTGCCCGTGGTCGGCCAGAACCTCGATCACCCGGCACTGATCGACCCGCCCGTGACCGCACCCAGCGACCATGGCCTCCAGCTCCACCTTCAACGCCATCAGGCTGCGGATGCGCTGCTCCACGTCGATGAGCCGCGCCTTGGCGATCGCGTCGGCCGAGGCGCAAGACTGGTTCGGATCGTCCTGCAGGATGAGAAGCGTGCGGATGGCATCGACTTCGAAGCCAAGTTCGCGGGCATGGCGGATGAACACGAGGCGGCTGATATCGGCGGGCTCGTAGGAGCGCTGGTTGCCCTCGCTGCGGCTCGGCGCGCTCAGCAGGCCGATGCCCTCGTAATAGCGGATCGTCGGCACCTTCACGCCGCTTTGGCGCGATGCCTCGCCGATGGTGATCTTTTTCATCATTTCCCCCTTGCACCTCTAGTCGCTAGAGGATGTAGGAAGGATGCTCGTCAATGACAAGGAAGCCCATAAGGAAGCCGATGATGAGCGACAGGATCGAGAAGCGCTACAGGGTCGATGGCATGGATTGCGCCAGCTGCGCGGCCAAGATCGATACCGCCGTGCGCCGCGTCTCCGGCGTTGAGGACGTCTCGGTGTCGGTAACCGCAGGTACCATGACCGTCCGCCACGATGGCAGCAGCGATCTTGCCGCGATCGAAAAGAAGGTCATCGGCCTCGGATACGGTCTGCGCCCGTTGGCGACCACCGAGACGCCCCGCCCGAGCGGCCACGGCGCCGAGCATGTGCATGGACCGGACTGCGGCCATGATCACGGACACAGCCACGCGCGGGACCATGCGCACGACGACCACAATCATGATCATGATCATGATCATGATCACGATCACCATGACCACGCACACGATCATGCTCACGACAGCCAAAGCGCATCCGCCGAAATAGAAGGCCTGCATGGCCACGACCATGCGCCCATGTCCGGCCCATGGTGGCAGAGCCGCAAGGGGCGGCTGACGATCTTCTCGGGCGCCGCCCTCGTCATCGCCTACATCGTCGGCCATCTCGTCCCCTCGATCGCGCCCTATGCCTTCATCGCCGCCATGCTGGTCGGTCTCATCCCGATCGCCCGCCGCGCGGTCATGGCCGCGCTGTCGGGCACGCCCTTCTCGATCGAGATGCTGATGACAATCGCCGCCGTCGGCGCCGTCATCATCCATGCCGGCGAAGAGGCAGCGACCGTGGTCTTCCTGTTCCTGGTCGGCGAACTGCTGGAAGGTGTCGCGGCCGGCAAGGCGCGCGCCAGCATCCAGTCGCTGACGACGCTGGTGCCCAAGAGCGCCCTTCTCGAAGAAGGCGGCGCAACCCGTGAGGTGCCTGCCGAAACGCTTGCAGTGGGTTCGACCATTCTCGTGCGCCCCGGCGACCGCATCTCCGCCGACGGCATCATCTTGTCCGGCGAAAGCGCGATCGACGAGGCCCCGGTGACAGGCGAAAGCACGCCGGTGCGCAAGGGCGAAGGCGACGTCGTCTTCGCGGGAACCGTCAACGGCGACGCGGCATTGCGCGTCAAGGTGACGGCCACTGCCGCCGACAACACCATCGCCCGCGTCGTGCGCCTCGTTGAGGAAGCGCAGGAAAAGAAGGCGCCGACCGAGCGCTTCATCGACCGCTTCTCGCGCTATTATACGCCTGGTGTCGTCGTCGTTGCCGCCCTCGTCGCCATCCTGCCGCCGCTGGTCGCTGGTGGCGCATGGGACGAATGGATCTACAAGGGCCTCGCGATCCTGCTGATCGGCTGCCCCTGCGCGCTCGTCATCTCCACGCCCGCCGCCATCGCCGCCTCGCTGTCCTCAGGCGCGCGGCGCGGCTTGCTGCTCAAGGGCGGCGCGGTTCTCGAGACGCTCGGCAAGATCACCGCCGTGGCGCTCGACAAGACAGGCACGCTGACCGAGGGCAAGCCTGTTGTCACCGACATATTGAGCTTCGGCAAGCCCGAGGCCGAGGTGCTGACCTATGCCGCGGCACTTGAGACTGGCTCCAGCCACCCGCTGGCGCTCGCCATCCTCGGCAGGGCCGCGCGCGACGCCATCGCCATCCCGCAGGCAACCGACGCCAAGGCGCTCGGCGGCAAGGGCGTGACCGCCACTGTCGCCGGCCAGCCGATCTTCCTCGGCTTCCCCAAGGCCGCCGCCGAACGCGCAGCATTGTCAGACGAGCAGCAGGCGGGCATCACCAGGCTGAACGACGAAGGCAAGACCGTCTCCGTGCTTGTGGTCGGCGACCAACTGGCCGGCGCCATCGCCATGCGCGACGAGCCGCGCGACGACGCCAAATCGGGCCTGAAGGCGCTGACCGACGCAGGTGTCAGGATCGTCATGCTGACAGGCGACAATGCCCGCACCGCCAACGCCATCGGCAAGGAGCTCGGTATCGAGGTCCGCGCCGAGCTGATGCCCGAGGATAAGCAGCGCATTGTCGGCGAACTGCAGAAGAGCGGCCTGAAGGTCGCCAAGGTCGGCGACGGCATCAACGACGCGCCGGCGCTGGCCGCGGCCGATGTCGGCATCGCCATGGGCGGCGGCACGGATGTGGCGCTGGAGACCGCCGACGCCGCGATCCTTCACGGCCGCGTCTCCGACGTCGCCGCCATGATCGCGCTGTCGAAGCGCACCATGCGCAACATCGGCGAAAACATCTCGATCGCGCTCGGCCTGAAGGCCGTCTTCCTGGTCACGACCATCGCCGGCATCACCGGCCTCTGGCCCGCCATCCTCGCCGACACAGGCGCCACGGTGCTGGTGACGATCAACGCATTGCGATTGCTGCGGCCGGTTTCATCACAGGCTTAAGACTGTATTAACAGCACGTGTGGCGCGCATTTTCCCTTGAATTTTGAGGGGCGAAGAGCGTCACGCTCCGCAGGGCGTGTATTCGCCAATCAATTCAACTAGATGCAAATTTAGATCATTAAACTTGTCTTAAAACGCGACGGCTGTTTGAGAGATTTTCGCAAGGGATTGCCTCTATCCGGCGCGAGTTATTCAATTTCCAAGGCTTCGCATATGTTACTCGACGGCATATTTTATCCCAACCAACCCTCCGGGGGATCCAGTTCCTCGACAAGCGCACCCCAAAGCGCCTCGGAGACATCGCCCGCACCCGAGCAATCCACCTCCCCCTCCCCGGCAAGCGAAGAGCCCATCAGCTACCCGCCCCAGGAAACGGACGACCAGACATACACCGCCCAGCCCCAAACCGAACCTCAGGCCAATTCCGAGCCCGAGGCAGCAACTCCGGCCGAACCAGAGCCGCAGCAGGCAGCCCCCTCGCAGCAGGCAGGCGAGCCGGTGACCCCAGGCGAGGCCAGCGAGCCAGCCGAACAACCGGCCACGCAGACGCAGCCGGCCTCTGCCGACGAGGCCGCGCCGGCACAGCCGCAGCAGAACGCCGCCGCCACGCCCGCCAACGACAAGAGCAGCACCGCACCGGCGTCCGGCACCGACGCGCCCGGCGGCACGGCTCCCGTAGCAACGCCATTGCCGACCGCTCCGGCGCACACCGCAAGCGCCTCGGCCTCGAAGGCATCGGCGACATCGGCCAGCGCCGTCAGCAAAAGCGATGATATCGACCTGACTGATCTGGTGCGCAAGCAGGCGCAGCAGGCGAGCGAATCCCAGCGGCTCCAGTCGATGTTCGCGGACGGCTCGACCGGTGCTGCGTCGCCGTTCCTGTCGCTCTTTGGCGTCGAGGCGGGCAGCGAGGAAAGCCGCGTCAACGCCGTCACGCTTCTCTACCAGCAGTTTTGACGGCGCGCGTCGCGAAACGACCGCGACCAATATCACAAAGCCCGGCGCAGCCTCGCCGGGCTTTCGCGTTTCGGCGCTGCAACCGGAAAGTGGCGCCTGCCACATTCTGGAACCTATCTCTTCTTCACGCGTTAGTGATTGAGGAGGAAAAGCACCATGACCAATGATTTCAATCGTCCGAATGCCGCGAACACCCCGCCGCCGAAGAGTTCATCTAAGACGATGTGGGTTGCAATCGCACTTCTGGTCGTCATCGTCGCCCTGGCGGCAACCTATTGGCCAAGGGGCGCTTCGGCTCCCACGGCAACCGCGCCGAGCGCAACGGCACCCGTGACCGAACCCGCGGCACCCGCAACGCCGCCCGCCTCGCAAGCCACCCCGCCGGCTGCAACACCGCCGGCAGCCACACCTGCCCCGGCAACACCTGCACCCGCGACCCCGGCTCCAGCAACGCCGGCTCCCGCGAACCCGCAGTAAAGCCGGTTCTATCGCAGATAAGACAAAGCCCGCCAGTTCAGGCGGGCTTTTTTCATGCGAGGTCGGAGGCTTAGTTCTGGCCGGCCTTCAGCACCCGGTGCGTGCTGTCATCGACGGCATTGCCCATCTGGCGACCGTCCTTGGCGAGGCCGTTTGCGGTGTTGGCGCAGGAGGACAGCGCCAGCAGCGAGGTGAGCGCAATGGCGATGGCAACGGCAAATCGTGTCATGAAAATCTCCCTAATGATCGGCCGGAGCGGCACGCAATCGGGTAGATAGCGCCCGCCGGTCGGCGATCAACGCCGCCGCGAGAACCCGAAACAGAAAACCCGGCACAGTCGCCTGCGCCGGGTCTCTTCACATCTTCCCTGGGAGGAAAGCCTCAATCAACAGCAAATACGAGCGGCTTGGCCTGTCGGATTGCTGGGTTGGCGGTCAATTTTCCAAGGACGTCGTCGCTGACGGGGCCATCGACGTAAAGCAGCGCGATCGCATCACCGCCCTGCTCGCCACGGCCGAGCTGGAAGTTGGCGATGTTGACGCCGGCGGCACCCAGCGTCGTACCGATGAAGCCGATCATGCCGGGAACGTCGGTGTTGGAGATGTAGACCATGTTCGCGCCGACATCGCCGTCGAGGTTGATGCCCTTGATCTGGATGAAGCGCGGCTTGCCGTCGGAGAAGACAGTGCCGGCGACAGAGCGGGTCTGCTTGTCGGTCTTGACGGTCAGCTTGATGTAGCCGTCGTAAACGCCGGTCTTGTCGCGCTTGACCTCGGAGAGCACGATGCCCTTTTCCTTGATCATGATCGGCGCCGAAACCATGTTGACGTCGGCGACCTGGTTTCGGATCAGGCCGGCGAGCAGCGCAGAGGTCAGAGCCTTGGTGTTCATCGTCGCGGTCGCGCCGTCGAACAGGATCTCGATCTCCTTGATCGGGTCTTCCGACACCTGGCCGACGAAGGCGCCGAGAACGTCGGCGAGCTTGATGAACGGCTTCAGGATCGGTGCTTCTTCAGCGGTGATCGAGGGCATGTTGATGGCGTTGGAAACGGCGCCCTTGACGAGGTAGTCCGACATCTGCTCGGCAACCTGCAGGGCAACGTTTTCCTGCGCTTCCGTGGTCGATGCGCCCAGGTGCGGCGTGCACACGACGTTGGGCAGGCCGAACAGCGGGCTTTCCTTGGCGGGCTCGACTTCGAAGACGTCGAAGCCGGCGCCGGCGACATGGCCGGACTTGATGGCTTCGGCAAGCGCTGCTTCGTCAACCAGGCCACCACGGGCGCAGTTGATGATGCGAACGCCGGGCTTGGTCTTGGCGAGGTTTTCCTTGCCGAGAATGCCGCGCGTCTTGTCGGTCATCGGCACGTGCAGGGTGATGAAATCCGCCTTGGCGAGCAGCTCGTCGAGCTCGACCTTGGTGACGCCCATTTCCTGCGCACGCTCAGCCGAGAGGAAGGGGTCGTAGGCGAGAACATGCATGCCCAGCCCAATGGCCTTCTTGCAGACGATGCCGCCGATATTGCCGGCGCCGATGACGCCGAGCGTCTTGCCGGTGATTTCGACACCCATGAACTTCGACTTCTCCCACTTGCCGGCCTGCGTGGAGGCGTCGGCCTGCGGCAGCTGGCGGGCAACGGCGAACATCAGAGCGATGGCGTGTTCAGCCGTCGTGATCGAGTTGCCGAACGGCGTGTTCATGACGATGATACCGCGGCGCGAGGCGGCCGGGATATCGACGTTGTCGACGCCGATGCCGGCGCGGCCGATGACCTTGAGGTTGGTCGCGGCGGCGATCAGCTTTTCCGTCGCCTTGGTGGCGGAGCGGATGGCGAGACCGTCGTAATTGCCGATGATTTCGGCGAGCTTGTCCTTGTCCTTGCCGAGCTGCGGCTGGAAATCGACTTCGACGCCGCGATCACGGAAGATCTGGACGGCGGTTTCCGACAGTTCGTCGGATACGAGAACGCGAGGTGCCATTGGGGGCTTCCTTCAAAAAGTTCAACGATGGAATGTAATCGGGATTGCGAGGCTCCGCTTTTTCAGCGGAGCCGGATGCGATCAACTCAGGCAGCAGCCTGGGAAAGCGTTGCCTTCTGGGTCGAAAACGCCCAGGAGAGCCACGGCATCAGCTTCTGCATGTCTGCAGTTTCGATCGTGGCGCCGGCCCAGATGCGCAGGCCCGACGGCGCGTCGCGGTAATGGCCGATGTCGTAGGCGACACCTTCCTTGTCGAGCAGGCTGACGATGCCCTTGGCGAAGTTCGCCTGGCCGTCGGCGTCGAGCGCCAGAACGTCCTTGTCGGTGATCTTCAGGCAGACGGAGGTGTTGGAAGCCGTCTCGGCCTTGACCGAAAGGTTTGCGATCCAGTCATTGGCGGCAACGAAGTCGGCGATGACCTTGGCGTTGGCGTCGGCGCGAGCCATCAGGCCCTTCAGGCCGCCGACATCCTTCGACCACAGCAGTGCATCGATATAGTCCTCGACGCAGAGCATCGACGGCGTGTTGATGGTTTCGCCGGTGAAGATGCCCTCGATCAGCTTGCCGCCCGAGGTCATGCGGAAGATCTTCGGCAGCGGCCAGGCCGGTGCGTAGGTCGTGAGACGCTCGACGGCACGCGGCGACAGGATGATGACGCCATGAGCGCCCTCGCCGCCGAGAACCTTCTGCCAGGAGAAGGTGACGACATCGAGCTTGGCGAAATCGAGGTTCTGCGCGAAGGCGGCAGAGGTCGCGTCGCAGATCGTCAGACCCTTGCGGTCGGCGGGAATGAAATCGCCATTCGGGACGCGAACGCCCGAGGTGGTGCCGTTCCAGGTGAAGACAACGTCGCGGTCGAAATCGATGGTCGAGAGATCGGGCAGTTCGCCGTAACCGGCTTCGATCTTGCGGACGTCCTTGAGCTTCAGCTGCTTGACGACGTCGGTGACCCAACCGGCGCCAAAGCTTTCCCAGGCGACCATGTCGACGCCGCGCTCGCCGAGCAGCGACCAGAGCGCCATTTCGACGGCGCCGGTATCGGAAGCAGGCACGATGCCGATGCGGTAATCCGCCGGCACTTCGAGAACTTCGCGTGTGAGATCAATGGCTTGCTTGAGCTTCGTCTTTCCGACTTTCGCACGATGCGAACGGCCGAGCGGCGCGTCGGAAAGGGCTTCGAGCGACCAACCGGGGCGCTTCGAGCAAGGGCCAGAAGAAAAATGGGTGTTGTTCGGACGGACGTCCGGCTTCGCGGTGGCAGTGGCCATATGTATACCCTTCCAGGTAATTAGCCTCTCGTTGGGGAGAGGTGTCCCGCCGCCGTTGATACAGATGTGGCCAGATATCGTCAACTTACAAATGTCGCGCTTTGAGGAATTCTTGACGCAGGAGCGACGCGGCGGGAAACGGGAAAAGCCGCCCCGAGGGACGGCTTTCCGAGATGTCGAGACAATGTCTCGTTTGAATACAGGCGCTTACTTGTAGACCGGCTGCTGCAGCGGAATTTCCGGAGCCGGCTCGTAGGAAGCCGTCTGGCAACCGCCGAACAGGTAGCGAGCGCCGACGCGTGCTTCGTGAACGTTGAAGCCCTTGTCGCGGCCCGGGCCGCCGTTTTCGTTGTAGCCGAACATGTCGCCACCGTTGACGTGCAGGAAGCGGTAGCCGACGTCGGCCTTGACGTTGCAGGTCACGTCGATCGACGCACCGGCCATCAGGCCGTAGCTGAAGCGCCAGCCGCCCTTGCCGCCGTGGATGACCGTGTCATCGCAACCATTGCCGCTGCCGCTCGTGTCGCAAGACGTGTTGTTCAGGTCCTTCCACTTGACGTAGGTGCCGCCGATGCCGGCGCCGACGTAAGGCGTAACGTAGCCGTAGGTGCCGAGATCGACATAGGCGTTGGCCATCAGGGACCATGCGGTCAGCGAGGAAAGATCGGTCGAGGAGCAGGTTACCTGGCAGGCGCCGAAGGCAGAGCCGCCGCCGCTGGTGGAACCGTGGAAATCGGACTTGCCGAGATAATCCAGCGTCACGTCGGTGCGGAGATAGTTGTTGATCTGGTAACCGACACCGCCGCCGATGGTCCAGGCATCGTCGAGATCGGAGCGGTCGAAATCGACCTCGCTGGCATTGCTGCCCTGGAAGTATTTCGCGCCACGCAGGTCGTTGAAGCCGTAGCCGACATCGCCGCGCAGATACCAGCCGGTCGCTTCGGTCACGGTGACCTCGGGAGCGGCGATCGGTTCAGCGGGCATGAGGTCCGCGGCATAAGCATTCGAGGTAATGAGCAATGCGGCGAAGACGCCAGACAAGCTTCTCTTCATGGATCCCACTCCAAGGTTCGACGCCTGGCAGGATCGAGCTCCGCCAGTTGAATACGTTTCGGTAAGGATAATGAAGTGGAAACGTTAAGCGCTGCTTAACTGTAATTGTCAAACATCGCCTTTTACTCAAAGGCACTGGCAAACCGCTGATTTGGTTCTGATTTTAATACTGAAGCACGCATCAGGCGGACGCGGTCAAAGCCTGCGGAGAGCACCGTCCGCGCGTCGCTGCCACGCTAATAAAAAGCGCCCGACTTAACAAAGTTAATAGCGGTTCTGGCCATAAGCGCGTAGGGTGAATTGTCGGTCAGGACTTTTAAGGCAATGACCGCTTGGGAGTTACTAAGCGCTTCCGCCCCTTTATGGAGGTGCGCCCATGTCTAAGCTCAATAGAGCTATTTCGTTCGAAGAAGATCTATCGCCCGTTTTCGATGCCCTGTCGCTTTGGTGCAGGGAGCAGAAATTTGGGGCCGACAGTCTGCAAGGCTGCGCAGCCGCATCGAGGCTGCTCGACTTCTTCGAAGACGGTGCCATCACGACACCAGCGCTTCTCGAGCTCATGCGTCGAGACGTGACCTGACAAAATCGCGATGTACAAATGAGAATGCCCAGCCAAAGGCTGGGCATTGGAAGCTTGTGGACGGTGCCTGACGAATGTCAGGCGGCCGTGCGCACGCTTGAGATCGTACCGATCAGGTCGTTGACGATGCGCTCGATCTGGCTGCGATCGTCACCTTCCGCCATGACGCGGATCAAAGGCTCGGTGCCGGACGGACGGATGACCAGACGGCCGCTCTTGGCAAGCTCGGCTTCGGCATCGGCGATCGCCTGCTGCACATGCAGATCCTCCAGCGGCTTGCCGCCGGAATAGCGCACGTTGCGCAGCAGCTGCGGCACAGGCTCGAAACGGCGGCAGATTTCGCTGACCGTCTTGCCGGTACGCTTGACCGCGACCAAGATCTGCAGCGCGGCCACGAGGCCATCGCCGGTCGTGCCGTAATCCGACAGCACGATATGGCCGGACTGCTCGCCACCGACATTGTAATTGTTGTTGCGCATATGCTCGACGACATAGCGGTCGCCGACTGCCGTGCGCACCAGACCGAGCCCCTTGCCCTGCAGGAAGCGCTCAAGCCCGAGATTGGACATGACGGTGGCGACGATACCATCGCCGCGCAGCTGCTGGCTCTCGGCATAGCTTTCGGCGATGACGGCCATCAGCTGGTCGCCGTCGACGATCGCGCCGTTCTCATCGACGATGATCACACGGTCGGCGTCGCCATCAAGCGCGATGCCGATATCGGCGCGCACTTCATCGACCTTCTTCTGCAAAGCCACCGGGCTGGTGGAGCCGCAGTTGAGATTGATGTTGGTACCATTCGGCTCATTACCGATGACAACGACGTCGGCGCCCAGTTCCCAGAGCACGGCCGGTGCCACCTTGTAGGCGGCGCCATTGGCGCAATCGATGGCGATCCTCAGACCCTGTAGCGTCACGTCGCGCGGCAGCGTGCGCTTGGCATGCTCGATATAGCGGTCATGAACGCCATCGACGCGCTTGGCGCGGCCGATATCGTCGGACTTGGCGAGCTGCGCGCTCATGTCCTTCTCGAGCAGATCCTCGATCTGCATTTCCAGATCATCCGACAGCTTGTAGCCATCCGGACCGAAGAGCTTGATGCCGTTGTCTTCGTAAGGGTTGTGCGAGGCGGAGATCATCACGCCGATATCGGCGCGCAGCGAGCGCGTCAGCATGGCGACGGCAGGCGTCGGGATCGGGCCGAGAACGAAGGCGTCGAGGCCGGCGGCGGTGAAGCCAGCGACCATGGCGTTTTCGAGCATGTAGCCGGAAAGCCGCGTGTCCTTGCCGATAACGACCCGGTGGCGGTGATTGCCGCGACGGAAGATCGTGCCTGCCGCGATACCGACCCGCATCGCGAGATCCGGCGTCATCGGAAACACATTGGACTGACCGCGAATACCATCAGTGCCGAAATAGCGTCTTTTCATATGCACCCCTGTGCCTTGAGCGCGCGTTACGCTGCGCATCGTCGTGTCTGCAAATTGCACGCCTGCGCGTGTTCCCTCGCCAGAGAGGCCTTCATTGAGGCCACCTTATGTCAGCGGAATGCCACAAAACGCGGCAACCATCACGTCAATTAACGAGAAAATCGATTATATCCCGTTACCAACGAAAAAGGCCGGGCACCATCTCGGGTGTCCGGCCTTCTCATGATTTCCAAAGAAAATCAGTGTGGTTGCGGCTCCATGCCGCCTTCGGCCTCATCGCCCTTGGCAGGACGCGTGCCGGTCTTCGGCACGGCCGAGCCACGGCTTGGAGGCGTATCGTCACCGAGATCGCGCGACGGCTTTTCACCGCGAATCAACGCCTTGATCTCTTCGCCGGTCAGCGTCTCGTATTCGAGCAGGCCTTCGGCGATGGCCACGAACGCGTCGTGATCGTCGGTCAGGATGCGGCGCGCTTCGGCATAGGCCTCGTCGATCAGCTTGCGAACTTCCGAATCGATGGTCATGGCCGTCGCTTCGGACACGTTCTTCGACTGCGAAACCGAGTGGCCCAGGAAGACTTCCTGCTGGTTCTCACCATAGGAAACCTGGCCGAGCTTGTCGGAGAAGCCCCACTGGGTGACCATCGCACGGGCAAGCTTGGTGGCCTGCTCGATGTCGGACGATGCGCCCGATGTGATGTTCTCCTTGCCGAAGGTCAGTTCTTCCGCAACGCGGCCGCCCATCATGATGACGAGGCGCGAGACCATCCACTTGTAGCTCATCGAGTAGCGGTCGCCCTCGGGAAGCTGCATGACCATGCCGAGCGCACGGCCGCGCGGAATGATCGTCGCCTTGTGCAGCGGATCGGCCACCGGAACCTTGAGCGCCGTGATGGCGTGGCCGGCTTCGTGGTAGGCGGTCAGCTTCTTTTCGGCTTCGGTCATGGCGGACGAGCGGCGTTCGGCGCCCATCATGATCTTGTCCTTGGCGTCTTCGAATTCCTGCATGGTGACGACGCGCTTGTTGCGACGCGCGGCCATCAGGGCAGCTTCGTTGACGAGGTTCATCAGGTCGGCACCGGAGAAGCCGGGCGTACCGCGAGCCAGAACCTTGAGGTCGACATTCGGTGCCAGCGGCACGTTGCGGGCGTGAACCTTGAGGATGCGCTCGCGACCGACGATGTCGGGGTTCGGAACGACGACCTGACGGTCGAAACGGCCCGGACGCAGCAGCGCCGGATCGAGAACGTCGGGACGGTTGGTCGCCGCGATCAGGATGATGCCTTCGTTTGCTTCGAAGCCGTCCATCTCGACCAGCAGCTGGTTCAGCGTCTGCTCGCGTTCGTCGTTACCGCCGCCGAGACCAGCGCCACGATGGCGGCCGACGGCGTCGATTTCGTCGATGAAGATGATGCACGGCGCGTTCTTCTTGGCCTGCTCGAACATGTCGCGGACGCGGCTTGCGCCGACACCGACGAACATTTCGACGAAGTCGGAACCCGAGATCGTGAAGAACGGAACATTGGCTTCGCCTGCGACGGAGCGTGCGAGCAGCGTCTTACCGGTACCGGGAGGGCCGACCAGCAGCACGCCACGCGGAATCTTGCCGCCGAGACGCTGGAACTTCTGCGGATCGCGCAGGAATTCTACGATTTCCTCAAGGTCCTGCTTGGCTTCGTCGACGCCGGCGACGTCATCAAACGTGACGCGGCCATGCGCTTCGGTGAGCAGCTTGGCCTTCGACTTGCCGAAACCCATCGCGCCGCGCGAACCACCCTGCATCTGCCGCATGAAGAACAGCCAGACGCCGAGGATGAGAAGCATCGGCAGCAAGGTGCCGAGATAGCTCAGGAAACCGGAGGAACCGTCGGTTTCGGGACGTGCCGAAACGAGAACATTCTTCGTCTGCAGGCGATCGAGCAGATTGTCGTCGACCACAGGCGTATAGGTTTGGAAGGTGGTGCCATTTTCAACATAGCTGCCGGAGACGCGGTTACCCGTGACGACGACTTCCTTGACGCGGCCCGCATCCACTTCACGCAGGAACTGCGAATAAGGGATATCGCGGGAGCTGGTCTGCGCCGGCGACGTCTGGAACATACTGAAGAGGGCAATCAGCAAAAGCGCTATGATTGCCCACAAGGCGAAATTACGTAAGTTAGGGTTCATCGAACTCCCCAGCACTGGAACGACCGCCTCATGGCGACCGCTTTATTTGGCTTCTAACATAGGATTGCGTCAGGCGGTTGCCAAGGCAAACCCATCAGTTAGATGGTTTTTCCGTCAATAAGACCTAAAGGCGGTTTTGGATAGGGGCGTGTTCCAAAGGCTGCCGCGAGGCTGGTCGCGAACTTGACGTCCAATCGTGTCAAAAAACGGTCGAAGGGCGCGAAATATGGTACGACGTCGATGTCCTCGGCGAGATCGGGCGACGGGTCGCCGGCCGTGATGCGCGGTTGCGCCGCACGGGCTCTGGCGAGCGTGCTTTTGGGGAGGTTTTCGGGTGTTGGCATGACGGCACTGGTCCCCGCAGCCCCAACGGTCACCTCAACGCCAGCCTTGTTCGCCACCAAATACCGCCCGTCCCAAACGCCACGCTCTCCGGCGCCAATTGCAAGCGGCACCAGCCCTCGCGTCTCCCGCGCCAGATACAGCCCATCGCGCCTGACATCGAACACCACCCGCCCCGCCGTCATCCGGCCCGGCCGGCCCGCCGCAACAAACTCGACCACCGCGCCAATCTGTTCCGCCCCAAGTACAAACGCCTGCCCGCCGATCACCGCCGCCAGCCGCGCAAGCCCATGCCCGAGCACCGCTCGATCAACACCAAGCCCAGCAACCCCAACTCGCACCAGCATTCCCTCATGCACATCGACATGCGCATCGACCCACCCGGCCGCAGCCTCGTCGAGCGCCATCCGCGCAGCCGTCATCGCCTCGATCTCGGCGACAGAGATCCCCTCGCCCGCCAGCGCCTGACGCGTCCGCACCCGCTCGTATTTCACATCCTCGTTGCTCGGGTCATCACTCCAGCCGATACCGCGCAGCTCAAGCATCGAGCGAATATCCGCCCGCAGCGAAGACAGCAGCGGCCGCGAGATCCAGATGCGGCGGTCGAACAGAACCAGATCGGCGATCCCGGTCGTGGTGGCGACCGAACGTTGACCTCGCATGGCAAACGTCTCGCGCTGATCGTCGAGCGTGTGGCCGGTCACAATAATGTCAGCGCCGAGTTCGAGCGCCGCCTCGGCGAGCAGCCCATAGCGGGCGTCGCGCGCCGCCGCCATGATGCCGGCCTTCGGCTTGGCGCCCTGCCACACCTTGGTGACATGGGGAATATCGAGCGATCGGCAAAGAGCAGCGACATCGCGCGCTTCATCGGCCGATTGCGGGCGCAGCGCGTGGTCGACGGTCGCGGCGCAGAGGGAAATTCTGGGATTGCGTTCGGCCTTCAGCGCATCATGGAGCGCGATCAGCAGGCCGGTGGAATCGCTGCCGCCCGAAATCGCGACGAGAATGCGCGAAGGCTGGTCAAGCGAGGAGAGAAAGCGGCGTGTCGCCGTCTCTGGAGATAGGATGCCGTCCGGGCGCAAGACCGGAAAGCCTTAGCAGGACAGACGCTTCTGCTCACTCGCGACCTTGGATATGACGGCGCGGGAAGCCTTGGGATAACGCTTCGGCACTTCGCGCAGCGTTGCGCAGGCGGTTTCCGTATTGTCGAGTGCGGCCAGCGACATGCCAAGCTTCAGAAGCATTTCCGGCGCCTTTTCCGACGTGCCGTACTTCTGGTGAGCGTTCAGGAAGGTCTTGGCCGATTCGTTGAACTTGCCCTGCGAATAGAGCGCTTCGCCAAGCCAGAAATTGGCATCGGCCGCACGCGCGCTGTTCGGATACTGGCCGATATAGGCGTTGAATTCCTTTTCGGCCGTCGAATAGTCGCCTGACAGCACATGGCCGTAAGCGGCCTTGTACTGATCGGCCTCGCTGCCGAGCGATGCCGTCTGCGAGCCTGCGGCGCCGACCGGGGGCAGCGGGCTGGAGCCGACTTCGGCGCCCGGATTGACCGAGCCACCGATCGGATTGCCGTTCTGGTCGAACTGCATGGAGCCGAGCTGCTGTGGCGGCTGGCCGAGACCGGTGTTCTCAGGGACGTCGGTCGAGGGCGACGTTTCAGGTGCCCTCGAGGTCTGGATGGCGCGGGCGACATCGTCGCCACCGCCCTGACCTTGGCTCATGCCTTGCCCTTGCGCCGTCTGGTTGGAAGCCGGGATATCGGCTTCGCTTTTCTTCATAGGCTTGGATGCACCACCGGCGCTGCCGCCACCGCCGCCGCTCTTTTCCAGTTCCTGGAAGCGGAATTCATTGTCTTCCTGTGCCTTGCGGATGGTTTCCTGCATCTGCAGCAGCTGGAAGCTCATTTCTTCGATGCGGCCGTTCAGCTGGCGAAGCTGATCTTCGAGCTGCTGGATGCGCACTTCCGCGCCGCCGGCCTGCACGTTGACGACGGGCGCCTGCGCCGGTGCCTGGCTGGCCGTCTTGTTTCCGAAATGCAATCCGAATAGCGACGACGCGTTCGCCGACTGGCCAACCCCGGCCACCGTTGCGAGGCAGAGCATGCCCGCCACGACAAATTTCTTCATTTGGTTCGTCCTGTCCCAGTGATTCTTCGCGCCTCGATGGCACGAACAGGAGATTTTTCCAATTGCTTTCAAAAAGCAACGGAGTTCGGCCAAAGTGTGTTCAAAAAGAAAAGGCGGTCCGCGATGGAGCCGCCTTTCCAATTTGTAATAAAACCCGGCATTTTTATCGCCGGATCGGCAATTACATGCCAGCGCCACCGAGAACGGTAACGGCGCGGCGGTTCTGCGACCAGCAGGAGATGTCGTCGCAGACGGCGACCGGACGTTCCTTGCCGTAGGAGATCGTCTTCATGCGCTGAGCCGGAACGCCGCGCGAAGCGAGGTAGTCCTTGGTAGCAGCCGCACGGCGAGCGCCGAGAGCGAGGTTGTATTCGCGCGTGCCGCGTTCGTCGGCATGGCCTTCGATCGTGATTGCGTACTTCGGATAACGGCCGAGCCACTGAGCCTGACGATCGAGCGTCTGGGCAGCGTCGGCGCGAACCGAGGTCGAGTCCGTGTCGAAGAAGATGCGGTCGCCAACGTTGACGGTGAAGTCCTGGGCCGAACCCGGCGTTGCGGCGCCGGCACCGAGGCCGAGATCACCGGCGCTGTTGGCCATGTTCTTCTTGTTGGCGCAGCCGGCAAGTGCCAGACCGGCGACGAGCGCGATCATGACCGGGTTGCGGGCGAAGTTCTGCATGCGGCTCATTGCCGGGGTATGAATTCGGCTCATGGCCGGTCTCCTTGCGACTTGATTAAGGTTGCCGGACTGTAACCGTTCTCGGTTAATCGGCTTTCAAGAACTATGGTTAACGAATGGTTGATTTGGCCCTCTGTCGCCCCATTCGTAGATTTTTGAGGCGACAAGAAGGCAGGCATGCGGACTTCCCTACTCCAGAAGCGGCGACCAGGCCGGGTCGGAAGCGTATGCGGGGGTCTTGATCATCTGCTCGTTGTAACCGCTCAGATCGATCGAATAGAGCTGCGGGCCACCTGCACCCGCCGCCTGGCGGAAGAACATGATGACGCGGCCGTTCGGCGCCCAGGTCGGGCCTTCATTGTGGAAGCCCGTGGTCAGGATGCGCTCGCCCGAGCCATCCGGCTTCATCACGCCGATCGAGAACTTGCCGCCCGACTGCTTGGTAAAGGCGATCAGATCGCCGCGCGGAGACCAGACCGGCGTGGAGTAGGAACCGTCGCCGAAGGAGATACGCGTCTGGCCGGAACCATCGGCGCTCATCTTGTAGAGCTGCTGGCGGCCGCCGCGGTCGCTTTCGAACACGATCTGGCTGCCGTCAGGCGAATAGGACGGCGAAGTATCGATCGCGGCCGTGGACGTCAGGCGCGTCGTGGTGCGCGAGCGCAGGTCCATCGTGTAGATGTTGGCGTTGCCTTCCTGCTGCAGGCTCATCACCACCTTCTGACCGTCAGGCGAGAAGCGCGGCGAGAAGGTCATGCCGGGGAAGTTGCCGACCACTTCGCGCTGTCCAGTTTCCAGCTGCAGCAGATAGACGCGTGGCTGCTGGTTGGCGAAGGACATGTAGGTGACTTCCTGACGGTTCGGCGAGAAGCGCGGGGTCAGAACGAGGTCGCTGCCATTGGTCAGCATGCGCACGTTGAAGCCGTCCTGGTCCATGATGGCGAGCTGGCGCTTGCGCTCCTGCTTGCTGCCGGATTCGGAAACGAAGACGACGCGGGTGTCGAAGTATCCTTCTTCACCGGTGATCTGCTTGTAGATCGCGTCGGCGATGATGTGGGCCACGCGGCGCCAGTTTTCAGGCTGCGTGTAGAACTGCTGGCCGGTCATCTGGCTGCCGGCAAACGTGTCCCACAGGCGGAACTCGGCGCGAAGACGGCCGTCGGCCTCCTGCGTGACGCGGCCGGTGACCAGCGCCTGCGCGTTGATGACCTTCCAGTCCTCGAAGCGCGGAGCGGCATCCGGGTTGGAGATCTTCTCGATGAAGGCATTCTTGGCGATCGGCTTGAACAGGCCCGAGCGCTGCAGATCCGCGGCGATAACCTGCGAGACCTGGGCGCCCATGTCGCCCTGCAGGAAGTCGGTGATCGCGATCGGCAGGGGCTCGACATTGCCCTTGTTGATGTTGATTTCGACAAGCGCATGCGCCGGCGTGGCGATGACCGCGGTGGTCATCATGCCAACGGCGACCATCAGGGCGCGGAAAAGGGAACACTTGGTCATAGAGGACAAGCCTTTCAGCATTTTAAAGGGCTAGATCGCTGGGGTCGAAATTGACGATGACTTCGCCCCAGGCGTCGTATTTGTCTTTCGGCAGATTGGTAAACGGCGACGACTTCATGACGGCGCGCTTGGCGCCGCTGGCGAGCGCCATGCGGGTCGATTCGTTGGTGCCGCCGATGGCTTCCACTTCGGGAGCGCCAATGATGTTGCCGTCGGGGTCGAGCTTCATGTGGACCCTGATGCGAACTTCGCTGGCGCCTTCCATGCCGGGAATGACCGACCAGTTGCCGGCGATCGCGCTGCGCAGTGCATCCATTTCGCTCATCGACAGCTTGGAGCCGCCGGTCGCCTTCTTGGCGCCGAGCGAGGCAACCTCGGTCGAGCTCTTGGCGCCGCCGTTAGACGGATCCTGCTTGTTCAAGAGGGCGGCGATGTCATCGGCGTTGAAGTCGCTCTTCTGCGCGGAAGAGGCCTTGGCCTTTTCCTGCTTCTTGTCGGACTTCTTCTTGTCCGACGGCTTCTCGTCGGTCTGCGCCTTGTCTTCCGTCTTCTTCTCCGCGGGCTTTTCGGCCGGCTTCTGTTCCGGCGGCTTCGGCTGCGGCTTGATTACGGGTGTCGGCACCTTGTCCGGCAATGCTTCCGCATCCGGCTTCGGCGGCTCGGGCATGTCCTGCGGCTTTTCTTCAGCCTTCGGAGGCGTCGGCGCGATTTCCGGCTTCGGCGGCGTGATCGACGCGACCTGGCTCGGCTCCACCGCCGTATCTTCCTTCATGATGTCCTTCACCTCGTTGGGCACGGGATCATTTTCCGGAAGCGGCTTTTCGGAGGCCTTGGGGGCTGCGGCCGACTCGTTGTTGTTTGGCTTGGCGTTCGGGATCGGCGGCGTCTTCAGGTCGACCTTGTTCTCGCCCATGTTCTCGGCGTTGGCCACATTGGTCGGCTTCGAGGTCGGCTTCGGCGCCGGCTTGTCGCTCGGCTTGGCCGTCTTGTCTCCCTGCTGCAACTGCGTCAGGTCTTCGACAGGCACGAGGTTGACGGGCATGGCCTCGAAATCCTCGACCTTGAACTCCGACGGGGAGCCGATCGAAATCAGCGCCCAGGCGAGCAGAGCACAGTGCAGTACAGCAGATGAGACAATACTGGCCTTCATAGCTCTACTACGGGCCCTTCTTCTCTTGGGTGACAAGACCGATGTTCTTGAAGCCCGCACCCTGGATGCGTGCCATGACATCGGCGATCACGCCGTAAGGCGCGGCCGAGTCGCCACGAACGAAGATGCGTTCATTGTAGCCGGTGGTGGCGATCGCCTCGAGCTTGGCGGCGATTTCCTCGACCGGGATCGGCGTTTCCTGCAGGAACGCGGTACCGTCGTTCTTGACGGAGATCGTGATCGGCTGCGTTTCGGAATTCAGCGCCTTGGCCTGCGTTTCCGGCAGGTCGATCGGCACGCCGACCGTCATCATCGGAGCGGCGACCATGAAGATGATCAAAAGCACGAGCATGACGTCGACCAGCGGCGTCACGTTGATTTCGGAAATGGCGCCACCTCTGTGGCCACCGCGACGACGCCGACGGTTTCCACCGCCTCCGCCACCGCTTGGAGCACCCATACCCATGTCGTTCTCTCCGTTTCCGTCGGATTACTGCGCGGCCTGACGCGGCTGCAGCTTCTCGTCGATTTGGCGCGAAAGAATGGCGGAGAATTCATCCGCGAAGCCTTCCATGCGTGCCGAGAGCTTGCCCGCATCGGCGGAGAACTTATTATAGGCGATAACCGCCGGGATAGCGGCGACGAGGCCGATCGCGGTTGCGAGCAGCGCTTCGGCGATACCCGGCGCAACGACGGCGAGGTTGGTCGACTTCGAACCGGCGATCGCCTGGAACGAGGTCATGATACCGACGACGGTACCGAACAGACCGATGAACGGGCCGGCAGAACCAATCGTCGCCAGCGAGCCGAGACGGGCCGAGAGCCCTTCGGATTCGCGAGCAAGCGTCACGTCCATGGCGCGGTCGATACGCATCTGCAGGCCGATCGGCGAACGTGCGCCGCGCTCGAACGACTTCTTCCACTCGCGCATGGCGGCGACGAAGATCGAGGCGAGGCCCGTGTTGTTACGCTCCGACAGCGAGCGGTAGAGTTCTTCCAGCGACTGGCCCGACCAGAATACCTGCTCGAACTTGTCGAACTGCCGGCGGGCGCGGCCGAAGGCCAGATACTTGTCGATGACGATCGCCCAGGTCCAGACGGACGCTGCGATAAGACCGAGCATGACGAGCTTGACGACGAGGCCAGCCTGCATGAAAAGCGACCAGAGACTGACGTCCGTGTGAGCCGCTGCCAATCCTACTTGTTCCATTGATCCAAAATCCCCGAATCCAAACGCCCGGCACTTGACCGGGCGGCACAAAGTGATCTCGCAAGATATGTCTGGCTGCCGCCGCCCAAAGCCCTGGTCAAGCTTCCAAGCTCTTATCCGCCTTCCTTGCCGTCAAATTTGGTCAAAGGAAGGCGTGCACCGCACAAACTCTGACAATCCGAGTAAGACACTATTATCGTTAATAGTTCGTTAGCGCCGGATCATAAAAGGCTGACTATTGGCGAGAGGATGATCCCTTGGAATACTTGGCCAGATCTCCGATCGATGACCAAAACCGCACAAACCTTGCGCGCGGCAATTCCTTCACATGAAAGTCATGTTTTTGCAAGGGCTGGTTGGCCATATCCATGCATGGCGGCAATGCGGTAACGGAAGGGCTCCTCCCGAACACCGGTTAGCAGCACGCATCACGCCCGCTTCAGCTCCTTGATAGCGCCGGGATCGCGATCAAGCAGACGGAAGAGATTGACGACGGCGGGCGTCGGCATGACCTTCCCGGTCTCGTAGCGCGAAAACGCGTTGTGCCCCCCACCCGTCAGCTCGGATGCTTCAACCTGATTGATCCTGAGTTTCTTGCGGATGCGACGCAACTCGCTGCCGAGCGCTTTGCGGGCTTCGAGCACCAAGGCGTCGCCGGCTGCCGCATAACGCTCGGCGCTTTCCTGATCATATTCGATCTCACCACAGGCGCCGCACCGAAAACCGGACAGGCCCTTCACATCCGCCGTCATATCGCGAAAAACGACCAGATGCGTTTCATTGGCAAAGGGCACCATCTCGCGCTTCGCCTCGCAGCAAACACACAGCTTGGTCATGAACCCAACTCCTTGAACTGTATCACCGGCGCGCCATCGGCCCGAAGCGTTACCTTCACATAAGCCATGCCGGCTGGCGTATCTGCATGGTAGACGTCCTGCCACACGGAACTGTCGGCATATGTGGTCATCGACTTGTAGAGATCTCTTCTTTTCAGACCGCAGATCACATCGATCATCTCCGAGATCGTCAGTCCCATCGCTCTGCCGCCGTCGATCGCGGTTTTGGTGAAAGCTGCGGCGCGGCGGGTTTTCACCACCACGACAATCGCCGCAAGATCGTAATGCGCCGTCCGTTTCTCCATAACCAATATTACCCTTTGAGGGTAAAAATTCAAGGATGGCGCCGGACGTTTGATTTAAATTAGACCTCGATCATCATCTGCTTCGCCAACCCCTCCGGCAGCCGCCGAGGACGGCCGCTGGCGTTGATGACGGCGATGATCACCTTGGCGGCGATCAGGAGCGTGTCGTCGCGGCGGATCTCCTGCGCGAGCACCATCTTGGCGCCGCCGGCCTTTTCGGTGCGCGTCGTCACCGTCAGGATATCGTCCATGCGCGCCGGCGACTTGAAGTCGATCTCCATGCGGTGGACGACGAAGACCAGCCCCTCCTCGTCCGCGGTGATCAGCTCGCGCTGCTCGACACCGAGGCAGCGCAGGTAGTCGGTGCGGCCGCGCTCGAGGAAGTGCAGGTAGCGGGCGTGATAGACCAGACCGGAGAAATCGGTGTCCTCGTAGTAGACCCGCTGCAGCAGGCGATGGCCCGCTTCCGTCAGTTCACCAGAGATCAAATGCACACCGTCCGCCATAATTTTCTCCAAAGTCGCGCGCCCTCTTTGGCTGAAGACATTCAGCCTTGCAAGCATTGAACAATTGTCACGCTTTCTAAGTAATCCTCGATAGCGAAGGCCAACAAGGAGACGACACCATGAAGATTGCGGTGATGGGCGGAGATGGATTTATCGGCTGGCCAACATCATTGCATCTGTCGGACGCCGGCCACGATGTTCACATCCTCGACAACCTCTCGCGACGCTGGATCGACACCGAACTCGGCGTCCAGTCGCTGACCCCGATGGACTCGATCCAGGAGCGCACCCGCATCTGGCACGCCGAGACTGGCCGCCGCATCCACTTCAACCTGATCGACCTCGCGAGGGATTACGAGCTCCTGAAGAAGTGGCTCGCCGAAAACCGGCCCGACGCCATCATCCACTTCGCCGAGCAGCGCGCCGCGCCCTATTCGATGAAGAGCGACCGGCACAAGAACTACACCGTCAATAACAACATCAACGCCACGCACAATCTCCTGAACGCGCTGGTCGAACTGCAGCTCGACGCGCATCTGATCCACCTGGGCACCATGGGCGTCTACGGCTATTCGACGGTTGGCGCCGCCATACCCGAGGGGTACCTGCCCGTCGGCATCGAGACGACGAGCGGCGAAACCGTGAGCCAGGAAATCCTCTACCCCGCCAATCCCGGCTCGATCTACCACATGACCAAGTGCCTGGATCAGACGCTCTTCCATTTCTACGCCAAGAACGACGGCCTCCGTATCACCGATCTGCATCAGGGCATCGTCTGGGGCACCCACACCGAACAGACACGCCGCCACGAGCAGCTGGTCAACCGCTTCGACTATGACGGCGACTACGGCACCGTTCTGAACCGCTTCCTGATCCAGGCGGCGATCGGCTATCCGCTGACCGTCCACGGCACCGGCGGCCAGACCCGCGCCTTCATCCACATCCAGGATTCCGTGCGCTGCATCGAGCTGGCACTGAAGAACCCGCCGACGCGCGGTGCTCGTGTCGAGATCTTCAACCAAATGACCGAAACCCACCGCGTCCGGGACCTCGCCGAGATGATTGCGAAGCTGACCGGCGCCGAGATCGCCTGGCTGCCCAATCCGCGCAAGGAAGCGCCGGAAAACGAGCTGATCGTGAAGAACGACAAGTTCCGCAACCTCGGCCTTGATCCGATCACGCTGAAGACGGGACTGATGGGCGAGATCGTCGACGTCGCGAAGAAGTTCGCCTATCGCGTCGATCGCAGCCGCGTGCCGGCGGTGTCGGCCTGGACGCGGGATATCGCGCCGACGATCAACCATGATCCCGAGGGCAAGCGATTGAAGTCGGTGTCGTGACCCACTGACAATGACCTCCCCCCACGCCTACGTCACCCTCGTCACCAACGCCGACTACGCCATGGGCGCCACGGCGCTGGCCCGCTCGCTGCGCATGACCCACACCACTGCCGACATCGTCGTCCTCCACACCGGCGGCGTCATCGAAGCTGACCTCGACCCCTTGCGCACCCTCGGCTGCCGCCTCCTCCCCGTCGAACACCTGCCGCTGTCGGGCGCCTTCAACGAGCGCCACGCGCGCGGCAAAATCCACGCCGCCGCCCCCTTCACAAAGGGCCGCAAGCCACTCTTCCACTCGCCGCTCGACAATTTCTGCAAGCTGCGCCTCTGGGAACTGACCGAATACACGACCTGCGTCTTCATCGACGCCGACGCCATCGTGCTGCGCAATATCGACCGGCTATTCGCCTACCCCGAATTCTCCGCCGCCCCGAATGTCTACGAATCGCTCGCCGATTTTCACCGCATGAACTCCGGCGTCTTCGTCGCCAAGCCCTCGAGGGACACATTCAGCGCCATGCTGGAGCGCCTCGACCAGCCGGAAATCCTGTGGAAACGCACCGACCAAACCTTCCTGCAGGCGTTTTTCCCGGAATGGCATGGTCTACCTGTTTATTTCAACATGCTACAATATGTCTGGTTTACCATGCCTGCGCTTTGGGACTGGAACAGTATTTCCGTCCTGCATTACCAGTATGAAAAGCCATGGGAGACAGATCATCCGAAGGCGGAAAGCCTGCGGCCGCTGATCGACCTGTGGCAGGCATTCTACATGGGCAAGGACGTGCCGGACATATCGGCCATGGCCAATCCGAAAGGGGCAGCATGAAGGTACTGGTATCGGGTGGAACAGGACTTGTCGGTCGCTATATCGTCGAGGAACTGCTTGCAGCCGGATATTCGGTCATCATCGGTGGCCGCCATGCCCCGCTGCCGCGCGCCTTCTCCCGCCCCGTCGATTTCGCGCCGCTGTCGCTCGATCCCGAGAAGGACCATATCGAGGCCTTCGACGACGCCTATTTCTTCGTGCACGCCGCCTTCCACCACGCGCCGGGCAAATATCGCGGCGGCGAAGGCGACGATCCCGAAACCTTCAAGCGCCTCAATCTCGATGGCACCGTGCGCCTGTTCGAGGCCGCCAAGCGCGCCGGCACGCGCCGCTGCATCTTCATCTCCAGCCGTGCCGCCTATGGCGAACACCCGCCGGGAACGACGCTGACGGAAGCCACACAGGAAAAGCCGGAAACGCTCTACGGCCAGACCAAGCTCGACGCCGAACGCAGCCTGGCGCATCTGGCCGCCCCCGGCTTCGCGACCGCCAGCCTGCGCCTCACCGGCGTCTACGGCAATCTGCGCCCCAACAAATGGGACAAGCTGTTCGGCGACTATCTGAGCGGCCGACCGATCCCGGCGCGGGCCGGAACCGAAGTGCACGGCCAGGATGTCGGCAAGGCCGTCCGCGTCATGCTCGAGGCAGATGCCGGTCGCATTTCCGGCGAGACCTTCAACGTCTCCGACCTCGCGCTCGACACCTGGGATATTCTCGAGCCGATCCGCTGGGAACACGATTGCGCCAACCGCCTGCCTGTAGCCGCCGACAAAACGCTGCTGACGCCGATGGACACGACCAAGCTGCAGGCGCTGGGCTGGCAGCCCGGTGGACTGCCGCTCTTCGAGGAAACCATCCACGCGCTCGCGACACAGCCGGCGGCCTGACGTATGAACGTCGCATTCGCGCGTTGCTTTTGCTTACGCGCGTTGCATTGCGCGCCCGGCGTTCTATTGTCCCGCCAAGAGAGCAAGGCGGACACCATGAACGCAAAAGACATCAAGGCCACGATGCGTGCCGAAAGGCTGGCGCTGAGAGACGCCATTCCCGTGGAAACCAGGGCCGCGATGAGCCTCGCCATGGCCGAACACGCCGGCGAGGCCATCGCCTTTGATCCCGGCACCATCATCTCCGGCTTCCTGCCGATCCGCTCGGAAGCCGATCTTCGCCCGCTGATGGCGCGGTTTCGCGCACGCGGTGCCAGGCTCTGTGTCCCCGCCATTCTCGACCGCCAGACCATCGCTTTCCGCGAACTCGTCGATGGCGCGCCGCTGGTATCGACAGGCTTCGGCACATCAGGCCCCGGCCCCGACGCACCGGTTCTCGACCCCGAGATTCTGCTGGTACCGCTTTCCGCCTTCGACAGACGCGGCCACCGGATCGGCTACGGCGCCGGCCATTATGACCGCGCGATCGACCGTTTGAGGCAAAAAGGCATGCATCCGAAACTCATCGGCATTGCATTCGACTGCCAGGAAGTGGCACATGTGCCCGACGAGCCGCACGATGTAAGCCTGGATGCCATCCTGACAGAAAGCGGCCTGCGCTTTTTTGCCTCTTGGATTGGATAGCAATGCGACTGCTTTTTTTGGGTGACATGGTCGGCAAGACGGGACGCACGGCGGTGTGGGATCGCCTCCCCGGCCTGATATCGGACCTGAAGCTCGACTTCGTCGTCGTCAACGGTGAAAACGCCGCCGGCGGTTTCGGCATCACCGAGGACATCTTTCTCGAGACCATCAATGCCGGCGCCGACGTGGTGACGACGGGCAATCACGTCTGGGACCAGAAGGAAGCGGTCGCTTTCGCCGGTCGCAACGACCAGTTCCTGCGCCCCGCCAACTATCCGCAGGGCACGCCCGGCCGCGGCTCCGGCCTGTTCTACGCCCGCAACGGCGCCCGCGTGCTGGTTGCCAACGTCATGGGCCGCGTCTTCATGCATCCCGAGCTCGACGACCCCTTCAAGGCGGCAGAGACCATTCTCGACGCCTGCCCGCTGAAGGAACAGGCCGATGCGATCATCTTCGATTTCCACGCGGAAGCCACCAGCGAGAAGCAGTGCTTCGGCCACTTCGTCGATGGCCGCGCCTCCTTCGTCGTCGGCACCCACACGCATGTGCCCACGGCCGACCACCAGATCCTGAACGGCGGCACCGCCTACCTCTCCGACGCCGGCATGTGCGGCGACTATGACAGTTCGCTCGGCATGGACAAGGAAGAGCCGCTGAACCGCTTCATCTCGAAGATGCCGAAGGGCCGCATGGAGGCAGCCACCGGCCCTGCCACCATCTGCGGCGTCGGCGTCGAAATCTCGGATGCGACGGGTCTTGCGGAAAAGATCGCGCCGCTACGCCTCGGCCCGAGACTGTCGGAAACCATCCCGGAATTCTGGCGCTAATCCGGGCACCATGTTCCAGTGACGGAAAAGTGAGCGTCGCGGTCCGGATTTGATCTGGACCGCTGCCAACCCTTGCCGCATCCTTTTGCCAGTGAAAGCGCTGGGGACGTGGCATGAAGCTGCATTTTCTTGTCTTCGCAATGACCACCCTCTCCGGACTGCTGCCGGGTTGGTTGGGCCCTGACGCCGCGCAGGCGCAGGAAGCGCGCCGCAACGTCAGCCAATGTCAGGCGATCGCGCAATCCATCCCCAAAGCGACATTCGCGAGTTTCTCCGGCGCCGTCCCGATCGCGGGCGCAGCGGACAACGAGACGGTGACGCTCACCTATATCGGCCACTCCACCTTCCTGATCGAAACGCCTGGCGGCGTCAGCATCGCCACGGACTACAGCGGCTGGTACACGCCGCCGCGCATGCCGATGGTGGCAACGATGAACCGCGCCCACTCCTCGCACTACACACTGACGCCCGATCCGGCGATCAAATACGTGCTGCATGGCTGGAGCGACGTGCCGGGCGAAAAGGCGAAGATCGACCTCACGGTCGGCGACACCTACATCCGCAACGTCACCACCGACATCAGGGGCGGCTACGGCGCGCCGCAGGCGGATGGCAATTCCATCTTCATCTTCGAGGTCGCAGGCCTCTGCATCGGCCATCTCGGCCACCTGCACTACGAACTGACCGACGCGCATTACACCGAGATCGGCCGGCTCGATATCGTCATGGTTCCCGTCGACGGCGGGCTCACCATGGGCGCCGACAGCATGAGCCGCATCATCAAGCGCCTGCGCTCCTCGCTGGTGTTACCGATGCACCAGCAACGCCCACTCGCCAACTTCCTCTCCATGTTCGGCCCCGACTTCGACGTCGTCTACGCCACGGGCAACAGCATCGACGTCTCGATGCGCACGCTGCCGAAGAAGCCGCAGATCTATGTGGCGAAGGGGATGCAGTGAAAATTCGCCCGCAGACAAAGTAGTAAGTACAAATTCCGAAAAACGTCGACTATTAAAATGCATCCATCGAAAGACTTAGATTAAAAGCTGCTTAAATGTAATAGACCTCTGGAAATGACCGTTCACGGAAGGATCATTTCCCTTGGCTACGCTTAATCGAGAATTTATTTTATTCCACAAGGCGAGAATAAATACATTCACATTTCGGATTTTTTCAGCCATCGGCGCGTTGATATTGATTTCATCCGCATGGCTGCAGCCAGCATCGGCCGCCGAGAGCGACGCGCTGACGGGAACATGGACCGGATCCTATCTCTGCAACGGCGTGGAGGCGAGGCTGGTGCTTGAACTCGACGGCGAGGCCGGCACTTTCATATTCAATTACCCCGACGGCAATTCGGGTCGCTACACGATCGCGACATCCTTCAAGTCGAACAGAGGCGTCGTGCGGGCGCGCCCGGTGCGAGAGATCGAGATGCCGTCAGGCTATTCCATGGTTGGCTTTTCAGGCCTGCTGTCGAAGGACGGAAAGACCATCAGCGGCAGCATGCAGAGATGCGGCAAGTTTCGGGTCGCCAGAGGAACGACCGCTCCCGGAAGCCTGACGAATGGCGACACCGAGACCTCGTCGAAGAGCGACAATTTGCCTGTACGGAGGAACGGTTCCACCAAGGGCGCAGCCGGCAGGCTGCCGCAGGGCGCGTTTCAGGATGCCGATGCCAAGTGCCAGACCGGTCCCATGGTGGTCCGGGTCGAATTCCATGCGGCCGACAAGGATGGTTTCGACACCACAATACACCTGCGCCGCAAGCGCTTCGCATCCTTCACCGAATTCCGCGGCCGCGCCGAGCAGGACGGGCGCAGGATCGTCATTCAGGCCGAGACCAAGACCGATGGCCCCTACCAGGGCATCGGCTTCGACCTCGTGCTCAACGGCGGCACGCGCCAGGATGGGCCATTCAAGGCGGTGGCGGACGAATTGCAATGCTATGGCATCTACCTGAGGCCGACCGCAGAGCCGGCTCCAGGAAAACAGCAGCGCCAGGCAGTGCCGCCGCAGTACCAGTCTTTCGCCGGGATCTTCGACGGCGCGGTCTACCAGGGCGAGTTCATGGGCGCGATCCCGCAGAACATCGACCAGCGCGTCACCCAAGTCACACCGCTTTCGCTTGAGGTCTCGCCAAGTGCGACGGGCGGCGCCGGCCGCATGTTCGACGTGGCACTGTCGCTTGGTGACAAGCGCTACGCCTACGCCCTGGTCGAGGACAAAACCATTGCCCGCGAAGGCCTGGCGCTCGTCCCAGCCGAAGCGGAGGAACCCTACCCGAAGAAGGGGCCGGTCCCCTATACGAGCATGCCGGGGCGACGCGTCGATGCCCTCTCGAAAGGCAGCCTGCAGGTGTTTGCCGATGGCGGCCCGACGGACTGGGTGGCGAAGGGCCGGCTCTTCTACAGCGAGGCGGCGACCGGCGGCGTGATCTCCCTGAAGCGCCGCCCGGTCGACCAAAAGAAAAGCCTGGCCTCGGTCTGCGCCGAGGACCTTCGGCCGCTGGTCGCAACCATGGGCGCCGCCCGAAACACGGCGCGTGAACTCAAGATCAACCTTTACCCCGCCCTCAACGCCTTTGATGCCGGCAGGGCCGCCATGATCGAAACCGCATTGTCCGCACGGCAGCGGCAGGGTGCCGGCAACATCGACATCGCCAGGCTGGCATTCGAATGCAGCCTGACGGGAAGCAGCATGTTCCAGGCGTCGGACGGCACGCTGTCGCAGGACCTCTTCTCGCCGGAGGGGATATCGAAGGCGCTCTACAAGGTGGTCACCTGGTACTCCGATGGCGCGCAGGCCGTCGACTACCCCGATCCGCTCGCCATTCCGGCCAATGTCGAGGCGATCAATGCCGGCGCCGAAGCGAAGCTGGAGGAGATCGTTCGCGCGACGCAGCCGATGACGGTAACGGCCGACATCTTGGCCTATATCGGCGCCCAGGCCTCAGGCATCAGCGACGCCCGCCCCTCGATCATGTCGGAGAAGCTCGCGCCCATCCTCGCAAGGCTTGCGGAAATCGGCGTCGGAGAACAGGAGGGACAGGCCGCCGGCAAACGCGAGGCGGCGCGCCAGAAAATGGCCGGAATCCGCGTTCCCTACGAATCCATAGGGCCGCACCGCTTGCCGCTGCTGAATGCGATCACCTCGGGAGAAGCCCGCAACCTGACGGGAGACGACAAGCTGTTTCTGTCCGGCATCCTCGCCTATACTGGCGAGACATGCGGACAACCGGCACCCGACGTCCGCCTGCGCCTGCTTGGGCTGCTGCTTCAGGGCACACAACTGCTGACTGGCCTCGATTTCGATCAGCAAGGTGGTGTCGGCGACATCCTGACGCGCTCGCTGCAGAGACAGGCAGGTTTCGCGGAAGGCAGCCTTATGGCAAAATCGATCGGCTGCGGTTCTGACTACCTTGCCGCCATGTTCGAGCTTCTGGCGAGCGGGTCGACCGATACCGAGCGTCCCTCGCTCCTGGTTCGCTCCTGCACGCTGGACCGCCCGCCGGGGCAATGCGCCTGCATTGAAGGCGTGGCACGGCAGGTCTTCCCGGATATCGCCGAGACGCGCTATTCCCGGTCCGTCATTTCCCAGACGATCAGCAGGGCACCCGGCATAGCGCTGCAATTTGCAACGCTCTGCGGCATCATGAACTACTGACCGGAGCGCCGCCAACGCTTCCCCTGCAGCAAAAAAGCCCAGGAGCCAAAGCTCCCGGGCCTCGATCGACCTCGCTACCAGGCCCAACTCAAGCAAACTGCAGATGCTGTCGCACGCCGACATCGGGCATCTTGTCCTCGTCGAGATTGGCCTTGGCGATTTCCCAGCCGAATTTCAGCTTGCTGCCGGTCGACACCCAGATTTCGGCATCGTCGACATGCATCGCGAGCATCGTCAGTTTCGGGTCCTTCTTGCCATCCTCGTACCACGCGGCCACCACCGAGTTCCAGTATTCCTCGATCTTGGAGGCATCCTGGCGAACCTCGATCTTGCCGGCGAGGCAGGCGTGGTAGTCGTGATCCTTGCCGACCACACAGAAATGCGCGCGCGTTCCGGGCTTGATCGCCCGCACGATCTCCGCGTCCGACTTGGTGTAGAACCAGATGGTATTGGTCTTGGGATCGGCGTTCGGCGCCATGGGCTGCATGTGCATGTCGGCGCCATCGACGCCGAGCATGCCGGCATGAATGTCGTTGACCTGATCCCAGAGCTGGCGTGCCGGGTGTTCCCGTGCCTCGTTGAAACTAGCCATAGCGCTTCCTTCCGTTTCGAATGGTCCGTGTTTGAAACGTCATCTCGCGGGCTTTGTTCCCCAAAGTGAAAACAGATGCTACGCTCCTGGTATCGTGGGGATATGGGGGATCGTCATGCGCATAGCGGCATTGGTCACGCTGGGCTTCGCCTCGGCATTGTCGTTTGTGTCGGTCTCGCCCGCCGACGCCGCCGATCGCAGCTTCATGCCCGACGAAAACGGCCAGATCGTCTTCGTCACCCCGTCCAGAAACATCGGCTGCACCTATATCCCGAAAGGCGGCACGGAGATGTACAAGCCCGATGACGGCGGCCCCGAGCTCGGCTGCGACCGCATCGAGCCGAAATACATCCGGCTGATCCTGTCCGCCTCGGGCAAGGCCTTCATCTTCGAGATGGAAGGCGACACCGCCTGCTGCGACGATGTCAACGTCCTCAACTACGGCGATCGCTGGAAGGCCGGACCATTCACCTGCATGTCCGATGAGAGCGGCCTCAACTGCCGCCGCAAGGACGGCCATGGCTTCTTCGCGAGCCGCAACAAATACACCGTCGATTGACGCCACGCCCCGACGCCGCGGCCATCCGGCACGCCTGTTTTCCCTTGAACGCGCCCCGTTTCACTCTTATAAGGCGGCCCATTCCCAACAATAAGACGTGAACAGGGGTGCCATGGCTGGCCATTCACAGTTTAAAAACATCATGCATCGCAAGGGCCGTCAGGATGCCGTGCGGTCGAAAATGTTCTCCAAGCTCGCGCGCGAAATCACCGTTGCCGCCAAGGCCGGTCTGCCCGACCCGACGATGAACGCCCGCCTGCGCCTGGCGATCCAGAACGCCAAGGCCCAGTCGATGCCGAAGGACAACATCGACCGCGCCATCAAGAAAGCTGCCGGCGCCGACGGCGAGAACTACGATGAAGTGCGCTACGAAGGCTACGGCCCGGGCGGCACCGCGATCATCGTCGAAGCGCTGACCGACAACCGCAACCGCACCGCCTCCAACGTCCGCTCGATCTTCACCAAGGCCGGCGGCGCACTGGGCGAAACCGGCTCGGTATCCTTCTCCTTCGACCATGTCGGCGAGATCACCTACAAGCTCGCAGCCGGCGATGCCGACAAGATGATGGAAGCGGCGATCGAAGCCGGCGCCGACGACGTCGAGACCGACGAAGAAGGCCACTACATCACCTGCGGTTTCGAAGCCCTCGGCGAAGTCGCCAAGGCGCTGGAAGCCTCGCTCGGCGAAGCTGAAACCGTCAAGGCCGTCTGGCGTGCACAGAACAACGTGCCTGTCGACGAAGAGCGCGCCCAGTCGCTGCTGAAGCTGATCGACAGCCTCGAGGACGACGACGACGTGCAGAACGTCTATTCGAACTTCGAAGTCTCGGAAGAAGTTCTGGCCAAGCTCTCGGCCTGATCGCTT
Organism: Rhizobium sp. NPDC090275; assembly: GCF_044772225.1. NCBI lineage: Bacteria > Pseudomonadati > Pseudomonadota > Alphaproteobacteria > Hyphomicrobiales > Rhizobiaceae > Rhizobium > Rhizobium sp. NPDC090275. The sequence goes on along the minus strand of NZ_JBIVYL010000007.1, from coordinate 334,189 downwards.
CCGATCGCAATCCCAAGAAACCGGCCCCGGAAACGCGGCCGGTTTTTTTGTTGTCCACAGGTCTATCCGCGCAAATCCTCACATACTTGGGTCTTGCGGTAACACGTCCGTGAACACGGGGTGTTTGTTAAGGCCTCGGTAACCCTGGCCGCTTTGAATGCCGCCCATTCGCTCCAGCCGGTCTGCCTCAAGGCCAGCCTCATTTACTTCTCTCGGCGGGAAAACGACCCATGAAAAGACTATCCCTTTCGCTCTCCATCGCACTTGCAGGCACGCTCGCAGGCGCGGTCACGGCTCATGCGCAGCCATCCATGGTCAAGCAGTTCGACGATTGGGGTGTCTATTCCTACGACCGTTCGGGCAAGACGGTGTGCTATATTCTGACAGTGCCCAAGACCATGCAGCCCGCCGCCGTCGATCACGGCCGCAACTATTTCGTGGTCGGCCGCGCGCCGGGCCGTGGCACCAATTACGAGCCGCAGGCGATCATGGGCTATGATCTGAAGCCCGGCTCGCGCGCCAAGGTGGAGATCGGCGGCAAGGAATTCACCATGTTCACCAAGGGCTCCTCCGCCTGGGTGCTGGAAGAGACCAAGGAGCCGGACCTGATCGACTCCATGCGTGGCGGCAGCGACATGACCGTCGACGCCGTCTCGCGCCGCGGCACCGCCACCAGCTACACCTACTCGCTGAACGGCGTCACCGCCGCGCTGAAGCGCATGGCCCAGTGCAACTGAGCCGATCGCAATGCGTAAGACAAAACTGACGAAGCGCATCTCGGCATGAGGCGCGCTCGAAAGGACGGCATCCGGGTGCCGTCCCCTGCCCGCCTTGCTCGCGGCTGGAAGCGCACGGCGGCCATCTGCCTCGCCGGCATGGCGCTGGCCTGCACCTCGATCGCCGCCAATCCGCTGCTGTCGCAGCCAGCCCCCGTCGCGGCGAAGGCAGACAATGGCCCAAAGGGCCGCGAGACCGGGCTGAAGGTCCCTCGCTTCGTGTCGCTGCGGTCGCGCGAGGCCCGCATGCGCGTCGGCCCCTCGCTCGATTACGGCATCGCCTGGATCTACCGCGTTCCCGGCCTGCCGCTGGAGATCACCGCCGAATACGGCAACTGGCGCCAGGTGCGCGACAGCGACGGCGTTTCCGGCTGGATGCACCGCGCGCTGCTGTCGAGCAACCGCACCGCCATCGTCGGGCCATGGCTATCGGCGCACGTACCCTTGCGCGACGGGCCGAGCAGTTCGGCGCGCAAGCTGGCCTCGCTGACCCCTCGCGTTCGGGTCGCGATCAGCCATTGCGACGGCAGCTGGTGCAAGGTGGATGTGACCGGCCACGATCTGGACGGCTTCGTCAGGCAATCGGCGCTCTGGGGCGTCTATCCCAACGAGACGATCAACTAGAGGCTCCGCCACCGCCATCAGGCAGCGGCCTGCATCCCGGTTGCTGCCGTCAGGCAGCAGCCTGCATCAACGTGTTGAGCCCGGCGAACAACTCGACCGACTTCAGCCGCGCCTCGATATCGTGGATCGGCATCGAGATGATCAGCTCGTCGGCCTGCGTATCGCGCAGGAATTCGCCAAGCTTCGCCTCCGCCGTCTTCGGTGACCCGACCACGGCGTAGCGCAGCGTATGCTCGACCGTCATCTTCTCCATCGGCGACCAGAAGCTGTCCATATCCTGGAGCGGCCTCGGGAACTGGCCGCGCACGTTGCGGCGCAGGTTGACGAATTGCTGCTGCGCCGAGGTGAAGTGATACGCGGCCTCCTCGTCGGTTTCCGCCACCGATCCCATGACGCCGACCATCGCATAGGGCTTGTCGAGCACGGCCGATGGCTGGAACCGGTCGCGATAGATATCGAGCGCCTCCATCAGCGAATCCGGCGCGAAGTGCGAGGCGAACGCATAGGGAAGACCGAGCATGCCGGCGAGCTGCGCGCTGTATAGGCTGGAGCCGAGCAGCCAGATCGGCACGTTGCTGTTCATTCCCGGCACGGAGAGGATCGCCTGGTTCTCGACCGGCGCGCCGAGCAGCTGCTGCAATTCGACGACATCGTTGGGGAAGCTGCTGGCATCGAGATTGCGCCTGAGCGCCTGCGCCGTCCGCATATCGGTGCCCGGCGCCCGCCCGAGCCCGAGATCGACACGGCCTGGAAACAGCGCCTCCAGCGTGCCGAACTGCTCGGCAATCACCAGCGGCGAATGGTTCGGCAGCATGATGCCGCCCGATCCGATCCTGATCCTCTTCGTGGCTGCTCCCACATGGCCGATGACCACGGCGGTGGCGGCACTGGCGATCCCCGGCATGCCGTGGTGTTCGGCCAGCCAGAACCGGTTATAGCGGAACGCCTCGGCCCGCTGCGCCATCCGCGCCGAACTCTCCAGCGACTGCCTGATGGTGCTGCCTTCGGCAACGGGTGAGAGATCGAGGATCGAGAAGGGTACCATGGCGCGGCCTGTCGGTGGTTGGATTGGACACCCTATGTAGGGAGCCACACCGCTGGACCAAAGCTTTCACCGCGAAAAAGGCCCGCGCACGGCAACCGGCGCGGACCTGTCATCGAGTTGGAGAGATCAACCGGCCTTCGCCGATCCGATACCGTCAAGCTTGGCGATGGCATCGGCGGGCAGCACGAGATCGGCAACAGCGAGGTTCTCCCGCAGATGCCCGCGCGAGGAGGTGCCGGGGATGAGCAGGATGTTCGGCGCGCGCTGCAACAGCCAGGCCAGCGCCACCTGCAACGGCGAAGCTTTGAGATCGGCCGCGACATCCGACAGCGTCGAGGACTGCAGCGGCGAGAAGCCGCCGAGCGGGAAAAAGGGCACATAGGCCGTCCCCTCGCCTGCAAGCTCCGCGATCAGCGCGTCGTCGCCGCGATGGGCGAGATTGTACTGGTTCTGCACGCAGACGATCTCGGTGATCTTGCGCCCGTCTGCGATCTGCTTGGCGGTGACGTTGGAGAGGCCGATATGCTTGACGAGGCCCTGGCGCTGCAGGTCCGCAAGCACGGTGAGCGGCTCTTCCAGCGAGCCCTCGGCCGGACCGTGCACGTCGAACATGGCGCGCAAATTGACCACCTCGATCGCATCGAGGCCGAGGTTCTTGAGGTTGTCGTGCACCGCCTGCGTCAGCGCCTCCTTCGAAAAGGCCGGGTTCCACGACGCATCCGCCCCGCGCATCGCCCCGATCTTGGTGACGATCACGAGGTCGTCCTTGTAGGGATGCAACGCTTCCTTGATGATCTGGTTGGTGACGTGCGGGCCGTAGAAATCGCTGGTGTCGATATGATCGACACCGCTCTCGACCGCCTCGCGCAGCACCGCCACCGCTTCCGCGCGATCTCTCGGCGGCCCGAAGACGCCCTTGCCGGCGAGCTGCATGGCACCGTAGCCGAGCCGTTTGACGGTGCGGTTGCCGAGTTTGAATGTTCCAGATTTCTCAAGGTTTGGCTTCTCAAGATTGGGCATGGTCTTTCTCCGTTTCGATCAAGACGAGAAATAGGTCAGTCTGGTTCCATCGATAAGCCAGGACAATCCGCACGGGCTGTTCGGAATCTCGGACAGTGAATTGGTATCCGCTCACGGTGAAGACGGAACGGGAACCGCCTCGGGCTTGCCGAACCGCAATCCGCAGACAAGCGGCACGCTGACCGCATAGACGACGATGACGGACAGCCAGATCGCGCCGGGCCATTGCGCCCTGACGAGAAAGTAGATGCTGGAGAAGCCAAGCGGCGTGACGATCGAGGCAAGGCTGACCGCCGACGACAGCACGCCCTGAAACCGCCCCTGCTGGCTCTCGTCGACCTGCCGCGTCGCCAGCGATTGCAGCGCCGGAACACCGATGCCGCCCAGCGCAAAGAGCGGCATGATCGCGAAGATCATCCATCCCCGCGTGGCAAACGCCATGACGACGAGCGAAAGGCAGGCGCTGGCGACACCGGTCAGGATGGCGCCGCGTTCGCCGAGCAGCTTGACGGCAGGCCCCGGAAGGAAGGCCTGGGCGAGCGTCTGGCAGACGCCGAAGGCGCCGAGCGAAAGGCCGACCCAAAGGCCGTTCCACTGGAAACTGTCCGCACCCCATAGCGCCCAGCAGGTGCCGTAGACCTCGCCCGTGGCGCTGAAGATGAAGAAGATGAGAACGATGGGCAGCAGGCTCTTCATGGAAAAGAGCCAATGAAGCGGCCGCAGCGGGTTCAATGCCGCAAGATCGATCTTCTCCCGGCTGGGTTTGCGCGATTCCGGCAGCATGAGGAAGGCGAGAAGCAGGTTGCAGCCATTCAGCACCGCCGCCGCGATGAAGGGCAGCCGCAGCCAATAATCGCCCAGCGCGCCGCCGAGCACCGGGCCGACAATGAAGCCGGCCCCGAACATTGCATTGATGAGACCGAAGCGGCGGGCGCGTTTGTCCTCGGGCGATATGTCGGTGATATAGGCCGATGCGACGGAGACATTGGCGCTGGTGAGCCCGGCAATGGCGCGGCCGAGAAGCAGCATCCAGAGGCTGGGTGCGAAGGCGAGGAACAGATAGTTGATGGCCGCACCGCCAAGCGAGATCAAGAGCACCGGCCGCCGGCCGAGCCGGTCGCTGAGCGAGCCGAGCACAGGTGCAAAAATAAACTGCATGGTCGCATAGAGCGCGGTCATGATGCCGATGGTGGAGGCGACGTTGTCGGTGTGGGTGACGTCCTTGAGCAGTGCGGGAAGAATGGGAAAGATAAGCCCGATGCCGACGGCATCGAGAACGATGGCAGTGAAGATGACGAGAAGTGGTCTGGTCACAGATGATGTGGTCATGGCGTGTTCCGATCGAACGCAAGCGCACGAACGCACCCGGCGCCGATGGCTCACGATAGGGCCTGACGATGCAGGCGATTGATGTTTGGGAACGCTGGCCGATCAATGCCTGAGGCGGCATGGATGGTGTGTGCTTGACCGCATGGACGACAATTCGTCCACCTGTTTTACTCCGCCACTGAGCGGATCAAGGAAAGCGGTCGCTTTTCGCGATGCGCTTATGTACGCCAATCGCGCGCTTGCGGCAAGTGGCGTGCTGGTGGCGTCGTCCGACGGCTGGCTAAACCGGAGAAGAACATTCGCGATGGCGCTGATATCGCCCACAGCCGGACCTTGAGCATACGCAGATCCGGCACCGCCGCTTCAACGTTGAGCAGCGGCGGCCTCAATGCATATCTTATCCACGCCGCCGCAGCACATGCACTTCGGCGCTGTGCTGATGCTCACCCTGCGCCAGCGTGAAATTGGCAAGCTGGCGGTCCATCTCAACCGCTTCGGTGGCGAGCAGATGGATGGCAGCCGTGCTCTCTTCAACCATCGCCGCATTCTGCTGCGTCATCTGATCGAGCTCGGCGACCGCCGTGTTGATCTGGCGCAGTGTTTCGGCTTCCTCGCGGGTTGCGTCCATGATCTCGCTGATCTGGCCGTTGATCGCCTCGACATGACCGCCGATGCCCGTCAGCGCCACACCGGCCCGCTCGACCAGCGATACGCCGGCCTCCACCTCATGCGTGGATTTCTGCAGGAGATGCGAGATCTCCTTGGCAGCACCCGACGAACGCTGCGCAAGCTCGCGCACTTCCTGCGCCACGACCGCAAAACCCTTGCCGGCTTCACCGGCGCGTGCCGCCTCGACGCCGGCATTCAGCGCCAGCAGATTGGTCTGGAAGGCGATGGAATCGATGACCGAGATGATCGAATTGATCTGCCGCGACGAGGCCTGGATCGCCTCCATGGCCGCGATCGTGTCGCGCATGATCTGGCCGGAACCCGATGTCTCGCGCTTGGCGTCGCGGGCGATCCGCTCGGCCTCTTCGGCGCGCGCGAGCTGCGAGCGGACCGACTGGGTGATCGCGTCGATGGCGCTTGCCGTCTCGGTGATCGACGCCGCCTGCCGCTCGGTGCGGCCGGCAAGATCGTCCGAACCGGCGCGCATCTCTTCCGAGCCCGAACGCACCGCCGCCGAATTTCCGCCGATCGCCGTCATCGTGTCGCTGAGCGTAGCCAGCGCCTGGTTGAAATTGTGGCGCAGCCCCTCGAGCTCGTTGGGGAAACGACGGTCGATCTGGTAGGCGAGATCGCCGTTCGCCAGATGCAGCAGACCTTCGTCGATCGCCTCGACCACCTCCTGCAGCGTCTTCGCCTCCGCCTCGCGCTCGGCCATGTGCTGCTGGCGGTCGCGGTCGGCGCGTTCGCGCGTCTCCGCGCTGGCTGCCTCCAGCGTGCGGCTGTCGATGAGCGACTGCTTGAAGCGAGCGAGCGCCTTGGCCATCGTGCCGATCTCGTCGTGGCGGTTCTGGCTGCCGATCTCGACCTCGAGATCGCCATCGGCCACCGCACGCGTGACGCCGGCAAGCCTCGCCAGCGGCGAAAACAGCATCTTGGTGATGATCCCGGTGGCAACGGCCATCACCACGAGCACGCCGCAGCCGATCATCGTCAACAGCATCGCGATTTCAAGCGAACCGGCGTTGATCTCGCTGAGACGCATGCTCTCGACCACCAGATAGCGCGCACCCTGATAATCGACGGGCTTCACATAGGCGCGCGCAGCACCATCGGCACGGTTAAAATCGTTGACCGACATCGCGGGATTGGCAAACGCATCCTTCAGGAAGGTGAAGGGCGCGGTATCGAGTGTCGCCAACCGGCCGGCCTCGTTGACCGTCACCGCCGACCCGTCTTCCGAGACGATCGCCGCCTGCGCGGTGCTTCCGGCAACGATACCCTTGGAGAGGATGCTGGCGACGACATCGTCGCGCACCTTAAACAGCATCACGCCCTTCGGCTGGCCGAGCTTGACCACAGGCACGGCATAGAAGATCGCCGACGCGCCGTTCGCATCCACCCGCAGGCCGGAGAAGCCGGCAGGCGCGCCATCGTCGGTGGCCTTGGCGGTGTTTTCGATCGCCTTGGCAAAAGCAAGGCCGGCGCCGGTCGATTTCCACGCATCCGACTTCAGGTTTTCGGCGAAATCGTCGTTCTTCTTGTAGGAATAGAGCACGAAACCATCGAGATCGGCGATCAGGAGATCGCTGAACGGCGTGTTTTGCAGATCGCGTGCGACTTCGCCCTGGGTCTTCTCATGGTTGGAATAATAGAACCCGCTCGGCGCATCCGGCTTCACCAGCTTCTCGCGCTCGCCGGCCGGGTTCGGATTGTCGGTGATGAACACCTTCTTGAGCTCGGCGCGCACATCGCCCGAGGTCTTCTCGATGGTTTTCCAGCCGCTCTTCAGGCTGGTGATCGACATCTGCAGCGCCTCGATGCGGGCGATCGAATTGGCCTGATTTTCCAGCTGCGCCAGCTGATCATGCAGCATGTCGCCGCGAAAGATCAGCACGCTCTCCTTGGCCTTCAGCGCCTGCTCGCCGGAAATGCGGCTGCTGGCGAAATAGGCGAGACAGTTGATGGCGGCGATCGACAGCGCCGTCAGCAGAATGAAAGTAGCAATGACCTTGAAGGACAGCGACTGGAATCTCTGAACCATGGAAAAACTCGAACCCCTTCCGGAACGGCTGATACCGGCGGGGCTGGCGTCCCGCAGGCAGGCCTGAAAACAGAACACGGGGAGCCTTCGCCCGAAAAAGCTGGCTCCTCTCATCTCTTGTGGATCATAAGTTACCGAGGGAATTTAAATTCCCGTAAATGAGGCCTGACAAAAACGCTGGGATGTTTTTGTTTTGTTCACATATAGGTGGCAGTTATCGCTGATCTGCAATAGGATTATCGCATGCAAAGCGCGATTCGTATCATCGGCATCGACCCCGGCCTGCGCCGCACCGGCTGGGGCGTCATCGAGACGCTCGGCAATTCGTTGCGCTTCGTCGCCTCGGGAACGGTGACGTCCGATGGCGATATGGACCTCGCCTCGCGCCTTTGCCAGCTGCATGACGGCCTCGCCGACGTCGTCCATAGCCACCAACCGGACGAAGCCGCCGTCGAGCAGACCTTCGTCAACAAGGACGCCGTGGCGACCTTGAAGCTCGGCCAGGCCCGCGGCATCGCCATGCTGGTCCCCGCTCGCGCCGGCCTGCAGGTCTCGGAGTATGCACCGAACGCGGTGAAGAAAGCCGTCATCGGCGTCGGCCACGCCGAGAAGAAGCAGATCCACATGATGCTGAAGATCCTGATGCCGAAGGCCGAGTTCAAGGGTGACGACGCCGCCGACGCACTCGCCATCGCCATCTGCCACGCCCACAACCGCGGCGGTGCCCGCATGCGCATGGCAGCGCTCGCCGGCTAGCTTGTTCTTGACTTGTTCTCGTTTCATGGTAAGTAATACCTGAGAGGTATTACCATGCGTGTAACCGAAAAAGGCCAGGTGACGATCCCCAAGGAGATCCGCGATCGATTGAACATCGGCCCGGGATCGGAGGTGGATTTTGTCGCTGACGAGAAAGGCGCTCGGCTTGTGGTCGTCGCCGAAGGCAAATCCGCATCGGATGAGGAATTCGCGACGTGGCTGAAAAGCGTTTCGGGGACGTTCGATACGCTCGGCATGACCACCGACGAATATATGGAATGGCTGAGGGGGCCGCGTGATGACCTCGGTCCTCGTTGATACCAATGTTTTCATCGACGTTTTCGGGCCGGAGACACAATTCAAGGAATGGTCGTCGGAGATGATCTTGAGGCTGCGCCCGCAATCGCAGTTCATTCTCACGCCGATCGTCTGGGCTGAATTGTCAAGCATGGCGCCGAGCGAGGATCAGCTCATGTTCATGCTGGCACGGCTTAATCTGGTGCGCGAAGCGGTGCCCTTTCCTGCGGCCTATCAGGCCGGACTGGCCCATATCGCCTACCGCCGCGCCGGCGGCGCGCGCGAACGTACGCTGCCCGATTTCCTGATCGGCGCGCATGCATCCGTTCGCTCCCATCGCCTGCTCACCCGCGATCCCTGGCGCTACCGGGCCTACTTCCCGGCGCTCGACCTCATCACGCCCGAAACCCACCCCATCTGAACTCTTAACCGGCGGACCACCAAACATGATCGGCAAGCTCAAAGGCACCATCGACGAAATCGGCGACGACTATGTGCTCGTCGACGTGCACGGCGTCTGCTACGTCGCCCATTGCTCGGCGCGCACCCTGTCGCGTATCGGCTCTGTGGGCGAAGCCTGCATTCTGTTCATCGAGACCTATGTGCGCGAAGACCAGCTGAAGCTGTTCGGCTTCATGACCGCGCTCGAGCGCGAATGGTTCAACCTTTTGCAAAGCGTCCAGGGCGTCGGCTCCAAGGTGGCCCTGGCGGTGCTCTCGACGCTGACCCCAGGCGAACTCGCCAACGCCATCGCACTGCAGGACAAGACATCCATCTCCCGCGCCAACGGCGTCGGCCCGAAGGTCGCGGTCCGCATCGTCACCGAACTGAAGAACAAGGCCCCCGCCTTCGCCGGCGAGGCATCCGCCAATATCGGCCTGAAACAGGAACTCGGCGAAGGCGTCGCCTCTGCACCTGTCGCCGACGCCGTCTCGGCCCTCACCAACCTCGGCTACAGCAGAGACCAGGCCGCCAACGCCGTTGCCGCCGCGATGAAGACGGCAGGAGAAGGCGCCGACAGCGCCAAGCTGATCCGACTGGGGTTGAAGGAGCTGTCGCGGTGATTGGCTGGAAGCAGGATTGGAACTACTATTGATGCACTCGACCGAAAGAGGCTTCAACGATGAGCGCTTTGACAAAACTGAGTTCGAAAGGGCAGCTGACGATCCCGAAGGGAATTCAGGAGAAACTGGACATCGCGCCGGGCACCGAATTTTACCTGACGGTTGAAGACGGAAAGCTATTGGCAACCCCGAAGCGCACGTCGATATCAGCAACGAAGCGACTGATGGATTTCGCGGGAATTCTCGGCAAGCCTCCCAATGGCCGGAGCTTGAGCTTAGAGGACATTGATGACGCCATCATGGACGCGGTGGCCGAGGACGAGGAGCGTATTCAGCGGGAATGGCGCGAAGGCCGTAAATGATCGGGATCGACACGAACATCCTGCTGCGGTTTCTTCTGGATGATGAACCGACCCAAGGCGCGATGGCGCGACAGTTCATGTCCGAACGAACCGCTGACGATCCTGCGTATGTCAGCGCAGTCGTGCTCGCGGAAACCATCTGGTTGCTCAACCGACGTCTTGGTTACTCCAAGCCCGAGATCGCCACAGTATTGGCGCAGCTTGCGCAAGCGGATGAAATCCTTATCGAGCATTCGAAGGAGTTGAAGCTTTTGACCGCCGACACATCCCGACCGATCGCCGATATCGCGGATTATCTTGTCGTCTGGGCCGCCGCTAATGCGGGCTGCGCCAAAACCTTTACCTTCGACCGCAAGGCCGCCCGCAAAATTCCCGGAATGGAACTTCTCGCATGACCGACACCGCCCGCCTCATCACCCCGGAAACACGCGGCAGAAACCGAAATAAGCTGCCGCGGTAAGCGCAATTGCCAGAGCGATCCCGCCTTACTATTATACAAACGTAAGGCGGAGCAACGGAGCGAGATCATGGGCTTCAACATCACGATCACATCCAAGGGACAAATGACGATCCCCAAGGACCTGCGCGATCAGCTGAACGTCAAGGCAGGCGACAAGTGCTATGCCTGGGTGCGAAACGGCGAACTGATCATGGTCCCCCGCAACAAGCCGCTCAGCGAGCTTGCAGGCATCCTCGGCAAGCCGCCGGTTGATGCGCCGCTGTCCCAGGAGGGGATAGATGAGGCGGTCATGGACGCTGCCGTCGAACGCTACGAAAATGCGATCGGAAAGAGTGAGCGCGAATGACCGCACGCTTCGGCATCGACACGAACGTGCTCTTGCGCGTCGCCATGGCTGATGACGCCAGGCAAGCCGATGCCGTGGCGGCTCTCCTGGGCCGACTGGAGCAGGACGATGTCCTCTTCGTCAATGTCTCCGTCGTTCTCGAAGCCTATTGGTTGTTGAACCGCATGTATCGCTATCCGAAAGAGCGTATTCTCGATTTCATCCAGGCGGTTCTCGAACGACGGGAATTCGAGGTCGCCGCCTATGAAGCCGTGGGCAATGCCGTCTATCAGTGCCGGACAGCCAATGTCGATTTCGCCGATGTGCTACTCAGTGAAATGAACCGGCTCGACGGCTGCGCCAAAACCTTTACCTTCGACCGCAAGGCCGCCCGCAAAATTCCCGGAATGGAACTTCTCGCATGACCGACACCGCCCGCCTCATCACCCCGGAAAAACGCGGCGAGGATTTCGACGCGACGCTGCGGCCGCAGTCGCTCGACGAGTTCACCGGACAGGCCGAGGCCCGCGCCAATCTTAAGATCTTCATCGAGGCGGCGAAGAACCGTGGCGAGGCGCTCGATCACGTCCTCTTCGTCGGCCCGCCCGGCCTCGGCAAGACGACGCTGGCGCAGATCATGGCCAAGGAACTCGGCGTCAACTTCCGCTCGACGTCTGGCCCCGTCATCGCCAAGGCCGGTGATCTGGCGGCACTGCTGACCAATCTCGAGGAGCGCGACGTGCTCTTCATCGACGAAATTCATCGCCTGAGCCCTGCCGTCGAGGAAATTCTCTATCCTGCGATGGAAGACTTCCAGCTCGACCTCATCATCGGCGAAGGTCCGGCCGCGCGCTCAGTGAAGATCGACCTATCGAAATTCACGCTGGTCGCCGCCACCACCCGCCTCGGCCTTTTGACGACGCCGCTGCGCGACCGCTTCGGCATCCCGGTGCGCCTGTCCTTCTACACCGTCGACGAACTGGAGCTGATCGTGCGTCGCGGCGCCCGGCTGATGAACCTGCCGATGACCGACGAAGGCGCCCGCGAGATCGCGCGCCGCGCCCGCGGCACCCCCCGCATCGCCGGCCGCCTGCTGCGTCGCGTCCGCGATTTCGCCGAGGTCGCGAGAGCCGAAGCCGTCACGCGAGAGATCGCCGACGAGGCGCTGACCCGGCTGCTGGTCGACAATCTCGGCCTTGATCAGCTCGACAAGCGCTATCTCAACATGATCGCGGTGAATTTCGGCGGCGGCCCCGTCGGCATCGAGACGATCGCAGCCGGCCTGTCTGAGCCGCGCGACGCGATCGAGGACATCATCGAGCCCTACATGATCCAGCAGGGCTTCATCCAGCGCACCCCGCGCGGACGTGTGCTGACCGCCACCGCCTGGAAGCATCTCGGCATGCAGCCGCCAAAGGATCTGGAGGCCGCCCAGTTCCGATTGTTCCAGCAGGATGATTGACCGGTTGTGAGCTTAGGCGAGAAGGAGACGCGACATGCCTGATTTCGACCCCATCCGCCCCTTTCGCAAGCTCGCCTATAACAACGCGCTCGCCAACCACCGCCTGCACATGGCCTGCGCGCTGTTGCAGCCCGGCGAGTTCGAAGCGCCGCGCGTGAGCTTCTTCCCGTCGATCAAGGCAACGCTGAACCATATCCTGACGGTGGATTGGTTCTATGTCGATGCGCTGGAGGGTGGCACGCTCGGACCACAGGCTTGGGCGGTCGAGGAGCCCTGCGACGATATCGCAAGCCTTGCCGCCGAGCAGAAGGCCGTGGATGCAAGGTTGGTGACGCTCGCCGAAGCGCTCTCCCCGCAGAAACTTGTCTCGACCGTCGAGATCCATCGCGGCGAGCGTATCCAGCGGGAACGGATGGAGGATGTGCTTGGTCACCTCTTCCAGCACCAGACGCATCATCGCGGCCAGGTACATGCCATGCTGGCGGGCACCAGCGTGAAGCCGCCGCAGCTCGACGAATTCATCGTCGCCGACGACGCCAGGTTCCGGGGCGACGAGATCGCCGCCCTCGGATGGAGCGAAGCACGGATTATGGGCTAATCCTGCAGCCGCGCCTTCAGCCCGTCGATGATCGTCTTGCTGAGCAGCGCGTAGTTTTCGTCGAAGTGGTGGTCGCCGGCAAGCGCGATGACATCGACGCCGCTATCCTTCAGATCCGGGCAGGCAACCTCGTCGTCGTCTTCCTTGCCGTAGACGCACTGGACGATCTTCGGATCGACGGCCTTCAGATCGGCCACCGGGTCGCCGCCGGCGCCTTCGGTCTTGGCGCCGAGCCAGCCCATGACGGAGATCTGGTAATCGACTTCGTGCGAGAGCGACAGCAGCGAGATCTGTGCAACGGCGCTCTTGGCCGCCGGCTTCAGCCGCGAGAAAGCGGCCGGCACGACGTCGGCGCCGAAGGAATAGCCGACCAGCAGAACATGCTTGACCTTCCACTGCTTGCGGTAGAGCTCGATGATTTTACCGAGGTCGTCCGCCGTTTCCTGCGGCTGCCGCTCGGACCAGAAGTAATGCAGCGAATCCACGCCGACCACGGGAATGCCCTGCTTCTGCAGCGCCGCACCCACTTCCTTGTCGATATCGCGCCAGCCGCCGTCACCGGAATAGATGATCGCCATCGTGTCGAAGGCAGGCTTGGCGTCGAGGATCGTCAGCGGCAGCCCAAGCGGATTGTCGGCATTGCCGGATGCGGCGATCAGGTCGTCGAGCGTGCTGCTCAGCGTCGTCTGCGCGTCATCCTGGGAGTCGCGAATGTCGATGTCCGAATGCGCCTTCTTCAGCTCATCCGCATGCGCGCGGCCGTCCTTGTTGGCATTGGGCGTGAAGGCGGCAATGATGGGATCGGGCAGCGCGATGTCGCTGAGACCATAGATCATCCGGTCTCCGACCGTCTTCTTCTTGGCCGGCGTGCAGAGCTGCTGCGTCAGCGGAATGCCGGCCAGCGGATCGATCGCCAGCGTCTGGCCGATGGTCGCATCCGGCGTCTGCGCGGCGATCGCCAGCGCCAGCGCTCCGCCCTCGCCGATACCGGCGACGATCGGCAGGTGATACGGGCTATTGCCGGCGGCGCGCTGCACCTGCTGGCTGAGCGACTCGATATCGGAGACCAGATAGATGCAGCCGTCATTGTCGCTGACGTCGTATTTGCGGAGAGCATCGATATAGGATGGGAAATCGACGCCGATGACAACGGCGCCCTCGCCCACCAGCCGGTCGGCCTCCGTCTTCTCCTTGTCGCCCCAGCCGCCAGCGTCCGAGATCAGCATCACGGCGCCCTTGACGTCGCCGTCAGGCAGGAAGATGTGCGGCGACGGGATTAGCCCGGTCTCGAACTCCTGCGTCGTCTCGTCGGCCGCATGTGCGGCGGGAATGGAGAGCGCCAGCGCACAGGCGGCGGCCAGAATGTGTCTTTTCATCATTTCCTCACGACCCCTTTCAATCCGCCGCCGATCAGGAGCGTCGCGTCCATCAAAGCGATCATCGGATTGCCTCCTCCGGACACCGCAAGATAGCGCGGATGCCATTGAGGGTGAAACTTGGATTTGAAGGCCCTGAGGCCCTTGAAGTTGTAGAAGCGCTCGCCGTGCTCGAACACGGTGCTGCCGATGCGGTCCCACACCGGCGCCGTCTCGCGTTTCGACATGCCTGAAAGCGGTGCCATGCCGAGGTTGAAGTGCGAGAAGCCTTCGGCGCGCAGATATTCCATGATCTGCACGAACAGGAAGTCCATTGAGCCCTTCGGCGCATCCGGCGAGAAGCGCATCAGGTCGATGGTGCCCTCGTCCTTGGCGCCGGTGATCAGGATGTTTGCGAAGGCGACGATCTTGCCTTCGAGCTTCAGGATACCGACCGGCTGCGCAAGGATATAGTCGGGCGTGAACGCACCGAGCGAAAAGCCCTTCTCCTTGGCGTTATGGTCGGCGAGCCAGGCATCGGAAACCGCCGCCAGCTCGTCCATCACGCCAGGCACGTCTTCCGCCGCGATCACCTCGAAGCTCAGCCCGTCGCGCTGGGCGCGGCTTGCGGTCTGGCGCAGGTTCGCCCACTTGCCGCCCTTCATCTCGAAGGTCGAAAGGTCGGAGACGGCAAGTTCGCCAAGCTTGAAGGCCCTAAGCCCCGCATCGGCGCAATGCGAAAGCAGCGCCGGGGAGATCTGGTAGAACACGGCGCGGCAACCGGCGGCGCGTGCGGTCTCGACGAAACGCCACACAAGCTCCGGCATCGCGCTGCGGTCGCCGATGGGATCGAACAGCGCGATCCACGAGCGCCCCTGGCGGCCATACATGATGAAGGCATCGCCCTTGTCGGAGAACATCACGCTCTTGTCGCCCATGCGCACCAGATTGGCGTCGGCGTAGCGCTGCTTCTCGACGATATCGACGGCGCGCTCCAGCGCCTCGTCCGTTGCCGGCTCGAGCCGGGTCGTCGCCGGCCGCAGAAGGCTGAAGACGGCGATGGCGGTCGAGATGATGGTGATGCCAAGCACGGCGCGCAGACCGCGCGGCGCCTCGTCGGCGAATTCGAACTGCCACCAGAGCTCGTTGCTGTAATCGACGTCGCGATAGACGAAGAGCAGGATGACAACGGCGCCGACGCAGACGACGGCAATCGCGGTCAGCCACGACGCCGTCAGCGTCTGGTTGAGCAGCGAGGCGCGGCGGCGGAACAGGCGGCGGCTGACGAAGAGACCGAAGATCAGGAAGGCGAGGAACGAGGCCTCGACCAGCGCCACGGCCTTCAGTAGCGACAGCATGAGTGCCGCAGCGGCCGAGAAAATGGTGATCCACCATGCGCCGTCGAGCTTCTGGCCAAGACCGCGCGCGGCGACCACGAGCGCCAGCCCGGCAAGGCTCGCCAGGAAGTGCGCGCCTTCCACGATCGGCAGCGGCAGATAGTTGGAAAGGAACTCGAGGTTGGAATCCGGCGTCGGCGTGACGCTCGAAAAGATCAGCATGACGCCGAGCAGCAGCGATAGCGTCGACAGAAGCTGCGGCATCAGCCGGATGCCGATGCGGCGGAATCCGGAGGCGACGGGATGGTCGGCGAAGCGGCGAAGCTCGGTCGCCGAGACAGCCAGGACCGCCAGCAGCAGCGGCACGACGTGGTAGATCAGGCGGTAGAGCACCAGTGAGCCGAGCACGGCATCGATATTAACAGCACTGCCGAGCGCGGCGATGATGACGGTCTCGAACACGCCGAGACCGGCCGGCACATGGCTCAGCACGCCGAGGCCGACGGCAATCGCGTAGACGGCGAGAAACACCGGCCAGCTGATCGCCGTCTGCGGCAGGAGAACGTAGAGAACGGTGGCGGACGCCGCGATATCGAAGGCGGCGACCAGGAACTGACGCGACCATGTGGCGGAATCAGGCAGCCGCAGCGAGAAGCGCCCGATGCTGACCGCGCGGCCGCCACGGCCAAGCACGACACCCGCCGCCAGCACCAGCACGATCGACCCGCCGAGAAGGCGCAAAACCCAGCTGCTGACATCGATGAGCGGCGCGATCTCGTCGGCGATGGCGAGAAGCGCTATGGAGCCGACGCCGGCCAAGCCGAGGCCGAAGGCGATGGTGACGAAAGCGATGACGCGGCCGATATCCTCCGGCGTCAGTCCAAGCCTCGAATAGGCGCGGTAGCGAATGGCCCCGCCGCTCAGCGCGCCGAAGCCCGCCGTATTGCCGACGGCGTAGGCAGCAAACGCGGTCAGCGCGACCTGCGGAAACGGCAGCTTCTTGCCGACGTAATCGATGGCGTTGACGTCGTAGAACACCAGCGCGAGGAAGCTCAGCGCCGTGAAGAACAGCGCCAGCACGATCGAGCTGATCTTGGTGTCGGCCAGCGCCTGCACCACGTCGTCGTAGCGCACCTCGGTCGTCAGCTGCTCGATCGCGAAACCGACCATGCAGAACACGGCCAGCGTCGCAAGCGCCGTCAGATGCGTCCGGTACCGGCTGAAAAATCGCGACATGCCCGATTCTTCTATGACTTCAATCTCTTCCAAATTGGCGTGCTTCGACATTACGAACCGTCGTAAACCTACATATTAGCGGGAATCATGTCTTGGACATCTAACATAACCTGCATGTAAGTTCTTGGACGCTCGCCCGCGAATACATGCCAACACTACCCCAATGCCGCTTAACGACGCCTGCTTCATCCCCAATTGGGGCATTTTTGGCGCGAGGACAGGGGTTTCAATATTGTATTTTCGTAAGGTTAGCGATCACCTTCGAGAACTGACACCGGCATCCTTGGATGCCGGCGCAGTGGTTAAGCCGCCGGCTCGTCGGCTTGGCTGCCCTTCTGCGCGGCGTAGCGCGCAGCCGCGGCATTGGCGTCGGCATCATGCGTCTCGCTCGATACCTGCAGCGTCGGCACGGCGAATTCGATGCCGTTTTCCTTGAAGGCCGTGCGGATCATCGCCAGTGCGTTGCGGCGGATGACGAACTGCTCGCCGGGCTTCGTCATCATCGCCAGGCGGATGACGATCGCGAACTCGCCGAACTGCTCGACGCCCTTCATCTTCATCGTCTCGATGATGTGAGGCGCGTAGTCGGGATTGTCGAGCAGCTTCTGGCCGATCTGCTTGATGACCTTCTTCGCCAGCACGAGATCGGTGTCGTAGGTGACGTTGAGGGTGATCTTGTCGATGGTCCAGTCGCGGTTGAGGTTCCGGACGGCACCGAGCTCGCCGAACGGCACGGTCGTCAAAGGCCCGCGATGATGGCGCAGCCTGACGGAGCGCAGGCTGAAGGCCTCGACCACGCCCTTGTGGCTTCCGCTCTCGATATATTCGCCGACGCGGAAGGCATCGTCCCAGAGGTAGAACATGCCGCTGATCACATCCTTGACGATCGTCTGCGCCCCGAAACCGACCGCTACACCGACGACGCCGGCGCCGGCAATCAGCGGCCCGATCTCGACGCCCAGCCCCGAGAGCACCATCAGCACGGCGATGACGGCGATCACGACGGCGAGGATATTGCGGAAGATCGGCAGCAGCGTCTGAAGCCGCGCCCGCCTTGCCTTCTCCTCATCGTTGATCGAGCCTTCCAAAGGCGAGTCCTCCAGCCTGCCGTTGATATAGGCGCGCGCCAGATGCCAGAGCAGATCGGCGGCAAGCAGGATGACGATGCCGCCGACCGAGCCGCGCACGATCCGGTCGATCATCGTCTCGCCGGCCGCCATCCGGTCGGCCGCGAAGCCGAGAATACGGCCGAGCCAGAGGGCCGCGATGGTGATGATGACGGCGCGGACGCCGCGATCGAGCAGCACCGCTGCAATCCGCTTCTTGGCAAGGAACCCGGCTTCCGCCTTGTGCAGCGCCCGCACGGCAAGTGTGGAGACGCGCAGAACACGCGGCAACGCCACAAGATAGATGCCGAGCCACAGGATGAGATTGAAGCCCGCCACCCATAGCAGCCAGAGTGCTGCGAAATAGATGGTCAGCATCCAGGATGCCGTCGTGCTCTTCTGCCCCTCCTCTGCCGGGCGCGACCAGACCGCTTCGGTCGCAATGGCGAGCAGCCCAAGCCCGAGCGTATAGCCGACGAGATAGCGCGACCCCGGCGAGAAGCCGAGCGGCGCCATCAGCTGGATCAGCACCCAGCCGAACACGAAATAGATGATGAAGAGGCAGCTGCGCTTGAACCAGAACATCGCGGTTGCGCGCGAGACGTCCCTTTCACCACCGACATGCGGCAGCGTCACCAGCGCCACGATAAGCCGACCGACCGAGATGGTGACGCGCGAGACGATCAGCGCGATGGCGACAGCGATCGCCAGCGATTGCGTGATCGGCGGCCAGTTGAAGAGCACGAGCGGCACGAGCGTCGCGACACAGAACACCAGCGCCGGCACGATGCGGTAGCTCAGATTGTTCGCCGCATGGTGCGCGACTGTGACGACCGCGCCGTCTTCGAGTTTGACGCGCGGCCGCGGCACGATCATCCGGAACAGGAGTTCGGCCACCACCCCGGCCAGGAACAGTGCCAGCAGTTCGATGGTCACGAATGCCCAGCCACTCGGCTGCACCTCGCGCTCAACGATCTCAGATGCGTTCTCGACTTCATCGGGCAGCGTCATCGCAGCGCCAGAGACGAGATCGAAATGACGGCGCGCATGGCCGAGAAAATCGGAAAGCACCGACATCTGCTCGCCGGACATTTCGCCGCCGGGTGCTGCCGGTTGTGCCGGGGTGCTCGCCGGCTGCGCTGCCGCCGGGGCCTGCCCTGCCGGAGCCTGTGCAGTTGGGCTTTGCGTCTGCGCCTGCGTCGCCATCCATTGCTTGACGGCGGGCGTCTCCATAAGCTGCAGCATCTGCCGCACCTCGGCGGGCGGCGGTGCTGCCGGTGTCGGGCTGGGTGTCGCCGCCGGCGTTTGCGCCGCGGCACTCGAAATGATCATGCCAAATGCAAGGAGCGGCAGAAGCCGTCTCATGATGCGCGCACCAAACCCCAGACCCATACCAGCCCCTCCAATATATATAGCGTAGCTTATATTGAAGCGCGGGAAAGAAAAGCCCACGCAGCTTGTGGCTGCGTGGGCTTGGATAACCATTATTGCTGAATGGTTTACGCCTTCGGCTTTTCGACGTGGCCGCCGAAGCCGGCGCGCATCGCCGAGAGCACCTTGTTGGCGAACTCGTCATTGTCGCGCGAGGAGAAGCGGCTGTAGAGCGCGGCACTCAGAACCGGCGTAGGAACGCTTTCGTCGATGGCGGCCATGATCGTCCAGCGGCCTTCGCCCGAATCCGAAACGCGGCCGGCATAGGCGCCGAGCGCGGGATCGGCATGCAGCGCATCCGAGGTCAGGTCGAGCAGCCAGGAGGTGATGACGCTGCCGCGACGCCACACTTCGGCGACGTCCTGCAGATTGAAGTCGTACTGGTAGTGCTCAGGATGCGCGATCGGCGCCGTCTCGGCGTCGACTTCATGATTGTCGGCACCGATATTGGCGCGCTTCAGGATGTTGAAGCCTTCTGCATAAGCCGCCATCAGGCCGTATTCGATGCCGTTATGCACCATCTTGACGAAGTGGCCGGCGCCGTGCGGGCCGCAATGCAGATAGCCCTGCTCGGCCGTGCTGCCGGCCTGGTCGGGGCGGTGCGCCGAAGGAACCACATTGCCGACGCCAGGTGCCAGCGACTTGAAGATCGGCGAGAGCGATTCAACCACGGCCTTTTCGCCGCCGATCATCAGGCAATAGCCGCGCTCGAGACCGAAGACGCCACCGCTGGTGCCGACGTCGACATAGTGCAGGCCCTTGGTGATCAGCTCGCCACCACGGCGAATGTCGTCGTGGTAGTAGGAGTTGCCGCCGTCGATGATGATATCGTCGCTGTCGAGCAGCGGCGTGATCTGCGCGATCACCTTGTCGGTGATGGCCGCCGGCAGCATCAGCCACACGGCGCGCGGACGCGAGAGCTTCGAAACGAACTCTTCCAGCGAGGCGCTGCCGATGGCGCCCTTGCCAACCAGATCGTTCACGCTTTCCGTCTTCGCATCATAGACCACGCATTCATGGCCATCACGCATCAAGCGCTGGACCATGAAGCTGCCCATACGGCCCAAGCCAACCATGCCAAGCTGCATCTCATAATCTCCTGAGAATTGAGAATCTAATCGATATTATGCGCGAATACCTATCACTCGCACTGCAGCACGCAAGCGAAGTCTCCGTCACAATAGCGGGAACGCCGACGCTTCGCGCGCCGATAAACGCGAGAACCGCGAGCCCGCAAGGCCTTCCGCCGAATCTGGAAACTAAAAAAATATTTCGAATGTCAACCGCAAACCGCCATTAAGGCTGCGGCTCATTGCTGCACCGCAAGAATAACGCGGCCGCTGGTGGCATCGCTTAGCATCCGCGCGGTCTCGGAGAACACCGCTTCCGGCACGGAAAGCGTCAGCAACGCACCCGCATCCACGAACACCTCGGCCACAACGCGCACGCCGGCGGAGCCCGCAAGCCGCGCCTTCACCAAAGCCAGATCGGAAAAATTCACCGCGATCTCCGCCTCGGTGGTCGCCACCAGTTCGACCGTCGCCGCGGCCCTCAGACACGCGGCGGCCGTGCCGCCATAGGCGCGGATCAGACCGCCGGTTCCAAGCAGCACGCCGCCGAACCAGCGAGTAACGACGACAGCCACTCGGTCGAACGATTGCCCGTCGATCGCCTGCAGGATCGGCTTGCCCGCGGTGCCGCTCGGCTCGCCATCATCGTTGAAGCGATAATTCTGGCCGATCCGACACGCCCAACAATTATGGTTGGCGGCGGGATCGCCGTGCGCGGCCAGAAACGCCCGGGCATCCTCCTCGGAGCCGATCGGCGCCGCGACAGCCAGAAACCGGCTCTTCTTGACGATCTGCTCCAGGGTCTCGGTGCGGGTGAGTGAAAACATGGCCATTGCCATATCGCCAGCACCGCGCGCTTCGCAAGCAAAACCGGCTTGAAGCCCCAGCCCCGCTCGCAAATCCCAGCCCCACTCGCAAATCAAAGGCCACAAAAGCAAAACGCCCGCAGCTGGAAGCAACGGGCGTTTGAAATCTATCTGCTCATAAAGAGCAGCGATCGCTTGTTAGCGAGTGGCGTCGCGAGCAACGCGCTGGATCTCGGAGCGGTCGATACCGAGGTCGTTCAGCGCACGGTTGGACATGCGGCCGAGTTCGCTAACGGTCTGACGATACTTGCGCCAGTTATTGAAGGAGCGTGCTACGTTCATGATGATCCCCTTTCCTAGGGCTTTCAGCGCTTGGCAGCGTGTTTGCTGCCCGTGTCTCTCTGTTGATGCGAATATATGCATGAAGGCCGACAACGAACAGCGCTAAAGCATCAGAACACCCATGCGCCATGCGCATAACTAAAACCGTGCTGCTTAATATTTTTGCCCTCAGAAAAGCCGTAAACGTTTTAGGAAAACGCCTTTTTGCGGCGATTTCGCCCGAATTTGCGGAATGGCATTCGGCTTGATCACAATCGTTAAAGTGTTTTAACCGTTTTAATTGTCGGTTATCGGCTCCACGCGTCGAAAAATGAGCAATTCCTGCGTGATAAAAACCCGAAACGCATCCCGTGCGCTGAGCGCATGCATTGTTGGCAAGCCTGCGACACCGTGGCGGCTACCCAGCGAAACCCTAGTTACACGCTCGTTTTTCGCCGCCGACAGCCCGCCACCCCATTGCCAGCAAACCCGGCATACGGCAGTAGAAGTGCGCCGGCGTGATCGAATGCGCGACATCAGGTGGCCGTGCCAGTACCCATACAACAAGGACGTCACATGAAGCATATCCTCACCGCGGCCACGCTCGTAACCACCACCCTGCTCTCGGTCGCTCCGACCCGCGCCGCCGATTTCGGCGTCACCCCAATGACGGATGGCGACACGTTCATCGGTTGCCTTGCCCAGAACAACCACACCGGCATCGGCTACCTCGCCGTCGGCGACAAGCTGGCGCTGTTTGCCAATGCCGACGCCTTCGCGATCACCAAGGGTGAGCGCGTCAACGGGACATGGTCGGTGGATGGTGCCGCCGCCGCGGAATTTTCCTCGACGGCAGACAGCGACAAGACCGTGACGATCGACGTCCCGAACGATGCCGCGGCTGTCACAACCTTGACCTCGGGCAAGGAGCTGACCGTCACCGCCAACGGTATCGACGTCATCCTGCCGCTGACGGGCACGGAGGAGGCATTTGCCGCGCTGACGACCTGCATGAAGGAAAACGGCGCCGAATAGCGCCTGATACCAGGGCGCTCGAAGCGCGATACGATTGCGGGAGATGGGAAGGAAGAGTGCGATCCGCGGCAGCCGATGGAGGTTTACGATCCTGGGTGCCTACAAACGTAGGTGGGCGCCATATGTCCAAGCCCACGGGCCTGGCCAGGGACAGCTCCCTTTGGATCGAGTATGGCCCCAGGGATTGTGGTTCCTGTCGAGAGGCGCAGATCGCAACTGCTATATAAGACCGATCCATGACGCGCGCCAGAGGCTGACGCGGGCGTCCCGGATTTAATTCGAGCACTTCAGTTTCGCCCGCTTCAGTTCAGAGCCGCCGGCGCCCGGCCATTCAGCTTGTCGGTTATCCCGCGCAGCTGGCTGCTGACCTCGACGATGGCGGCAGCGATGCTCTCTTCGGTGCGGCTGGTTGCGGCCAGCACCGTGTCGCGGTTGCTGCGCAGGCTGTTCAGCTCATCTTCCAGGCTGGCGACGCGCCGGGTCAGCTCCGAGATCTCGTCCATGATCATGATGCCGGCCATGACGGTGATGCGGAGATCGCCGATTTCGCCGAACTGATCCTTGAGATGGCCGACATAGCGGTCGAAACGGGTGGCGAGATCGGTCAGGTGATCTTCCTGCCCCTCTTCACAGGCCATGCGATAGGCCTTGCCGTCGATCGTTACCGTTACCTGCGCCATGTCCTAAGCCCTTTATTAGCGGTCGAGAACCGCGCGGATCGTCTCCATCGCCGTTACCAGCCGACGCGAAACCTCGCGATTGACCTCTTCCAGCCGGTTCGCGCGGAATTCCGCCTGATCGAGTTCTTGCGCCAGCTTGGAGCGATCGGCATGCACGCGGCGAACCTCGCCCTCGATCTCGCCGGTCTCGCGCTGCCGCTCGATCCGGGCGTCGACTGCGCTGTCGAGCGCCGAAATCGCCTGCCGGAGCTCCAAGAGCGCTGCATCGATGCTGTTGCCTGTGGATGTCATGTCTTTCCGGTTCCCCGCGCAAGACCCGCGAATCGGTAATGAGGCCCGACGCGATGTTTTCAAAAGGATATGCAGCTCGCCAACTGCCCGTCAATAAAGGCCTAACGGCGGCAGGCGAGCTAGTTGTGGATGACTGAAATCGGCAACTCGGTCGGCAGCCCCGTTGGCGCCTCTGCCGACACGTCTGTCACACGCCTGTCAACTTTTGTTAAAATCGTTGGTCAAATGTCAAAAATCGTCATTCCGAGCCCTCTATTAGGGCTTCGATTTATTGACTTGCCTGCTCCAACTGCTATTTGTGCACCCGCTCTCATTGATGGTCTCCGCAGGCTTGAGGCCATCCCCCGACACCCCGGAACAAGCGGAATAGCGATGATTTCTCCTGAACAACACGACCGGATGGCAAACGCGATCCGTTTCCTCTCAATGGATGCAGTCGAGAAGGCGAATTCCGGCCATCCGGGCATGCCGATGGGTATGGCCGATGTCGCCACCGTCCTGTTCTCGAAGTATCTGAAGTTCGACCCGTTGAAGCCGCATTGGCCAGATCGCGACCGCTTCGTGCTGTCGGCCGGCCACGGCTCGATGCTGCTCTACTCGCTGCTCTATCTAACCGGCTACCCTGACATGTCGGTCGATGACCTCCAGCAGTTCCGCCAGCTCGGCTCCAAGACCGCCGGCCACCCGGAATACGGCCACGCCACCGGCATCGAAACCACTACCGGCCCGCTCGGCCAGGGCATTGCCAATGCCGTCGGCATGGCGATCGCCGAACGCAAGCTGCGCGAGGAATTCGGCGCCGACCTGCAGGATCACTACACCTACGTGATCAACGGCGACGGCTGCCTGATGGAAGGCATCAGCCATGAAGCCATCGCGCTCGCCGGCCACCTGAAGCTCAACAAGCTCATCCTCTTCTGGGACAACAACTCGATCACCATCGACGGCGCTGTCTCCCTGTCGGATTCGACCGACCAGATCATGCGCTTCAAGGCTGTTCACTGGCACACGATCGAAGTCGACGGCCACGACCAGGCTGCGATTGCCGCTGCCATCGAAGAAGCCCACAAGTCCGACAAGCCGACCTTCATCGCCTGCAAGACCGTCATCGGCTTCGGCGCTCCGAACAAGCAGGGTAGCCACAAGGTTCACGGTTCGCCGCTCGGCGCCGAGGAAATCGCAGCGACCCGCAAGGCGCTGAACTGGGAATACGCACCCTTCGTCATCCCGAACGACGTTCTCTCCGATTGGCGCGCCGCCGGCACGCGTTCGGCTGACGCCGTCAAGGCATGGGAAGGCCGCCTCGAAAAGGCAGCGACCAAGGCCGAGTTCACCCGCCGCTTCGCAGGCGACCTGCCCCAGGGCTTCGACGCCGCCATCAGCGACTACAAGAAGAAGCTCGCCGAAACCAAGCCGACCGTTGCGACCCGCAAGGCTTCGGAAGACGCGCTTGAAGTCATCAACGGCTTCCTGCCCGAGACGATCGGCGGCTCCGCCGACCTGACGCCGTCGAACAACACCAAGACCAGCCAGATGCATTCGATCACGCCGACGGACTTCGCCGGTCGTTACATGCACTGGGGCATCCGCGAGCACGGCATGGCGTCTGCCATGAACGGTATCGCACTCCACGGCGGTCTGATCCCCTACGGCGGCGGCTTCATGATCTTCTCGGATTATTGCCGTCCTCCGATCCGCCTCGCTTCGCTGATGGGCATCCGCGTCGTCCACGTTCTGACGCACGACTCGATCGGCGTTGGCGAAGACGGCCCGACCCACCAGCCGGTCGAACAGATGGCCTCGCTGCGCGCCATCCCGAACCTGATGATGTTCCGCCCGGCCGACGCTGTCGAAACCGCCGAGTGCTGGCAGATCGCGCTGAACACCAAGGACCGTCCGTCGGGCCTGGCGCTCACCCGCCAGAACCTCACCACGGTTCGTACCGAGTACAGCGAGAAGAACCTCTGCGAACTCGGCGCCTACACGCTGGCAGGCAATGCCGATGCCAAGGTGACGATCTTCGCTTCGGGCTCCGAAGTCGAGCTGGCGGTTGCCGCCCGCAAGACGCTTGAAGAAAAGGGCGTTACCGTCCGCGTCGTCTCGGTCCCCTCGACCGAACTGTTCTTCGAGCAGCCGGATGCCTACCGCGCCGAGATCCTCGGCAAGTCGCCGATCAAGATCGCCGTCGAAGCCGCCGTTCGCGAAGGCTGGGATGCGTTCATCGGACCGGAAGGCACCTTCATCGGCATGAAGGGCTTCGGCGCTTCGGGTCCTGCCAAGGATGTCTTCAAGAAGTTCGGCATCACGACGGAAGCCGTCGTCGCCGCAGTTGAAGCCAAGCTTTGATCTGATACAAGGAGCGCCTCAGGGCGCTCCTCTTTGCTTATAAACCAAGCCCTACTCTCGGGAGAGACACACATGACTGTAAAGGTTGCCATTAACGGCTTCGGTCGTATCGGCCGCAATGTTCTCCGCGCCATCGTTGAATCCGGCCGCACGGACATCGAAGTCGTTGCCATCAACGACCTCGGCCCGGTCGAGACCAACGCGCACCTGCTGCGTTACGACTCGATCCACGGCAAGTTCCCTGCCGAAGTGAAGGTCGAAGGTGACACGATCACCGTCGGCGGCGGCAAGCCGATCAAGGTAACCGCTGTTCGCGACCCGGCACAGCTGCCGCACGCCGAACTCGGCATCGACATCGCCATGGAATGCACCGGCATCTTCACCTCGCGCGACAAGGCTGCCGCCCACCTGACGGCTGGCGCCAAGCGCGTCATCGTTTCGGCTCCTGCCGACGGTGCCGACCTGACCGTCGTCTTCGGCGTCAACCACGATCAGCTGACCAAGGAACACCTGGTCATCTCCAACGCTTCCTGCACGACGAACTGCCTGGTTCCTGTCGTCAAGGTTCTCGACGATCTCGTCGGCATCGATCATGGCTTCATGACCACGATCCACTCCTACACGGGTGACCAGCCGACGCTCGACACCATGCACAAGGATCTGTACCGCGCCCGCGCCGCAGCTCTGTCCATGATCCCGACCTCGACGGGTGCAGCAAAGGCCGTTGGCCTCGTCATGCCGCACCTGAAGGGCAAGCTCGACGGCACCTCGATCCGCGTTCCGACCCCGAACGTTTCGGTTGTCGACTTCAAGTTCGTTGCCAAGAAGGCCACCTCGGTTGCCGAAATCAACGAAGCCATCAAGGCTGCTTCGAACGGCAAGCTGAAGGGCATCCTCGGCTACACCGACGAGCCGCTCGTTTCGCGCGACTTCAACCACGACAGCCACTCCTCGATCTTCGCCTCCGACCAGACCAAGGTCATGGAAGGCAACTTCGTGCGCGTTCTGTCCTGGTACGACAACGAGTGGGGCTTCTCCAGCCGCATGTCGGACACGGCCGTCGCCTTCGCCAAGACCATCTAAGGTCTTCGCGACAAGACTTAGGAAAGCGGCTCGGGAAACCGGGCCGCTTTTCGTTTGCCAAGATGTGCCGCGACGACCAAACACGCTTGCCGTCATCCGGCCGGATGCGGTAAATTCGATCGAAGCTGCAACGCGGTCGCGCAACCAGACGCCGAACCGACAACGAGCGAACCACCCATGAAAATCGTGATGTTGGCAATCCTACTTGTCATGATCGCCGGCGTGCTCAGCCTGACCGTCGTCGGCGGCGGCTCCAAGCAGCTTGCCAAGGGCCAGCCGCTGCTCGCCTCCTCCTCGCGACTGATGGGACCGCGATAATTGCACGCACGACGGCTGCGGGGCTGGCGTGGCGCGAACGAACACCATAATGTTAGACGTCAGCGAAACGAAAGAGAATTCAATGGATTATTTCACCATCGAGATATCGGGCAAAGCCATCGCGAGTTTCCGTTCGGAAAACGCCGAGGACGCCAAGCACTTCATCGAGGCCGAGGATTTTCGCGAGGATCTGACGGTGCTCGAGACGGAAGGCAAGCCGGTATGGGATGGCAAAGCGCCGCTCACCCTGCGCAAGGCGACCCCGGATGAGGCAAGCGAAGTCGAGCATGCCTACGAGTTCGACGACGATCCTTCGCGCACCATCGACGACGAATTCGTCGTCTTCCTCATCCCGATTTCGGACGCGGACGAAGACGACAACGACGACGAGGCATAAGGCCGCAGCAAATATACAGGACGATTGTCCAAGAAAAGGACAGGGCAGCGATTTCTGCCCTGCTCTCGCCTGATTTGATCCTACACTTTACTCAGGATCACTCTCCAACCGTTCATTTGATTTGCCGTTAGGCGGATCGCTCAGCAGCATGATGCAGCAAAGCGCAAGGATAGCCCTTTAGGTCTACCCTTCGTTTGGATTTTGCCGTTTACTGGCAGGCATCGGACCGGAACTGGAGACGCGATACCATAGTTTTAGACAGCCGCATTCGACGGGGGGCGACACTGCGGCGATTGATATTTGCATAAAGGGGTTCGGGCATGGAAGCATTCTACATCGTCGTACTGGTATCGACGGCGCTCGTGCTTCTTGCGGCCTTCTCCAGCCTGCTCGCCTTCCGCTTCGGCGCCCCTCTTCTGCTCTTGTTTCTCGGCATCGGCCTGCTTGCCGGCAGCGACGGCCTCGGCATCGAATTCACCAACAATTATCTCGCCTACATCCTCGGCTCGATCGCGCTTGCCATCATCCTCTTCGATTCCGGCTTCGGCACGCCGGTCCAGGCCTTCAAGCTCGCCGCCGTCCCCTCGATAACGCTGGCATCGGTCGGCGTGCTGATGACGGCGTCCCTGTTTGCCGTCGCCGCCATGTGGCTTTTGAACTTCACCTGGCTCGAGGGCATGCTGCTCGGCTCCATCGTTGCCTCGACCGATGCCGCCGCCGTCTTCTTCCTGCTGCGCATCGGCGGCATCAACATTCGCGACAAGGTGCGCTCGACGCTCGAAGTCGAATCCGGCACCAACGACCCGATGGCGATCTTCCTCACCATCGCGCTGGTCGAGGTCCTGGCATCGGGCGAGCGCTATCACGGCATCAACATCGGCATGCTCGCAATGTTCGTTCAGCAGATGGGCCTCGGCGTCATCCTCGGCCTGCTCGGCGGCATGATGATCGTGCTGATCGTGGGCAGGCTGGAGACCGATCGCGGCCTGACGCCGATCTTCGTTCTGGCGCTGGCGCTTCTGGTCTTCTCGTTCACCGGCGCCGTCGGCGGCAGCGGCTTTTTGGCCGTCTACGTCGCCGGCATCTATGCGGGAAATCGCAAGCTGCCCGGCTATGCCTCGATCAAGCGCTTCCAGGACGGCATGACCTGGCTGGCACAGATCATCATGTTCCTGGTGCTTGGCCTGCTCGCGACGCCGTCGCAATTCGGCGCGATCGCCATCCCGGCGGTCCTGCTCGCGCTCTTCCTGATCTTCATCGCCCGCCCGCTGGCGATCTGGCTGTCGCTGCTGCCCTTCGACTACACGCAGCAGGAGATCGGCTTCGTCGCCTGGGTCGGCCTGCGCGGCGCCGTCTCCATCCTGCTTGCCATCATGCCGATCCTCGGCGGGCTGGAAAACGGTCAGGTCTACTTCAACACCGCCTTCATCATCGTGCTCGTCTCGCTGCTGGTACAGGGCTGGACCATCAAGCCGGTCGCCAAGAAGCTCGGCCTGATCATCCCGCCGCGCATCGGCGCCGTCGACAAGGTGGAGGTCGATCTGCCGGGAGCGGCCAACCACGAGCTCCTCTCCTACCGCGTCGTCAAGGACAGCCCGGTGCTGCGCGGCGAGCGCATTCCGCGCTGGGCGACACCCTCGCTCGTCATCCGCGACGGCAAGTCGATGCGCTATCAATATGCCGGCCGCCTGCGCGAGAACGATCTCGTCTATCTCTTCATCGTTCCCTCCTACTCGCGCCTGCTCGACAAGCTCTTCGCAAGCCGCGTGCCGGTGGAGGAAGACGACACCGATTTCTTCGGCGCCTTCGCGCTCTCCCCGAGCCGCCCGGCGACCGATCTCGACACCGCCTACGGCCCCGGCCTGCTGAACGAAAACGAGAAGGGCCTGACCATCGCCGAGCTGATGAAGCAGCGTCTCGGCGGCAAGGCTGAATATGCCGACCGTGTGCGCCTGGGCTCCATCATCCTCATCGTCCGCGACCTCGACGACCACGATCATATCAGCGCGATCGGCATGTCTCTGGAGGCTGTCGAGCCGGCCGTGACGCTGCCGATCTTCATCAATATGCGCGATATCATCGACCGCGTGCATGACCGTTTCAAGAGCCGCAAGAACAAGGAGGCGGCCGCCGCCGCGGCGGCTGGAAAAGCCGACGAAAACCCGCGCTGAACGCCTTGCGTCCGCGATGATCCTTGCTATGGTCCCCGCATCTTTTCAGGCAATAAACGAACGGATTTCCCAATGCCTTCCTTCAAGACACTCGACGATCTTAACGACATTGCCGGAAAGCGCGTTCTCGTCCGCGTCGACCTCAACGTCCCGGTAAAGGACGGCAAGGTCACGGACGTGACCCGCATCGAGCGCGTCGCCCCGACCATCAAGGAACTGTCAGAGAAGGGCGCCAAGGTTATCCTTCTCGCGCACTTCGGCCGCCCCAAGGATGGCCCCTCGCCGGACCTGTCGCTCACCCTGATCGCCCCCTCGGTTGAGGCCGTGCTCGATCATCCCGTGCAGACGGCAACCGACGTCATCGGCGAAGCCGCCGCCGGCGCCGTGGCTGCCATGAAGGATGGCGACATCCTGCTTCTCGAAAACACCCGCTTCCACAAGGGCGAGGAAAAGAACGACCCCGATTTCGTCAAGGCGCTGGTCGCCAATGGCGACATCTATGTCAACGATGCCTTCTCGGCTGCGCACCGCGCCCATGCCTCGACCGAAGGCCTCGCCCGTCACCTTCCCGCTTACGCCGGCCGCACCATGCAGGCTGAATTGGAAGCACTGGAAAAGGGCCTCGGCCAGCCGGTCCGTCCCGTCGTTGCTATCGTCGGTGGCGCCAAGGTCTCGACCAAGATCGACCTCCTCATGAACCTCGTGAAGAAGGTCGACGCCCTCGTCATCGGTGGCGGCATGGCCAACACCTTTATCGCCGCGCGCGGCACCAGCGTCGGCAAGTCTCTCTGCGAGCATGACCTCGCCGACACCGCCCGCCAGATCATGATCGAAGCCGCAACGGCTGGCTGCGCGATCGTTCTGCCCGAGGACGGCGTCGTCGCCCGCGAGTTCAAGGCGGGTGCCGCCAACGAGATCGTCGCCATCGACGCCATCCCCGATGACGCCATGATGCTCGACGTCGGCCCGAAGTCGGTCGAAGCCGTGAAGGCCTGGATCGAGCGCGCCAACACGCTGGTCTGGAACGGCCCGCTCGGCGCCTTCGAGATCGAACCCTTCGACAAGGCAACCGTCGCCGCCGCGCAGTATGCGGCAGAGCGCACCAAGGCCGGCAAGCTCACCTCGGTCGCCGGCGGCGGCGACACCGTCTCGGCGCTGAACCACGCCGGCGTTGCCGATGATTTCACCTACGTCTCGACCGCTGGCGGCGCATTCCTGGAATGGATGGAAGGCAAGGTCCTTCCGGGCGTAGAGGTCCTGACCAAGGCCAAGTAAGTCAAACCGGGCTTTTGGCCTGTTTGAACCGCTTCATTGAGGACCGCGAGAGCCAGCGCTTTCGCGGTCTTTTTGTTGGAACTAAAACAACTTTAAACTTTCAAACGTTTGAAACGATTTCAATCGTTTCAATAGCTTACCCCAGGATTTTCCTTTTAAAATTCTTCTGGTATCGCAGATTTGAGTGCCGATCGGCTTTGACAGAGAGCAAAATCCGGACGCGATGCGCCGGCTCGAGAGAAGGAATGAAGTATGGTGGACGCGAAGATGTTGGACAAGATCAGCTCGGCGCCAGGATTCATTGCAGCGCTGGACCAGAGCGGTGGTTCGACACCCGCAGCGTTGCGCCTCTACGGCATCGCAGACAGCGATTACCAGGGTGATGAGGAGATGTTCCGCCTGATGCACGCCATGCGCGTCCGCATCATGAGCGCCCCCGCCTTCACCGGCGAAAAGATCATTGCCGCAATCCTCTTCGAGCGGACCATGGACGGCGACGTCGATGGCCAGCCGGTTCCTTCCTATCTCTGGGAAAAGCGCGGCGTCGTTCCGCTGCTCAAGATCGACAAGGGCTTGGCCGCCGAAGAAAACGGCGTCCAGATCATGAAGCCGATGCCTGAGCTGGAGACGCTCCTCGCGCGCGGCCGCGACAAGGGAATTTTCGGCACCAAGATGCGCTCCGTGATCGCAAGCGCCGACCGGTCAGGCATTGCGGCTGTCGTCAAGCAGCAGTTCGAAGTGGCGCGCCAGATCATCGGCAGCGGCCTCGTTCCGATCGTCGAGCCTGAAGTCTCGATCAAGAGCCCGACGAAGCAGGAGGCGGAAGCCATCCTTCGCGACGAGATCGCAAATCAGCTCGACCTGCTGCCGGCGAGCGAAAAGGTGGTGCTGAAGCTGACGATCCCGACGGTCGCCGATTTCTACGCGCCTCTGGTTGCCCACAAGCAGGTCGTGCGCGTCGTCGCACTCTCCGGCGGCTACAGCCGCACCGACGCCTGCGAGAAACTCAGCCACAACCACGGCATGATTGCCAGCTTCTCGCGCGCGCTGACGGAAAACCTGCGCGTTTCGATGAGCGACGCGGAATTCGACGCGAGCCTGGCCGAAACGATCAACGAGATTTACGCGGCCAGCGTCAACAAGGCCTGATCCGCTCGCCTATTTTTAAGAACCGGCTGCCTCTGGCGGCCGGTTTTTTGTTGCCGGTTGATTGTCATCGGTGGATTGTCATGGCGACAAGAATTCCCCTTCTGCCAGCCGGCGGTGATAGCTACTGATTGCGCTCCTGAACCATCGGAGCACGCAATGACCGCCGTTTCCTTCACCACCGTCGATGTCTTCACTTCCACCCGCTTCGAAGGCAATCCGCTGGCAGTTATGACGGATGCCCGCGGCCTCTCCGATGATCAGATGCAGAAGATCGCCGCCGAGTTCGGCTATTCGGAAGTGACCTTCGTGCTGCCGCCCGAAAACCCCGAGAACACCGCGCGCGTGCGCATCTTCACGCCGACGACGGAAGTACCCTTCGCCGGTCACCCCAATGTCGGCACCGCCTATGTGCTCGGCGATCTCGACGACATTTTCGGCCAACCGGTCGGCGACGTCATGCGCTTCGAGGAAAAAACCGGCGTGGTCACTGTCGACGTGCGCCGCGAACAGGGCCGCGTCGCCTCGACCGCGATCCGCGCGCCGAAGCCGCTATCGACTGGCAACACCGTCGCTGTAGACACCATCGCCCGCTGCATCGCCATCGACAGCACAGAGGTCAGCACCCGCATCCACCAGCCACTGACGGCATCCGTCGGCCTGAGCTTCGTCGTCGCCGAACTCGCCGATCTCGACGCACTCGCCCGCGCCCGCCCCAACCTCGCGCACTTCCAGGATA
Organism: Rhizobium sp. NPDC090275; assembly: GCF_044772225.1. NCBI lineage: Bacteria > Pseudomonadati > Pseudomonadota > Alphaproteobacteria > Hyphomicrobiales > Rhizobiaceae > Rhizobium > Rhizobium sp. NPDC090275. The sequence goes on along the minus strand of NZ_JBIVYL010000007.1, from coordinate 301,218 downwards.
CCGCCGGCCCGACGCTTGAGGGAAACCACGACTTCTCGCTCTTCATCTACGTCCGCTCGGCCGACAAGCCCTGGCACATCCGCGCCCGCATGTTCGCCCCGCTCGACAACGTCCCGGAAGACCCCGCGACCGGCAGCGCCTCGGCCGCCCTTGGCGCCTACCTCGTCTCGCTCGAGCCGGAACCCGACATGACGGTATCGCTGACCATCGAGCAGGGCGTCGAGATGGGCCGCCGCAGCCTCATCGGTATCGAGGTGACGAAGACCGGCGGCGTGGTCACCGACGTTGCGATCTCGGGCGCCTGCGTCGAGGTCATGCGCGGCGTGATCGACTGCTGATCGCCACGCTCGAACAGGACGGATCCGCGCCCCGGCGCGCTTGACAGCAATCCGGCGCAAGCGATATCAACTGGCTATCGGCAATGGATTCTGCCGAGGCCAGAAAAGGCTGAACCGCTTCCCCGACGAAGCCGATGACTCCTACTTCATTTGCCATCGCGCGAAAGGGTAGAGTCATGTTCGAAGTCTTGTTGTCACCACGCATCGCCGGCGATACCGCCCATCATCAAGGGGCAGCACTATGATCGCCTTCTCCGATATTTTCGGCATCCGCCTGCGCCAGCTTCGCGACATCGGCAAGTGGGTCGCCGTCATCGTTCCGATGGGGGTTGTCGTCGGCTCGCTCTGCGCATTATTCCTCTGGGCGCTCGACCTCGCGACAAGGAGCCGCTTCGATCATCCCTGGCTGCTCTACGGCCTGCCCGCCGCCGGCTTCCTGATGGTGCTGATCTACCAGACATTCGGAAAGTCCGCCGAGGGCGGCAACAACCTGATCGTTGACCAGATCCACGAACCGGGCGCCGGCGTTCCCCTGCGCATGGCACCGCTCATCCTCGTCTCCACCATCGCCACCCATCTCTTCGGCGGCTCCGCCGGCCGCGAGGGCACGGCGGTGCAGCTCGGCGGCAGCATCGCCAGCACCGTGGCGAAGCTCTTCCGCCTGTCGCCCGCCGATGTGAGAATCCTCCTCATGGGCGGCGTCGCAGCCGGTTTCGGCGCGGTGTTCGGCACGCCGATCGCCGGCGCCATATTCGCGCTCGAAGTGCTGACCATCGGCCGCATGCAGTATGAAGCCCTTATCCCCTGCCTGATGGCAGCAGTCACCGGCGACTGGGCCTGCCATGCCTGGGGCATCGAGCATACGCACTACCACATCGCCTATCTCGCCGACGCGCCCGCCAATGTCTTCCATCTCGATGCGATCCTGCTCGCAAAGGTCGCCATCGCCGGCGTCATCTTCGGGCTCGCGGCGAAATCCTTTGCCGAACTCTCCCACACGGCTTCAGCCCTGTTCAAGAAGCTCCTGCCCTACGCGCCGCTGCGCCCGGTTCTGGCCGGACTGATCCTGATCGGCCTCGTTCACCTGCTCGGCACCCGCGCCTATCTCGGCCTCGGTGTCTGGTCGCCCGACGCCGCCGACCCGACGATCGCGGGCTTCTTCGCACCCGGCGCCGTCGATTACTGGAGCTGGTTCTGGAAGGCGCTCTTTACCATCGTCACGCTCAGCGCCGGCTTCAAGGGTGGCGAGGTCACGCCGCTCTTCTTCATCGGCGCCGCACTCGGCAATGCGCTGGCGGCCCTCTTCGGCGCGCCGTCCGATCTCTTCGCCGGTCTCGGCTTCGTGGCGATCTTCGCCGGCGCCACCAACACGCCGCTCGCCTGCATGATCATGGGCATCGAGCTCTTCGGCTCCACCCACGCCGTCTACCTCGCCGTCGCCTGCTTCCTCGCCTATCTCTGCAGCGGCCATTCAAGCATCTATCTCGCCCAACGCCTCGGCGTACCGAAGCGCCGCGTCATGGGTACGATCCCCTCAGGCGTCTCACTCCGCCATATCAGGGAGCGGAAGGTGCCGGCTGGCGAAGGTGTCGAGAAGTAAGCACGAAAACGCCCGCCACGAGAACGCGGCAGGTGACTTGTTCGGCATCAGCCTACGCGGCGCTTGAAAACAGATAAGGCCGGCGCTCGGTCTCGCTCGTCTTGAAGGAATGCCGCAGATGCAGCAGATCCTTGCGCGCGATCAGCCCGACCAGCCGCTTCGTCTGCGGATCGATCACGGGGATGCGCCCTTCGCCGGAATTCAACATGATATCCGTGACATGCCCGACCGTATCATCCGCAAGCGCATAGGCGATCTCAGCATTCGACGTCGCGTCGACAATGCTGACATCATCTGCCACGCCCTCCTGATGCCACCGCAGCACATCGGCGCGGGAGACCAGGCCAAGCAACACGCGCTGGTCGTCGACGAAAGGATAGACGCGATGCGTCTTCTCGGTGGTCTCGAAGAAGGCCTTCACCTCCCCCACCGTCTGCCGCGACGAAAGAACATCGACATCCACGATCATGATGTCGCGGGCGCGCGTCAGCTCGAACGGATCGATACCGTATTCGCGCGTGATGTGCTGGCCGCGCCGGGCGATCTTTTCGGTGAGGATCGAGCGCCGCAGCACAAGCACCGTCACCGCATAGGCCGACACCGTGGCGGCAAGCAGCGGCAGAAGCGCCGACAGGTCTCCCGTCAGCTCCACCGCGAAGAACGTCCCGGTCAGCGGCGCGCGCATCGTCCCGCCCATCATCGCGGCCATGCCGAGCAGCGCCCAGAAGCCCTGATCGCCTGGCAGAAACAGCCCTGCCAGCCAGCCGATCGCCCCGCCGAAGATGAGCAGCGGCGCCAGCACGCCACCCGACGTACCGGATGACAGCGCGATCAGCCAGATCGGCACCTTCACGGCGAGGATGGTGAGGACGGCGGCCGGAAGCACGTTGCTGTGCAGCAGATCCTCGATGATATCGTAGCCGACGCCAAGCGCGCGCGGCTCGATCAGCCCGCCGAGCCCGATGAACAACCCGCCGATCGCCGGGCACCACATCCAATGGACAGGCAGGGCCTCGAACAGGTCCTCGACCTTGTAGAGTAGCACGGTCAGAAGACCCGAAGCGAAGCCGGTGAGAATGCCGAGCCCGGCGCAGAGCGCAATCCCCCACCAGGGGAGACTCATGTCGAAGTGCGCGGGAAACAGCGGACCGGCGCCGAACAGAAACGGCCGCCAGCAAGCCGACACGCAGGCAGCCACGGCAACAGGAATGAAGCTCCTCGGCTTCCATTCGAACAGAAGCAGCTCGACCGCCAGGAGAAGGGCCGCAATCGGTGTGCCGAAGATCGCCGTCATCCCGGCGGCTGCCCCCGCCACCAGCAGAGACTTGCGCTCCGCCGAGCTCATCTCGAAGCATTGCGCGAAGAGCGAACCGATCGCGCCACCGGTCATGATGATCGGCCCTTCGGCCCCGAACGGCCCACCGGTGCCGATCGAGATCGCCGATGACAACGGCTTGAGCACGGCCACCTTCGGCGACATCCGGCTTCCGCCGATAAGGATGGCCTCGATGGCCTCAGGGATGCCGTGCCCCCTGATCTTCTCCGAACCGAAGCGCGCCATCAGACCGATGATCAGTCCCCCGATGACAGGCACGACAAGCATCCACAGCGACGGATGCGCATGCGCCAGGCTCTCGGCAACGAGGCTGAACTTTCCGAACCAGACGACATTCGAGACGAGCGAGATCAGGCTGACCAGCAGCCAAGCCGCAAACGCGCCGCCGGTGCCGACGACGACGGCCATCGCGATCAGCGCCAGAACGCGCTTGTCGGTGGTGAAATCGCCCGCCGCGCGGCGCGGCAGCAGGGAGGCGGTATTGGGGGATGTATCGGGAGGAAGAGATTTTGGGGGCATGGTCGATCCTGTCTAGTGTTTATCTGTGCGCTCAAATATATCGTATTACGATATAAATCAACAGACCCGCTTCTCGCGCCGCGGGCTTTGCGGATGGCGGCGATAACGGCTAGAGATCGCCCTGGCTTTCATGGGCGTTGACGGAAGGATGTGGCGATGCGGGACGATCTGTCGGAGGAGGATTACGAAGCGCTCGCGAACCTTCGCCACACGCTGCGCCGTTTCATGGATTTTAGCGCCTCGGCCGCGCTCGAAGCCGGCCTGCCCGCGCAGCAGCATCAGGCGCTGCTCGCCATCAAGGGACACCGCGCCCCCGATCCGATGACAATCGGCCTGCTCGCAGAGCGGTTGATCATCGCGCCGCATACCGCGACTGAACTGGTGGGCCGTCTCGAATCTGCCGGCTACGTCAGCCGCCGCCCCGACCCCAACGACCGCCGCCGCCAGACGCTCCTCCTGACGGACCAGGCCGAAGCCGTCCTCAAACAGCTGACGACCATCCACCTCAAGGAAATCCGCGAAATGGCACCCCGCCTGATCGGCATCCTGCAGAGTATCCAGGAGGAAACGCCTTTGCCGGATGATCCGTGGTCGGCATAAGACGTCGAGCTGCAGACAGCCCCTCAGGGCGCCCCATTGATCTCGACGATATTGAGATCAGGGTCGCGAAGATAAAGCTGCGGGAAGCCGGCCAGCCCGGTGCGGAAGATTAGCATGTGTTTGGGATCGCCTTCAGGCAGATCCCCGCTGAAGCCGAGGGCGGCGAGGCGTTCGAGAACGGCCTCGAAGTCATCGGTCCGAAACGCGAAGTGCCAGTCGTTGCGATCGATGACCTGCCGTTGCCGAAAGGTGCCCTCGGGATGCACGACGAGGTGGACCTGCAGGCTGCCGCAGGCGAGCCATGCCCCGCCGACCGGAAAGTCAGGCCGAGGAATTTCGGAAAGACCAAAGACATCGCGGTAAAACGGAAGAGATGTCTCCAGGTCATTAGTGATGATCGACACGTGATGCAGGGCAAGCATGTCCTCTCCCCCCAAGAAGCGTCCAAGCAACCATCACAATAGCCGAAACAGCAGCCTGACACCATCTGAGGGGTCACCCCTTCCCGCTACCGGCGTCTCTACAACCAGTTGCGCTTAAACAAACAGATCCCGCCCAAGCAGCGCAACCGCCCAGATGGCGAAGGCAAACAGCGCGATCTTCCAGAAATCCGCGCGCTTCCTGAGGCCCGGCAGACCGAGCGGCTTGATCAGGTGCACCACCATCGCAAGCATCAGGAGAAGCGCGATCAGCTTCGTCATGTCTTTATTTTTCCATATGTTCTTGATGTCACAGGACGGACATTATTTCGCGCAACCACTGCTTCTAAACATGCCGTAAAGGCATTCGGGGACACAATCAACATTGCAAAGACTGGGCAGCATCGTGTGCTGCCATATGTCTTTGTGCATGTAAGCTGAGTTGCATGGGGGGCCAATGAAACGAAATCTTCTATCCGTCGCCGCACTTCTGTTCGGCACGCTCTTTCTGTTCATGGGCAATGGCCTGCAGGGCATCCTCCTCCCCGTCCGCGGCAATCTCGAAGGTTATGCGACCACCACGCTCGGCCTGCTCGGCACCTCTTGGGCAGCAGGCTTCGTCATCGGTTGCCTGGTTGCGCCGAAGATGGTCAGCCGCGTCGGCCATGTGCGCGCCTTCTCCGGCTTCATCTCGATCATCGCCATCATCGCGCTGGTGAGCGGCATCGCCGTTCATCCGGTCTGGTGGGTGCTCTTGCGCGCCGTCACCGGCTTTGCCACGGCCGGCACCTCGATGATCATCGAGAGCTGGCTGAACGAGCGCGCCACCAATGAAAGCCGCGGCGCGATCTTCTCGCTCTATATCGCCATCACCCTCTTCGGCGTTGTTGCCGGCCAGATGATGATCCCGCTCGAGGATGTCCGCACACCAATCCTCTTCATGATCTGCGGCATCTTCTATTGCATCGCCATGCTGCCGACGCTGCTGTCGACCGCCGCCTCGCCGCAGCCGCTGAAGGCTGTGAAGCTCGATCTCAAGGCGCTCTATCGCAACTCGCCGGTCTCCTGCCTCGGCATTCTCTTGGTCGGCATCGCCAATGGCGCCTATGGCACGCTGGGCGCCGTCTTCGGCGCCGGCGCCGGTCTCTCGGATACCTCGATCGCCATCATGATGAGCTCGACCATCTTTGCCGGCGCGGTCATGCAGCTTCCGGCCGGCCGCCTCTCCGACCGCATCGACCGCCGCTATGTGCTCGCCGCCATGTCGGCAATCGCAGCCCTCGCCGGTCTGATGCTCGTCGTCCTCCACCCCTCCTCGCCCGCCTTCATCATCACGCTCGTGGTGCTCTATGGCGCGGTTGCCAACACGCTCTATCCGATCGCCGTTGCCCACGCGAACGACTATGCCTCCTCGGAAGACTTCGTGAAGGTCTCCGGTGGCCTGCTGCTGCTCTATGGCATCGGCACCATCATCGGCCCGACGATCGGCGGCCCCGTCATGTCGATGGCAAGCCCGCACGCGCTGTTCCTGGTGACCGCGCTGGCCCACGTGCTGATCACAGCCTACGCGATCATCCGCAGCCGCGCGCGCGCCGCCATCCCGGCAAGCGACCGCGACGCCTTCACCACCATCCCGACGGCCACCTCGCAGATGATGACGCCGGAGGGCATGACGCTTGCCGATCGCGGGCAGAACAAGACGCCCGAACCGCCGATGGAGCCGGCGACCCGATAGACTTGGAATGCGGAGACGGCCGGGCGCTTGCCCGCCGACACGAGGACGGAGGACCGAACATGACCTTCATGGATGACGACCGGCCGCAGAAGAAGCCGAATCACGAGATCGGCATGGACCTCTCGATGATGTCGGTGGACGAGCTGAACGCGCGTATCGACATGCTCAAGGCCGAGATTTCGCGCATCGAGCAGGAAGCGGCGCGCAAGGCATCGGGAAGATTGGCCGCAGAAAACCTCTTCAAATCGTGAGCCGGCAAAACCCCGGATTTGATTTATAGCCGCCGCGCAAGTGTTAATTCGGCACACACTTAATGAGGCGTTAAGCTTTCTAATGTATTGATGTGCTCATCCGGACTTGCTCTGGATCTCAGACAGTTTCCCATGCGGTGAATTGGTCTGATTTTTCTCCCTGTTTTACCTTGAGAGCCGCTTTTGCGGCTCTCCTTTTTCGCATTGGCTGGGGACGAAAACCACGAAACTGTGGAAGTTAACCCTTTATTAAGAAACGCCTTGCGCTATTAGGCTAAAACTACCATCTTTAAAGTCATTAAGGCCGACCGGTGAAACCTTTTGGGACCGGCCTGCGTTACCTGATCAATAAGTAGATGCGTGCAACAGGGACCCTTTAAATGTCAGAGCTTGGATTGAACACGATCAGTTTTGCAGGACGCGCTGCCGCATCGTCGCAGTTTAAGACATTGTACTCCGAGGGCATGTCGCTGGTCGAAGAGACCGCCGCCTATCTGGATGGCAATGGCCGCACCGCATCCAAGGTTCTGCCGCGCATGGCATCGGTTCTCTACGCAGCGGAATCCATGCGCCTCACCACCCGCCTGATGCAGATGGCCTCCTGGCTCCTCCTGCAGCGCGCCGTCAACAATGGCGAAATGTCGCGCGATCAGGTTCTGGCTGAAAAGAACAAGGTTCGCCTCGACGGCTTCAACGTCGACCGCAACGCACCGGGCTGGGGCGACCTGCCGGAAGCCTTCCGCGACCTGATCGAACGCTCGCTGCGCCTGCAGAACCGCGTCGCCCTGCTCGACCGCGAGATCTATCGCCCGAACGAGGCAGCGATCGTGCCTGACAACCAGAACAGCGTCCAGGCCCAACTCAGCCTGCTGCAGACGGCCTTCGGCAACAACTGATCCATTCAAAGTAGACTGCATAGACCGGCTGCGTTCCCTGCGCGGCCGGTTTTTTGTTGTTAGAGCAACGGAGATGGTGCGTGACGGTGGAAATTGCGATCAAGTTTCAAAACCAAATTTACGCGCCAACGCTTGGGCTGCTCAATGAGCTTATAGCCCATCCATTGGTTATGGACCCCGATTCCAACAGTTTGCTTCACAGATTTGAGGGACTTTGTCTCCACGCACATCACTTTGAAGAACGAAACAAGGTTCCAGTTAAAAACAACCAAAAACTCGAAGATATAGCAAACTCTATAAAGCATATAAGATCGCGGGGCCGACAGGTGACACTCGAGAGCTTCGGCGCCTGGGAGTTTAAGCACGGCTTATTCAGGTTCATCTCACATGGCATCGAGGCTAGATGGGAAGATGGCGCGACAACCGACGCGATTGAATGCCTGTTGGGACGAGTAAATGCTCTAAATCGAAAGATCCAAGCAAACCTACCCGATCTAAAGGTTGGCGAGTCCGTCTATGGCTTCTATGATTGGGCCTTTGCTTATCACCTGCCTTTAGTCTCCGTAGCAACTCTCAGCCATCGGATAAGGATCATGGAGAGAACAGAGACCGGTAACTACAGGTCGTTTGCACCTCCCAACGTCCGGTTCGTCGTATTGGCGGGAGACCTAATCGGCACCAGACCTGAGGACCATTTTCCGGAAATCCGATAGCCGCCTCCCAAACGCAAAAAAGCCCCGCTTTCGCAGGGCTCCTTCGAAATCAGTGCAACAGCAGCGATTAGAGGCCGAGGCCGCCGAAACGCTTGTTGAACTTGGAAACGCGGCCACCGCGGTCCATGAGCTGCTGGTTGCCGCCCGTCCAGGCCGGGTGCGACTTGGAATCGATTTCGAGGTTCATCACGGCGCCTTCAGAACCCCAGGTCGAGCGGGTTTCGTATTCGGTGCCGTCGGTCATGACTACCTTGATGGTGTGGTAGTCGGGATGGATTTCAGCCTTCATAACAATCTTCCTGCGATGTCACGTCCATTTGACGCACCACGTTGCGACAAGAGGACCGATTGAATAAATGAAGCCGCAGTCGCTACTGGCTACGGCTTCCCATTAGGATGCGGTGCCTATACATGAAGGCCATTAGGATAACAAGAGCCATCGACCGTGTTGCACGGTGTTGAAGGCTGCTGGAGATTGAATTGACAGACGCAATGCAGACCGAGAAGAAAAAGTCCCGCTCGCTGAAACCTCTCGGCAGGCTGACGCCTTACGTCATGCGTTATCGCGGCCTCGTCACCGGCGCCCTCTTCTCGCTGGCGCTCGCCGCCGTGACCTCGCTGGCGCTTCCCCTTGCCGTGCGCCGCATGATCGACCATGGCTTCAGCCACTCCGACGGCCGCTTCATCAACAGCTACTTCATCATGCTCATGGTCATGGCGGTCGTTCTCGCCATATCGAGCGCGCTGCGCTACTTCTTTGTCATCACGCTCGGCGAACGCATCGTCTCGGATCTCCGCCGCGATGTCTTCGCGCATGTGACGCGGCTCTCCGCCTCCTTCTTCGACGTCAACCAGTCCGGCGAGATCGTCTCGCGGCTGACAGCCGATACCACGCAGATCAAGTCCGCCGTCGGCGCCACCGCCTCGGTCGCGCTGCGCAACATGATCCTGTGTCTCGGCGCCATCGTCATGATGGTCGTCACCTCGCCCAAGCTCGCCAGCCTCGTGCTCTTGGCCATACCCCTCATCGTCTTCCCGCTGGTCGCTTTCGGCCGCTCGGTGCGCAAGCGTTCGCGCGCGGCACAGGATACGCTGGCCGAGGCCTCCGCCTTCGCCAACGAAACCATCGCCGCCACCCGCACCGTCCAGGCCTTCGGCGGCGAGATGGCAGCGGCAAACCGCTATGGAGCAGCCGTCGAAGCCGCCTTCACCGCCGCCCGCGCTGCCATCCGCTCGCGCTCGCTTCTCACGGGTATCGCCATCACGCTGATCTTCGGCAGCGTCGTCGCCGTCCTCTGGGTCGGCGCGCACAATGTGCTTGAGGGCACGCTGTCGGCCGGCACGCTTGGCCAGTTCCTGCTCTATTCCGTCATCGCCGCCGGCTCGCTCGGCGCGCTCTCGGAAGTCTGGGGCGAGCTCTCGCAGGCAGCCGGTGCGGCCGACCGCCTGACCGAACTGCTTGACGAAGTCTCCCCGATCGTAACGCCGGCCAACCCGACCTCCCTGCCCGACCCGAGCCTCGGCCGCGTGGAGTTTGCAGACGTGCACTTCGCCTACCCCTCGCGCCCCGATACATCGGCGCTGCATGGCCTGAGCTTCGCGGTGAAGCCGGGCGAGACCGTCGCCATTGTCGGCCCGTCCGGCGCCGGCAAGACCACCATCTTCTCGCTGCTGCTGCGCTTCTACGACCCGCAGCAGGGCGCCGTCATGATTGATGGCATCGATGCGCGCCAGACCGATACCGACGGCCTGCGCAAGCGCATCGCCATCGTCCCCCAGGACGTCACCATCTTCGCCGCCTCCATCCATGAAAACATCGCCTTCGGCCGCCCGAGCGCCACGCGCGAGGAAGTCCGCGCCGCCGCCATCGCCGCCCAGGCCGACGAGTTCATCGCGAGATTGGAGCAGGGCTACGACACCACGGTCGGCGAACGCGGCATCATGCTGTCGGGCGGCCAGCGCCAGCGCATCGCCATCGCCCGCGCCATCTTGAAGAACGCCCCGATCCTGCTCCTCGACGAAGCCACCTCGGCGCTCGATGCCGAAAGCGAAACCCTCGTCCAGCGCGCCCTTGACGGCCTCATGGAAGGCCGCACCACGCTGATCATCGCCCACCGTCTCGCAACCGTTTTGAAGGCCGACCGCATCCTGGTCCTCGACCAGGGCCGCGTCGTCGAGGAAGGCACCCACCAGAGTCTGGTGCGCCACGGCGGCATCTACGCCAAGCTGGCCCGGCTGCAGTTCGATGCGGGTGCCGAGGAGCTGCTTGCGGCGGTGAAGTGATGGCGGGGCTGCGGGTGGCGATGCGCCGCCCCGCCCCACAACCAATACAACCGCAATTGCGACCATCGCGATTATATTGACAATACACACCAATAGATTACATTCGGATCTCGTTGAAACCGTCCATTCTCATGGTGGGATGTCGTCAGATGAGTTCGATCAGTTTTTCCGAAATACTGGTGGCCGTCGTCGCTCTCGGCGTCGTCATATCGATGATGCTGTTCTATCGCTCGCTGCATGAAGCGAGCAACTGGTCGCTGACCGACGCGCTTTCCGAAGACGTTGCCCTGACGAAGACCGACGCGGCAGGTAACCCCGTCGACGCCGCCGGCAATCCGTTGCCGTCAGGCCAGACGCCCATCACCGTGACGCTGATGAAGGCGAGTTCCAGCCGCTTCATCGCGATGATTGGAACGGTGGCGATCCTTGTGCTTTACGTCGGCTTCGGCCTTGCCTGTCTCCACCGCTTCGCCAATGGCCAGGAGATTCCCGACATGTCCAAGGGGGCGAACTTCTTCTATTCCGGCGTCGTCCTCTTCGCGCCATACATCGTCAACAAATTCTCGTCGGCATTTTCATTCTTCAAGCCGTGACGCCAAAGCCAAGCGGCCAACACCCACCCAAACATCCCGATGGAATAATTGGATTTTTTGTTTTAGGCTGCGCTTGCAGATTTAAACAACATCCTGATTCCGGGAGACAATCGATGTATAAGTTCGAAGTTTATAAGGACAAGGCAGGCGAATTCCGTTTCCGTTTCAAGGCATCGAACGGCGAGACCATGTTCGGCTCCGAAGGCTACAAGGCCAAGGCGTCGGCGCTGAACGCCATCGAATCCATCAAGAAAAACTCTCCCGGCGCCGTCATCGACGACACCACCAAGGCGGCTGACGCCTGACACATCAAAGGCGGCACCTCAGGGCGCCGCCTTTTTCTTTTGTGCTGCTGGGCCGTGAACGGTTGTGCAATGTCGCGCCGTTACTTGCGCAAGCGCAACTCACCCGTCACTTCTCCGTCAGCTTCAACTCGATCCGTCGGTTGGTCGCCCGCGCCTCGGGCGTATCGCCAGGCGCGATCGGCTGATACTCGCCGAAACCGGCCGCAACCAGCCGGTCAGCCGGCACGCCCTGCGCGATCAGGAACTTGACGACCGAGATCGCGCGCGCCGAAGACAGCTGCCAGTTGTCAGCGAAGCGTCCGGTGCCGGCGAGCGGCACGTTGTCGGTGTGGCCATCGACGCGCAGCACCCAGTTGATCTCCGGCGGAATCTCCTTGGCGACGTCGAGCAGCGCTGCCGCGAGCTTGGCCATCTCCGTCTGCCCGTCGGGATTGAGATCGGCGCCGCCGGAGGGGAAGAGCACTTCCGACTGGAACACGAAACGGTCGCCGACGATGCGGATGTTCTCGCGATCCGACAGGATCTCGCGCAGACGCCCGAAGAAGTCCGAGCGGTAACGGTTGAGCTCCTGCACACGCGCGGCCAGCGCCACGTTGAGGCGGCGGCCGAGATCGGCGATCTTCGTCTGCGACTGCTGGTCCTTCTGCTCGGAGGCCTGCAGCGCCACTTCGACGGCGGCGATCTGGTTGCGCAGCGCCGCAATCTGCTGGTTGAGCAGCTCGACCTGGCTCATCGCCCGGTCGCTCATCTGCTTCTGCTCGTCGAGCTCCTTGGTGAGCGAGCCGATCCGCTGCTGCGCCGCGTCCTGGCCGCCGGAGCCGGCCGAGAGCAGCGACTGCAGCCGCGAGCGCTCGCCTTCGGCGGTCGCAAGCGAAGCCTGCAGGTTGGCGACGCTATCCTCGAGATCCTGCTTGCTGCCTTTTTCGAGCGCCAAGAGCTGCGTCAGCTCGTTGATCTGGCTGTTCAGCCGGTTCATCACCTCGTCGCGGCCGGATATTTCGCGGCTGAGGATGAACTGCCCGACGACGAACACCGTGAGCAAGAACATCACCGCGATCAGAAGCGTCGACAGCGCATCGACGAAGCCAGGCCAGTAGTCGACCGTGCGTTCGCGGCGACGGTTGCGGGCAAGAGCCATGGCTTACTTGCCCTCGCTCTTTTCGGTCTGCGGCATGCGGGGGCGCTCGGAGGATGCATGCTTTTCCTGCGCGCCGATCCGCTCAGCCAGCCGGTCGAGCGTGCGGCGCATGGCCTTCGCCTCGTCCTGCTGCGCCTCGATCCAGTCGCGCAGCATCTGCTGCTCATTGCGCATGTTCTTGACCAGCCCCTGGATACCCTCGGCGAGATTGGCCATGGCCGCGACCGAACGCTGACTGCCTCCGCCCTCTTCCGAGACCTTCTGCATGTATTCCGACAGCGCGCGGATCTCGTCCGGCGAAACGCCGCCCTTGGTGTCGATCACGGGAGCCGCAAGGTCGGAACCAACATCGGTCACCGACGACAGCCAGTTTTCCAGTTCGGTATAGAAGCGGTTCTGCGCGCGGCCTGCCTGCAGGTCGAGGAAGCCGAGGATGAGCGAGCCCGAGAGACCGAGCAGCGACGAGGAGAACGCCTGCCCCATGCCAGACAGCGGCTGCGACAGCCCTTCTTTCAGCGCCGACAGCACATCAGATGAGCCGTTGGTTCCGGCGTCGAGCGACTGGATCACGTTGCTGATCGAGCCGATCGTGCCGATCAGGCCCCAGAAGGTGCCTAGCAGACCGAGGAAGACGAGGAGACCGATGAGATAGCGCGAGACGTCGCGGGATTCGTCCAGCCGGTTGGCGATCGAATCGAGAATGGAGCGGAAGGCCGTGGTCGAGATGCCCGCAGCCGAAGAGGTACGGCTGCCGATCAGCGTGCGCATCGGCGCCAAGAGCTTCGGGTTACGGTTCACCTTGTCGGCGCTCCCGGCGGCGCGGAACGAATTGAACCAGCGCACCTCGGGCCGAAGCGACAGCACATGGCTGAAGACAAGGATGATACCGATGCCGAGAACGCCGAGAATGAGGCCGTTCAGCCCCGGATTGTGCATGAAGGCCGTCTGCGCCTGGCGGAACAGGATGGATGCTATGAACCCGACGATGACGAGGAACAGCACCATCGTCCACAGAAAGGGCATCGGGCTGGATAGCTTATAGCTGTAATTTCCCGTGGTTTTTTCGGTCGAGCCGAACTCCGCCACATTCACATTTTCCATAGATTCCGCAGCCTCCGGCCTCATCACAGCCGGAGACTAGATCATCATTGTGCCGAATTGAAGTATGCGGAACGAAAAAGCCTGTCTTTATAACAAAGACTTACCGGCTGGGCACCGGGCGCTTGGCAACTTCCATCAGCGCCTTCTGAATGTATTCGTTGCCGGCCACGACGCTGCCGGTCTCCAGAATAGAGTTGCCGCCATCCCAATCGCTGACATAGCCGCCGGCTTCGCGGATGAGCAGGATGCCGGCCGCGATATCCCAGGCCGAAAGGCCGGTTTCCCAGAAGCCGTCGAAACGGCCGGCCGCGACGTAAGCGAGATCGAGCGAGGCCGAACCCATGCGGCGCACACCGGCGACTTCGCCCATGACGTGTCGGAGTTCGACGAGGAATTTGCCGTGGTTGCCACGGCCGAGATGCGGAACGCCACAGGCGACGACCGAATCCGAAAGCACGCGGCGCGCGCCGACGCGCAGCCGGCGATCGTTGAGGAAGGCGCCGCCGCCACGCTCGGTGGTGTAGAGCTCGTCGGTCGCCGGGTTGAAGATGACGCCGGCGACGATCTCGTTGTTGCGCTCGAGCGCGATCGAGACCGCGAACATCGGAATGCCGTGCAGGAAGTTCGTGGTGCCGTCGAGCGGATCGACGATCCAGCGATGCGCGCCGTCGGTGCCCTTGATCTCTTCGCCTTCCTCGCCGAGGAAACCATAGGTCGGACGTGCCTTCAGAAGCTCTTCGCGCACGATCTTCTCGGCCTTGCGGTCGGCGGACGAGACGAAATCGCCCGGCCCCTTGACCGAGACCTGCAGGTTCTGCACTTCGCCGAAATCACGCCCCAGCGATTTTCCTGCCTTGAGGGCAGCCTGAACCATGACATTGAGAAGAGCTGAACGGGCCATGTGGGCGGTTTTCCTTGGGCTAAATAGGTGCGCGTTGTCAGGGCGGGGATGGTCCCTGATCGCCGGTAGAAGCTGCGCTTTATAAGATTGGCGGCTTCAAGACCACAAAATCAGGGAAATTTCAAGAGCGGCGCCGCATGGCTGCATTGAATCGCAGAAAGCCCGTAAATTAATTCTGGACAGATCAGTCTGAAATTCCTATATCTCCCCCATGGCAAGACACAAGGAATTCGATCGCGACCTGGCGCTTGGCGCCGCCATCAACGTGTTCTCCGAGCACGGCTATGAAGGCACCTCGACGGATCAGTTGCTGACGGCGATGAAGATCAGCCGCCAGAGCATGTACGATACCTTCGGCGACAAGCGAGGCCTCTATCTGGAAGCCTTGCAGCGCTACAACGCCGACAGCACAGCGAGGTTGATCGACGACCTGAAGCGCCAGGCATCGCCCGTCGAAGCGCTGGAGGGTGCGCTCGTCGCCTTCGCCTCGCGGCCGGCGTCGGAAGCCAGCCGCGGCTGCCTCGGCGTCAGCGCCGTCTGCGAGTTCGGCCGCACCGACCTTGAGATCGCCACGCTGACTGACACAGCGTCTCGCGCCCTGTCCACGGCGCTGAAGACGATCATCGAAGACGGCCGCAAGAGTGGCAGCATCGCATCCGACATCAATCCCGACGAGGCCGTCCACTTCCTCGGCGCGACCCTGTCAGGCATGAAAGTCAGCGCCCGCAACGGCGCCTCCCCCGAAACCCTTCGCGGCATCGCCCGCATGGCCATCCGCGGCCTCCGCTAAGCGCACCATAAGGTCGCGCCGCGTTTTCGCGCCCAATTATAGACTGAATGATCCAGAAACCAGAAAGGAAATACGAAATGTCTCACTCTCTCACCGACAAGGTGGCCCTCGTAACCGGCGGCTCGCGCGGCATCGGCGCGGCGATCGTCCGCAGGCTGGCGCAAGACGGCGCAGCCGTGGCCTTCACCTATGCCAGCAGCGATGACCGGGCGAAGGCGCTGACCGCCGAGATCGAAGCCAAGGGCGGCAAGGCGCTGGCGATCAAGGCCGATAGCGCGGATCCCGAAGCCGTGCGCAATGCCGTCGCCACGACCATCAGCCGCTTCGGCGCTCTCGACATTCTGGTCAACAATGCCGGCATCCTGATGCTCGCCCCACTCGATGAATTCGCGCTGGAAGATTTCGACCGCATGTTCGCGGTCAACGTCCGCGCCGTCTTCGTCGGCACCCAGGCAGCGGCAAGGCACATGCAGGCAGGTGGCCGCATCATCAATATCGGCAGCGTCGTTGCCGACCGCAGCGGCTTTCCAACATCCTCGGTCTACAGCATGACCAAGGGCGCCATCGCCTCGATGACCCGCGGCCTGGCGCGCGATCTCGGCCCGCGCGGGATTACCGTCAACACCATCCAGCCGGGCCCGACGGCCACCGACATGACCGGCGCGCCGGGCACGGAGGAGCACCTAGCGCCGCTGATGGCGCTGGGCCGCATGGGCGAAGACAGCGAAATCGCCAGCCTCGCATCCTATCTCGCCAGCCCCGAGGCATCCTTCGTCACCGGCTCCGCGCTCACCATCGACGGCGGCTACCTCGCCTGATGGAAGACACTGGAACGCAAAAAGCCGGCGGTGCTCGTACACCGCCGGCTCTTATCTGTTTATTGCAGCACCTCAGAACTTCTGCTGCGTGATCAGAACCTCGCGGGCGATCTGCTCCAGCGGCAGGATGCGATCCACCCCGCCCTTGGCGATCGCCTCCTTCGGCATGCCGAAGACGACGGAGGTCGCCTCGTCCTGCGCCACCGTATAGGCGCCGGCCTGGTGCATCTCGAGCATGCCCTTGGCGCCATCATCGCCCATCCCGGTCATGATGATGCCCATGGCGTTGGAGCCCGCCGAACGCGCCGCCGAACGGAACAACACATCGACCGACGGCCTGTGGCGCGAGACCAGCGGCCCGCTCTTGACCGCAACGTGATAGCGCGCGCCGCGCCGTTCGAGCAGCATGTGGCTGTCGCCGGGCGCGATCAGCACATGGCCGCGCAGCACGGGATCGCCATCGACGGCTTCCTTGACCTCGACCTCGCACAGGCTGTTCAGCCGCTTGGCGAAGGCCGCAGTGAACTTCTCCGGCATGTGCTGGACGATGACGATCCCGGGCGCGTTAGCCGGCAGCGCCTCCAGAAACTCGCGCAGCGCCTCCGTTCCACCGGTCGATGCGCCGACGCAGACCACCATCTCGGTCGTCTTCGCCATGGCTTTCCCTGATGGCGGCGGCAGCATCGCATCCGCCGTCAGCTTCTGCGCCGGCATCGGCGCGCCGGGCCGCAGGCTGTTTACGTTGCGTCTGACATTGCCGAGACGCGCATGCGAAGCGCTTTTTACCGCCTCGCGGATGCGGACCGCATCGTCGGCCAGACCGTCTGCTGCCCCGATCTTCGACTTCAGGATCACGTCGACGGCGCCGGCCTCCAGCGCCTGCATCAGCGTTTCCGACCCCGCCTCCGTCAGCGACGAGCACATGACGACGGGGATCGGCCGCTGCGACATCAGCTTGCGCAGGAAGGTGATGCCATCCATGCGCGGCATCTCGACATCGAGCGTGATGACGTCAGGGATTTCTTCCTGGATCTTCTTCGCCGCCATGAAGGGATCGGTCGCGACCCCCATGATCTCGATATCGGGATCCTCCTGCAGCACTCGAACGAGCGTCTGGCGAACGCTTGCGGAATCGTCGATGACGAGAACACGGATCTTCTTGCCCATATGCTCTTTGACCTAGATGCGCTGAAACACGGTGTTGGAGACCTGCTTCAAGGGCAGGTCGATACCGGTAATGGATTCGGAGTGGCCGATGAACATGTAGCCACCCGGCAGGAGCCGCGCGCACAGACGCTTCAACACGCCCGATTGCGTCGGCTTGTCGAAGTAGATCAGCACATTGCGGCAGAAGATCATGTGCATCCCCTCGCCGACGGGATAGTTCTCGTCCATCAGGTTCATGCGCGCGAAGCCGACGCGGCTGCGCAGATCGGCCGATATCCGGACCTCGCGGCGATCCTTCTGCTTGGCGACCATCACGTATTTCCGCTGCAGCTCGCGCGGCACCGGATGCACCAGATCCTCGGAATAGATGCCCCGCCGCGCCGTCGCCAGCACGTCGGTGCTGAGGTCGGTCGCGAGGATGCTGTAGTTGAGGTCGCGCCGGTCGGCGACGAACTCTTCGAGCACCATGGCCATCGTATAGGGTTCGGCCCCCGTGGAGCAGGCCGAACTCCAGGTGCGGATGGTGCGGACGCCGCTCGAGACGAGTGCGGGAAGCGCCACCTGCTGCATGTATTCGAAGTGGCGCGCCTCGCGGAAGAAGTCGGTCTTGTTCGTCGTCACCGCGTCGATCAGATAGACCGTCTCCTGCTCCAGCCCGTTATCATGAAACAGGAAGTCGCAATAGTCGTCGAAGGTCGCGTGCTGCGTTGCCCGCAGCCGGCGGCGAAGCCGGCCTTCGAGCATCGTCAGCTTGGTCGGCGGCATCTTGATGCCGCTATAGTCATAGATGAACTGTGCAAGCTTCTCGAAATTCCGCTTGCTGATCCTGTCGCCCACCATCTGGGTCTCAACGGCAGCCATGCTCATAAATCAAAATACTCCAGCGTGTCCGCTCAGGCGGCCGATTGCAGGGCGGAGGCATCCTCGCGCGACAAAAGCCGCGCGAGATCGACG
Organism: Rhizobium sp. NPDC090275; assembly: GCF_044772225.1. Classification (NCBI taxonomy): domain Bacteria; kingdom Pseudomonadati; phylum Pseudomonadota; class Alphaproteobacteria; order Hyphomicrobiales; family Rhizobiaceae; genus Rhizobium; species Rhizobium sp. NPDC090275. The sequence goes on along the minus strand of NZ_JBIVYL010000007.1, from coordinate 282,761 downwards.
ATCACGACGAAGCCGGTTTCCCGGCGCACGACGCCGGAAATGTAATCCGAGCGCCAGCGCACGCCGATGTCAGGCGCCGCCTCGATCTGGTCGCGCCTGAATGGCGTGACCTCGAAGACCCGGTCGGCGACGAGGCCGAGCGTAAGAAGCCGGCTCTCCATCGGGATATCGAGGACAAGCACCCGCGTATGCGACGTGGGCACCGTCTTCGACATGCCAAGCTTCAGCCTGAGATCGATGGTCGGGACGCCCTGGCCGCGCACGTCGCGCAGGCCAAGGAGATAGTCGGGACCATTCGGGATCTTGAAGGCCTCGGCATAGTCGAGGATTTCGCGGACCACCTCCACAGGCACGGCGAAGATTTCCTCGCCGAGGCTGAAGGTGACGAACTGCGCTTCCTGGGAGGTGGTTGGCATATTATGCGCTTTCCTTGAAATCGGCGTCACCGTCATCGGGTCCGCCCATGGCCATGTCGAGTGCGAAGCCCTTGGCGCGCGCCTGCTGCGCCGAGACCGAGTTGGCAACCGGCTTGGATGCAGGCTTGCGGGTAGCTGCGGGTGCCGGGCTGCGAACGCTGATGCGGGCAGCAGGCTTGCGGCTCTCGCGGCTGCCGGCCATGTCCACCTTGAAGAAGGCGATCGAGGTCTGCAGTTCTTCCGCCTGGCTCGCCAGTTCTTCCGAGGTCGCCGACATCTCTTCCGATGCGCCGGCGTTCTGCTGGGTCACCTTGTCGAGCTGCTGGATCGCTTCGTTGATCTGCGAGGCACCGATATCCTGCTCGCGGCAAGCGGCGCTGATCTCGGAGACCAGTTCCGCGGTCTTGCGGATGTCGGGAACCAGGCGACCAAGCATGTCGCCCGCCTCGCTGGCGGCCTTGACGGTATCGCCAGACATGGCGCTGATTTCTGCAGCGGCCGACTGGCTGCGTTCTGCAAGCTTGCGCACTTCGGAAGCAACAACTGCGAAACCCTTGCCATGCTCGCCGGCACGCGCTGCCTCGACGGCGGCGTTCAGCGCAAGCAGGTCGGTCTGGCGAGCGATTTCCTGGACGATGCCGATCTTCTCGGCGATCGTGCGCATGGCTTCGACGGCGCGGGTTACAGCGTCTCCGGAAGCTTCGGCATCCTTGGCGGACTGGCGAGCGATCTTCTCGGTCTGGGCTGCGTTATCGGCATTCTGCTTGATGTTGGCGGCCATCTCTTCCATCGAAGCCGAGGCTTCTTCAGCGGATGCTGCCTGCTCGGTGGCGCCCTGCGACACCTGCTCGGAGCTAGCCGACAGTTCCTGGCTGCCAGCCGAGACGTTTTCGGCGGCTGCGATCGCATCAGCAACGACGCCGCGCAGGCGCTCGACCATCTGCTCCAGCGCGAGACCGAGCGTATCCTTGTCCGACAGTGGCTTCGGCGCGACGGTCAGGTCGCCATTCGAAATCTGCGTGGCGATGTTCGCGGTGTTGCGCAGGTTTGCGGTCATGACCGACATCGAATTCACGAGATCGCGAATTTCGTCGTTGCTCTTGTGGTCGATCTCCTGATTGAGGTCACCAATGCTGACAGCGTCGGCAAGGTTGACGGCGCGCTTCAGGCCACGCGAAATGCTGAGCGAGATCCACAGGGCAACGGCAGCCGAGAAAACCAGAACGCCGACGACGATCGCGATGAGCAGCATCTTGGAGTCGGTGTACTGGGTGTTGGTTAGCTGGTCGGTGTTGGAGAGATCGGCGGCAATCGCGTCATTCAGACCGCCAAGCGCCGTCAGCAGGACGCCTGTGACCTTCGCACCCTCACCCATCGAAAGCGAGGCCGCCTGCTTGTTGGATTCGGCGGTGTTCTGGCGACCGAAATCGAGGATCTTGTCCTGCATCTGCAGCCACTGAGGATAGGCCTGGCGGAATTCGGCAATCTTGGCGACCACGGCGGAGTTCGTTTCGTGGTCCAGCTGCGTCAGCAGTGCCTGAATGTCCGTGCGGGCGGACTGTACTTCCTGGACGTAGCTCTGAATCTGCGACGCATCCTCGTTGAGGATCACGTTCTTCTCGGCACGCACAGACTTGTAGACCGAATCCGAGAGGTCGCTGGAGTTCTTGAGGTTGGCGGCAGGTCCCTGAACGATGTCGGTAATGGCGACGTTCAGGCCGGAAAGGCTGGAAATGGCAAGTCCTGCCATTCCGCATGTCATGAGAATGATGAGGCCAAAGGCAAGGCCAAGTTTCAACTTGATCGTAAAGCGCATGGGTATGCTCCAGGGCATTGGATTTGAGTAATTCCCTCGGAACCGCGAGCCTTAATTCGCGCCGCTGAGGGAAGGATTTTGCATCATGAGGGGAAGAGCGAGCATTTACCCTTGCACCACGGATTCTGCCGCCGTGGCCGCATCCAACGCGTCATTCGTTGGCCGTCGCCTGGAGCCACCGGCTCCAGGCATTAAGCGAGAGCGCTGATCAAGCGCTTTCGAGAAAATCGTCGTCGCCGGCGTCAGGGCCACCCATCGACATGTCGAGAGCAAACCCCTTGGCGCGCGCCTGCTGGGCCGAGACCGAGCGGGCACTGAAATTCTTGTTGCCGGCCGCCGCCGGGCGGGTGGCGCCGGCTTGAGCGGGCCGTGTCGCGGCAGGCTTGGCTGCAACGGTCCGGACACCTGCCCGCATGCCTGACACCTCGACCTTGAAGAAGGCGATCGAGGCCTGAAGCTCTTCGGCCTGTGCCGCAAGCTCTTCCGAGGTCGCCGACATCTGCTCGGAGGCTCCAGCGTTCTGCTGGGTCACCTTGTCGAGCTGCTGGATCGCTTCGTTGATCTGCGATGCGCCGATATCCTGTTCACGGCAGGCAGCGCTGATCTCGGAAACGAGTTCGGCCGTCTTGCGGATATCGGGCACCAGGCGGCCGAGCATGTCGCCCGCTTCGCTGGCCACCTTCACCGTGTCACCCGACATGGCGCTGATCTCGGCGGCGGCGGACTGGCTGCGCTCTGCAAGCTTGCGGACTTCGGAAGCCACGACCGCAAAACCCTTGCCGTGCTCGCCGGCACGGGCGGCCTCAACGGCTGCGTTGAGGGCAAGCAGATCGGTCTGGCGGGCGATTTCCTGCACGATGACGATCTTGTCGGCGATCGTGCGCATGGCGATCACGGCGCGGGTGACAGCAGCACCGCTCTCCTCGGCATCCTTGGCCGACTGGCGAGCAATCTTCTCGGTCTGCGCGGCGTTGTCGGCGTTCTGCTTGATGTTGGCGGCCATCTCTTCCATCGAAGCCGAAGCTTCCTCGGCGGACGCGGCCTGCTCGGTCGCACCCTGCGACACCTGCTCGGAGCTGGCCGACAGTTCCTGGCTGCCGGCGGAAACATTCTCGGACGCCGAAAGCGCATCGGCGACGACACCGCGCAGCCGCTCGACCATCTGCTCCAGCGCGATGCCGAGCGTGTCCTTGTCCGACAGCGGCTTCGGCGAAACGGTCAGGTCGCCATTGGCGATGCGGTCGGCGATGGCAGACGTGGCTCGCAGATTAGTGACCATGTCCTTCATGGCGATGCCGAGCACGTCCTTCTCCGAAAGCGGGCGCGGATCGATGGAGAGATCGCCCTGCGCGACCTGGTCGGCAATCCCGGCCGTCTGGCGAAGATTGGCGGTCATGACGTTGATCGTGTCGACAAGGTCCTTGATCTCGTCATTGCTCTTGATCTCAATGTTCTGGTTGAGATCGCCGATCGCCACCGCGTCGGCCACCGCCTTCACCTTGCGCAGACCCGAGCTGATCGTCGTTGCGATCCAGATGGTTGCGCCGATGGCGATGACGAGCGCGACGCCCGCCACGATCAGCAGCATCATGAAAGTCATGTCATAGGCCTTGTCGCCCAGAGCATCGGCCTCGGTCACAGCCTGTGCGGTCAGGGCCGTCAGCGCAGCGGTCATGCCATCGAGCTTCTGGCGCGCGACGACACCGTCGGTCTCGTTCAGCTGCAGGCCCATCTCTTTCTGGCCGGAGGTGATGAGGCCACGAATGCGGTCGTTGAGGACGACATAACCGGTCCAGAACTCGCGGATCTGGTTCCACTCATCCTTGAATTCCGGCGGCGCGTCGTGCTCGCCCTCGTCGAGCGCCTTTTCGAAACCCTTGCGTTCGGCATCGATGGCCGCGTTTGCCCGTGCCGTGAATTCAGGGCTGTTGGCGACGAGCAGGTCGCCCACCGCCAGACCGAGACCATCAAAGGCGGCAGTCAGCCTGCCGGCGTAATGATCTTGCTCCACCGGACCTTCCAGAAGCTCGTTGCGCAGCGTGTTCATCGATTGCAACCCGTGGATGCCAAGGCCGACGGAACCGATGATGAGCAGGATCAGCAGAGAGAAAGCGAATGATAATTTGAGCTTGAGCGTAATGCGCATGTGAAAACTCCGGCCTTTGAAAATCGCTGGGTGAAACCGCGATGGCGATCCTGGGTTTCCGATCATCCAGGCGATTTCGGACCACGCGATTTCGGAAATGAGATGGGAGCTTTCATTCGCTCATGGCCGGCGGCTTTCGCACGCCCCGCCTCCAACGATCCATTCGTTGGCAGTCTTGATGTCGTGGCCGGTCATGCGGCCACGACGGGGTCACTGATCACGCGCTTTCGCGGAAATCGTCGTCGCTGGCGTCAGGACCGCCCATCGACATGTCGAGAGCAAAGCCCTTGGCGCGTGCCTGCTGTGCGGCGACCGAGCGGGTGGCGACGTTCTTGTTGCTGACGACCGCAGCAGGCCGGGAAGCGGGAGCCTTGGCGGCCGACTTGGCTGCGGGTTTCTTGAAGCCGGCCTTGCTGCCCGCGCCGTCGACCTTGAAGAAGGCGATCGAGGCCTGAAGTTCTTCAGCCTGCGCCGCGAGTTCTTCCGAAGTTGCCGACATCTGCTCGGAGGCGCCGGCATTTTGCTGGGTCACCTTGTCGAGCTGCTGGATCGCTTCGTTGATCTGGGCAGCACCGATATCCTGCTCGCGGCAAGCGGCGCTGATCTCGGAGACGAGTTCGGCCGTCTTGCGAATGTCAGGAACCAGGCGGCCGAGCATGTCGCCGGCATTGCTGGCGGCCTTGACCGTATCGCCAGACATGGCGCTGATCTCGGCGGCTGCCGACTGGCTGCGTTCGGCAAGCTTACGCACTTCGGAAGCCACGACCGCGAAGCCCTTGCCATGTTCACCGGCACGCGCTGCCTCGACGGCGGCATTGAGCGCAAGCAGATCGGTCTGGCGTGCGATTTCCTGCACGATGACGATCTTGTCGGCGATGGTGCGCATGGCTTCGACGGCACGGCTCACGGCAGCGCCGCTCTCTTCCGCGTCCTTGGCCGACTGGCGAGCAATCTTCTCGGTCTGCGCGGCGTTATCAGCGTTCTGCTTGATGTTGGCGGCCATTTCTTCCATCGAAGCCGAAGCTTCTTCAGCCGACGCCGCCTGCTCGGTCGCGCCCTGCGACACCTGCTCGGAGCTTGCGGAGAGCTCCTGGCTGCCGGCCGAGACATTTTCCGAAGCAGAGAGTGCATCGCCGACCACACCGCGAAGACGCTCGATCATCAGGTTGACGTTCCCGAGCATCTCGCCGATCTCGTCGCGATTGGTGATTTCGGCCATCTTCGTGAGGTCGCCCTCGGCGACTTCGCGCACCACGGTGTTGGCGCGGTTCAGGCCCTTGGAGATGGTGCTGGCAATCCAGAAGGCGGTGATGGCGGCGAAGAGGAAGGCAGCAGCGACGGCAATGATCATTGTCAGGCGGGTCGCCTGGTAGCTTGCTTCCGCGTCGTCATCGGCAACGCTCATGCGCTCCTTCTCGAGCTTGAGAATTTCTGCGAGCGCCGTATCGATCTGGTTGGCCGCAGCGCGTGCCGTGGTGACCGAGATATTGTTGGCCGCTTCGGCATTGCCTGCCTTCACGAATTCGCGGATCTGGTCGTCAGCCTGGAAGAACTGCTTCGAGAGTTCGGAAACCTGTTCCCAGCGCGGGCGGCCCTGTTCGGTGGCGATCTTGAGCACCGATGCCAGCGCCTGCGTGAATTCCTTGCGCCCGACATCGCCCTTGGCGATGGAATTGTTCACTTCGGCTTGATCCTTGGCCATCAGCAGGTTCTTCTGCTGGCGGATCGCTTCCAGCTGGCCGATATTGATGGTCTGCGCCAGCTCCAGCCGTGCGGCCGGACCTGCCAATACGGCGCCGATGGAATCATTCAGGCCGCTGAGGCTGATGATCGAATAGGTCGATGTGCCCAGCAACATGAGGATGATGAAGGCAAACGCCGACACCAGTTTCGTCTTGATCGTCAATCGCATCTCTAACCCCTTACCCCTAGATGACGCTGCCTAAACGGCGGTCGATGTCTCGTGTCTCGAAGAAAACAGTGCTTGCAGATTGGGCAGGATGATGAACTCGCCCCCGCGTTTCACCAGGCAGTTGATATAGTCGGCGCGCCAGCGCATGCCGACGCTCGGTGGCGGTTCGCTGGCTGCCCGTGCCAGCGTCGTCACCTCGTTGACCTTGTCGGTGCGCAGGCCGACCAGCGTCGCCTCGCCATCGAGATCGAGCTCGATGACGATGATGCGGCTGTCGATCGTCGCTTCCGTGCCGTCCATCCCGAACGCGAGGCGCAGGTCAGCCAGCGGAATGACCTTGCCGCGGAAGTTGATGACGCTGGCGACGAATGGCTGCGCGCCCGGCACCGCCGTCTCAGGCAGCAGGTCCAGGATTTCCTGAACGATCACCGCCTCGAGCGCGAAGGTCTCGCCGTTCATGTCGAAAGTCAGGACCTCGACTTCGTCGGCATAGTTCCAATGATGGTCGATCTTCTCGGCTGCCGCGCTCATCCTGCCACCCGCATCTGTGTTTCCTGTTGCTGACCGGCGGCCACGAGATGGCCGACGTCGAGAATGAGGGCGACGCTGCCGTCACCGAGAATGGTCGCGCCCGAGAAGGTGGACACGTCGTTGTGCAGCTTCGACATCGACTTGATGACCGTCTGGTGATCGCCGATGATCTGGTCGACGACCAGACCGACGCGCTCCGTGCCGGTGGAGATGACCACGACCTTCTGGTGCACGTCGGGCTTGGTGCCGGTGCGGAAGAGATCGCGGAGCCTCAGGAACGGCACGAGGCTGTCACGCAGCGAGATAAAGCTACGGCCGCGCGAACGCAGGTCCTCTTCGAGCGACAGCTCCAAGCACTCCTCAACAGCCGACAGCGGAATGACGTAGCTGCCGTTGCCGACGCGCACGAGCAGGCCGTCGATGATCGCAAGCGTCAGCGGGATGCGCAGCGACACTTCCGAACCCTGACCATTCAGGCTGGTGATATCGATCGCGCCACGCAGCGCCTCGACGGTCTTCTTGACCACATCCATGCCGACGCCACGGCCGGAGAGATTGGTGATCGCGGCAGCCGTCGAGAAGCCCGGCGCGAAGATCAGCTGCAGCAGTTCGGAATCGGTGAGCGGCTGACCCGGCGCGATGAGGCCGGAGGATTCCGCCTTGGCGCGGACCCGATCGCGGTTGATGCCGCGGCCGTCGTCCTTGATCGAGATGATCACCTCGCCGCCCGCCTGGCGTGCCGACAGCGTCACCGTGCCGGCTTCGCTCTTGCCCGCGGCCAGACGCTCGGCCGGTGTCTCAAGACCGTGGTCGATCGAATTGCGCACCAGATGCACGAGCGGATCGGCGAGACGCTCGATCACGGTCTTGTCGACCTCGGTGCTTTCGCCTTCGGTGACCAGCTCGATCACCTTGCCCGTTTCGCGGGCAAGATCGTGAACGAGGCGGCGGAAGCGTGAGAACAGCGTCGCGACCGGCACCATGCGAAGCACCATCATCGTGTCGCGCAGTTCGCCCGACAGGCGCTCGATTTCTTCCGACACCGAGCGCAGCGCGATATCGGCGCTGGCGCTCGCCAGCTGGCTGAGACGCGACTGGGCAATGACGAGCTCGCCGACGCGGTCCATCAGTTCGTCGAGACGCTCGGCCGGAACGCGAACGTTTTCGGCCGCTTTCGCCTGGCGCTGGTCGGCCTGTGCTGCGCTCTCGCGCTTGGCGGGAACCGCCTCGACAGGCTTGAATTCGGGTGTGGCGGGGATTGCAGGCGCAGCAGCGACGACAGGTTCAGCCTTGACCTCTGCCACAACAGCGACGGGTTCAGCCTTGGCTTCCGGAGCCACAGGACCGGCGATCTCCTCGACCTCAAGCTCCATGTCGTCCATGACGAAGATGAACACGTCGTCGATCGCCGAGCGGTCCTGCGTGCTGGTGAGGGTGACGTCCCAGGTGACGTAGAGATCCGTCGGCACCATCTCGTCGAGGACAGGAATGGCGGAGAGGTTGGCCTTGACGCTGCATTCACCGAGATCGCGCAGCTCATCGAGCAGGCCGAGCGGATTGGTGCCGTTCGCCATAGAGTTCGAGGGCAGGCTGAAGCGGATGCGCCAGGTGGTGGTCTTGGCGGCGGCAGCGGCGGGAGCGGCAACCGGGGCCGGTTGAGCAGCGGGAGCGGCGGCACCAGCCGAGGTCTCGCCGACGGCGGCCTGAAGCTGAGCCAGCAGCCGCTGGCCGGTGTCACCGTGATCGGCATCCGGCCGATCGACCAGCGCACGCATGTGATCCTGAGCGGCAAGCACGGCGGCGACGAGTTCGGCCGTCGCCGGCACCTCGCCCTTGCGAACCCGGTCGAATGCCGTTTCGCAATGATGCGTGAAGGCGGCCAGCGCATCGAAGCCGAACATCGAGCCCGAGCCCTTCAGCGTGTGAAGGCCGCGGAAGACGGCATCGACGACGTCCTTGTCGTCGAGCTTGTGCGTCAGATCGAGAAGACCCGTCTCGATGGCTTCGAGGCATTCGGCCGCCTCTGTGCGAAAGACCGCTACAGGATCGAGAGAGCTCATCTGCCGAGCACCTTCCTGGCTATCTTGACGAGGTTTTCCGGGTCGAACGGCTTGGTCAGCCAGCCGGTGGCGCCGGCGGCCTTGGCGCGGGCCTTGAGGTCGGCGTCGGATTCGGTCGTCAGGAAGATGATCGGCACGCCGGTATGCTCCGGCAGCTTGCGCAGCTCCTCGATCATCGTCAGGCCGTCCATGACGGGCATGTTGAGATCGGTGATGATCAGGTCGTAATTGCCGGCCTTGGCAGCCGCCAGGCCCTGCGCGCCATCGGCCGCCTCGCTGACGGTGTAGCCCGCATTGGTCAGCGTGACCTTGGTCGTCAGTCGAATGCTTGCGGAATCGTCGACGGTGAGAATGTTGGCGCTCATGGCTTTACCTCTTCATGCAACCAGAATTTTGTATCTTCGCTGTTGAAGGCTTCCACGAAGCCGGCGCGCTCCAGCACCTTCAGGACTTGGCCGCGGGCGGGAGCCGCGAGTGCGAGCGCTTTGTCGTTTGTTTCAGCGTGCCGGCGGACAGCTTCTATCAGCTGCACAAAACTCAAGTCGGCCTCAGCTTTTTCGGGAATATCGAGAACAACGGAACTGTTATTCTTAAATAAAGACGCAATTTTTGAGAATATATCCGAGATATTCCTGATGGTTAGAACTTCCGGCAGGGATATAGACTCGGAATACTGTTCACGCACACTCACTTCGGCCTCCTAGGGCGGAGAAATACTTTTTCAACCCGTTGAGGAATCTCACGGCACGCTTAACAACACGTAAAAGTAGGTTGCAGCGAAATGCAATTGAGACGAGTCCCGACTCCCTGAAATATCACCCGGCAGAAATAATAATTAGCATTCTATCATATCCTATAATTGCATGAATATCATGCAGTTATCGAAATTTAGCGGAACCGAACGCAATTCCGGCCATGCAATTCACGCTATGTTAAGCACAACGTTGACGAGTCTGGCGTGTTTACTCGCCGTTTCCATGATGCCCGTAAAAATAGTCCCGAACCTTGCTGAGGTTTTAAGTAAAGGACAATAAAATGACGAACGGGGCGACATCGGCAGTGACTGCATTCCAGGCATCTGGATCAGCCATCAGCCAAACACTGGAAGCGGCGCGCAGCAAGGTCGAGGAGCGCTTTCTCGAAGGCGGCACCGTCCTGCTTTCGGTCATGGACGTCCTCAACCGATTGTTGAGCTCGCTCGACAACATCACCAAGGCGCTGGACGCCGGCGAGAATGGTGATGCCGGCGCCGAACTGCGCGCAACGGTGAAGAGCCTCAGCGATCTCCCGACTGCCGAAAAGTCCCGCCGCGACGCGCTTTCGTCGCTCGCCGAGACAGGATATTCGCTGCGCCGGCACGTCTCGGACATGCAGGAAACCATGCGCTACCTGCGCACCTTCGCCGTCACCGTGAAGATCACCGGCGCCGGCCTTGCCGAGTTCGCCGGCTTCGCCCAGGAAATTCTCGAGCGCATCTATTCCGGCACCGATGAGGTCAACCGTTTCGCCGGCCGGATCGAGGAACTGGAAAAGGAAGTGAAGCTCGCGCTGACCTTCGGCACCGACGTCTCCAAGAGCTACGCCGACACCGTTCCCGCCGTGGCAAGCGCCCTTGACGGCGACGCCCGCAAGATCGCCGAACACCGTCAGAACCTGAGCGCCATCGCCCGCGACGTTGGCGCGGTCGCCAGAGGCGTGCAGAGCAAGGTCGCCTCGACCCTGTCGGCGCTGCAGATCGGCGACATCACCCGCCAGCGCATTGAGCATGTGCAGAGCACCTTCACGCTGCTCGACGAGTTCCTCGACAGCGAGGACGGCCGCGGTCTGAACGCCGACGCCCGCGCGCGCCTGCAAAACGTCATCCAACACCTGACGGCCGCGCAGATGAACGAGATGTGCCGCGATTTTCATCGCGATTCCCAGAATGTCGTGAAGACGATCGCCAGCTTCGGCCACGACACGCAGGAGATCTTGCGGCTGCGCGACCAGATGAGCGGCGGCGGCCAGGGCAACTTCATCCGCGCGCTCGAATCCAGCGTCTCGGCCGCCCACGAGATCGTCAAGCAGGTCGATGCCGTCACCCTCAAGGCCGATCAGGTCAGCCAGTCGACCCGCGACACCACCGTCAAGCTTCTGGAAGCGATCGGCAACATCAAGGCGGTGAAGACCGACATCCATTACATGGCGCTGAACACCAATCTGCGCTGCAGCCGTCTTGGCGAAGCCGGCAAGTCGATCAACGTCGTCACGGCCGAGCTGCGCATCTTTGCCGGCAAGCTGGATGACAGCGCCGACGCCATCGTCAACGGCCTGCCGGCGCTGGAGGAAGCTGCCGGTCGCGTGGCCCCATCAAGCGAGACGGCATCAGGCGGCCTTGCTGAAAACCTGACGACCGCCGTCGCCGATATCCGCACCGCCGCCGATACGATGGAAGCCGAACTGAAGACGCTGTCGGAACACGGCCGCGAGGTCGCCGGCAAGATCAACCTGTTGATCGGCACGCTGGATTTCCAGAAGGACCTCGGCGATGTGTTGGCGGGCTGCGCCGATACGCTGGAAGATGCCGCTGGCGCCGAGATCGCCGACATCTCGGATCTCGCCGAGGCCATCGCCCCGCTCGATCGCAAGATCTTCAAGCTCTACACGATGGTGCAGGAGCGCAACGTCCACCGCGACATCATCGCAGCGGTCGAAGAGACGGCAGCAGTAGAGCCAGAGCCGGCAAGTGCTGCGACCAGCGACGAAGACCTTTTCGAGGACGCGCTCTTCTAAACAGATCGAGCGCGGTCAGCGCAGGCGGCGGAATTTGTTGGCGGCTTCGATCCCCGCCTTCTGCTGCTCTTCCTCGATACCGAGGTAGAAATCCTCAAGCGCCGGGTCGGGCAGACCGGCACGGCGCGAGAGCACATACCACTTGGCAGCCTCGACAGGATCCGGCTTCGTGCCGAGCGCGTTGATATAGAGATGCGCCAGCTTGTTCTGCGCCACGACGTTGCCGTCATTGGCCGCGATTCTCAGCCACTGGAAGCCCTTTTCGAAATCGCGCGGGCCATTGGTTCCGTTGACGAACCAGACGCCGAGATCGAGCTGTGCGGTATCGAACCCGGCATGCGCGGCGCGCGCCATCCATTCGCGGGCAAGCTGCTTCTTCTCGGGCGGCAGATCGGGCAACGACGAGTAAATCTCAGCCACCGCGTATTGCGCGTCGGCGACGCCCTTTTCCGCCGATTTCTCGTAGAACGGCAGTGCCAGCTTCAACCCCTTGTCGCCGGGATTGTCGGCCACCAGGATCTGCCCCCAGTTGAACTCGGCCGACGCATTGCCGGCCTCGGCCGCCTTGCGCATGTAGGTGTCTGCAAGCGTCTTGTCGCGCTTGACGATGCGGCCTTCCATCAGGATGAGCGCGTATTTGAACATCGCCGCCGGATCACCGCCCTCGGCGGCCTTCCCGTACCAGAAGGCAGCCGCCTTCGCGTCGCGCTTGACGCCGAGGCCATCCGCCAACAGTTCACCCATAAGCGTCTGCGCCGCCGCATCGCCAAGCTGCGCGCGAGGCAGCGCAATCCCCATCGCCGTCAGATAATAGCCGCGCTGATAGGCGCCGTAGGCATCGTCGACCTTGCCGTGATAGTCCTTCTCGGCCGGCAAATCGGGCAGCTTCGCGCCCATGCGATCGAAGACGCCGACACCGGTGGATGGCGTTACCCCGTCCGGTTGGGCTCGGCCTGATTTCAATGTCTCGGGCGCGCCGGTAAGCGGTCGCGTCACCATATTGTCGACCTGCTGGGCCGATGCGCCATGCGCGAAAACCGCCACACATGTGGCGGCGGCAAGAAGAGAAAGGCGCAAATGGCGTGTCAGCATGGGCATGAGGGCGATATCAACCCTCAAACCGTGGCGCTTTTTCGTCAAGAAGTGCGTTGATTTCGGCAACCACCAGGGCCGCGCGCGCCGGCTCGCCGAAAACGGCAAGACGCATGGCCACGAATTCCGCCCCGCTTTCGGCAACGGCAAGCGCCGACGCCGGATCGGTGCCGCCCATGACGATGCACGGGATCTCGATCATCGAGGCCCACCATTCGGCAAGCGCCAGGTTCTTCGGATGCGCCTCCGGCTTGATGTCGCCTTCGAGCTTGCCGAAGAAGACATACTCGGGCCGCTCCTCGCCGATCTCAAGTGCATGATGCCGGTCGGCCGCATTGCCGCCGCCGACGATCAGCTTGTCTGCATATTTCTCGACCGCCTCGGAAATCTCCGCGGCACCGCCGGTAATATGCAGGCCATCCGCCTTGGTGCGACCGACGACCCGGCTGTCGCCGGCAAGCAGCGCCGCGGCACCCGCGTTCTGCGCCAGCGGCACGATCTTTTCAGCATGTTTCTGAAACTCGCCGTCACCAAGCCCGTATTGCGGCAGGATGATCGAGGCGACATCGCCCCCCTTCAGCGCATCACCGACGATTTTCGCCTGCTCATCTGCATCGGCGATATCGGGCACGATCAGCACCAGGCGGCAGCGGTTTTCAGGTTCGCTCATGAACTCTTTCCATTTCCAGCGGATTTCGCCGTTTGCCGGCAGCTCCGCACTCGTTTTGTGTGAGTAATTCCGTTAGACCGGGCTGGCAAGGGGAGGACTTCAAAAGCATGCCGATGGACGTGTCATTTTACTACGCCGCCATTCCCGCCGTCATTCTGGTCGGTCTCGCGAAGGGCGGTATGGGCGACGCCTTGTCGCTGATTGGATTGCCTTTTCTGGCTCTCGTCGTCTCCCCCGTGCAGGCCGCGGCCATCCTGCTGCCGATCCTGATCTTCATGGACATGATATCGCTGGTCATCTGGCGCAAGCATGGCGATTGGACGACGCTGAAGATCATGCTCCCGGGCGCGCTGGCCGGCATCGCGCTCGGCTGGGCCACCTCAGCACTGGTTCCCGGCAGCGTCTTGCGCGTCGTCATCGGCATCGTCACCATCCTCTTTTGCCTGCGCTATTTCTGGAACAACTTCGGCCCCGGCAGAGGAAAAATCGTGCCGCCACACGGCCAGCGGCCGGTCCGCGCCACGCTCTGGGGCACCTTTTCCGGTTACGGCAGCTTCGTCGCGCACGCCGGCGGCGCGCCGTTCCAGATCTACGTGCTGCCGCTGCAGATGCCGCCGCGCGAATATACCGGCACCAGCGCCCGCTTCTTCGCGATCCTCAACGCCGTCAAGCTGATCCCCTATTTCGCGCTCGGCCAGCTCGACACCCAGAACCTAGCCGCCTCCGCCACGCTGCTCCCCTTCGCGCCGCTCGCCACCATCGCCGGCGCCTGGTGCGTGAAGCGCATGCAGCCGAAAATATTCTATCCCTTCATGTATGCGATGGCGCTGATCGCAGCCGTCCTGATTGCCCGCGAAGGCCTTGGATTTTAGGCCTTAAGGGCCTTGTTGCGGCGCACAATTCGCTTGCCCTAATTCTCCGATTGACGTAGCTTTTCGCCATGTCGAACGTGGACCCTTTCACTGCGATTGCCGACCCTCACCGGCGCTTCCTGCTGGAGGAGTTGCGGCGCTCGCCGCGCACCGTCAACGAGCTCGCCGAAGGCCTTCCGATCAGCCGTCCGGCCGTCTCCCAGCACCTCAAGGCCCTGCTCGATTGCGACCTCGTCTCGGTCACCGCCGATGGCACGAAGCGCATCTACGCGGTCAACAATCGCGGCTTCGACAGGCTCAATCTCTGGCTGGATCAGTTCTGGGCATAACGCCATCCAGACATGAAAACGCGCCGGCTGCGACCTTTTCGGCAACCGACGCGCAGGAACATTCCAACGGACGCGAAAGACTACTAAACAACTGGTTATATTGCGATATTTACCCTTTGAATCGCGTCGACCACGCCCTGTAACGTTCTATCCTGCTTAGTGTACGGATGATTTGAGACGCTCAATCTCGTCTTTGATACGCAGCTTCCTGCGCTTGCACTCGGCAACCTCACGGTCGTCTCTGGAGGGGGATGCCATCAGTGAATGGAGCTCGTCTTCGAGAGCGCCATGCTTCTTCTGGAGTGATTCAAGATGAGCTTGAACAGTCATATGACCCTTCCTTCCTCTAGCCTTTCTCCAGCCAACACCGCCGGAGATCCAAGGCGTCAACCCTCAAACTGTGACACATTTTTGAAGGCTTGTCGAAGGCGAAAACAAGGAGAGAGCGTGGCAAATTCATGATCGAGACTAACTAGCCGTTACCGCTATTTGGTGATAGGAGCTTGCAAAAATTAGCGACAGACCGGAGAAGGTCTGAAGACGATCATGGGGAATGCGTATGCCGGATCAGGAACAGGCGGAAGTCAGGCTCATAGTGGCGCGCCTGCGCCAGGAGCATGAGGACTACGATGTCGCCATCAACGCCATGATCGCGACTGGCTGCGATGCGCTGCGCGTTCAGCGCATGAAGAAAAAGAAGCTTGTTATCAAGGACAAGCTGTCGAAGCTCGAAGACCAGATCATCCCGGATATCATCGCCTGAAGCCCCGGTATCATCGCTTGAAGGAAGTGTCGTGACGATGACAGACAGACCGACCGTTGCCATCATCATGGGAAGCCAGTCCGATTGGGAGACCATGAAGAACGCCGCCGATACGCTGGAGGCGCTCGAGATTCCCTATGACGCCAGGATCATATCGGCACATCGTACGCCCGATCGCATGGTCGAGTTCGCCAAGGGCGCCAAGTCGGAAGGCTTCAAGGTCATCATCGCCGGCGCCGGCGGCGCAGCCCATCTTCCCGGCATGACCGCGGCGATGACCCCGCTTCCTGTGTTCGGCGTTCCCGTGCAGTCGAAGACGATGTCCGGACAGGACAGCCTGCTGTCGATCGTGCAGATGCCCGGCGGCATCCCGGTAGGAACGCTGGCGATCGGCAAGGCCGGCGCCATCAACGCGGCACTTCTTGCCGCAGCGGTTCTGGCGCTGTCGGACGAAGACCTTGCAGACCGGCTTGACGAATGGCGCGAGAGCCAAAGTGCGGCGATCGCCGAATACCCGATGGACGACCTATGAGCATGACAACGATCGGCATCATCGGCGGCGGCCAGCTTGGCCGCATGCTGGCCATGGCTGCCGCCCGCCTGAACTTCCGCACCATCATTCTCGAGCCGCAGGCCGATTGCCCGGCAGCGCAGGTCGCCAACCGGCAGATCGTCGCCGCCTATGATGATCCTGCGGCACTCGAGGAACTGGCGACCGTCTGCGACGTCGTCACCTACGAATTCGAAAACGTCCCCGTCTCCGCAGCCGAGGCCTTAGCGCAGACCGTGCCGGTCTATCCGCCGCCGAAAGCGCTGGAAGCCGCCCAGGACCGCCTCGTCGAAAAGCGCTTCATCAATGATTGCGGCATTCCGACCGCGAAATTCCACGCTATCGACAGCCAGGCCGATCTCGAAGCAGCCCTCGCCGATTTCGGCGGCCAGGGTGTCTTGAAGACGCGCCGCCTCGGCTACGACGGCAAGGGACAGAAAGTCTTCCGTTCAGCCGCCGATAGCGCCGATGGCGCCTTTGCCGAGCTCGGCAGCGTGCCGCTGATCCTCGAGAGCTTCGTTGCCTTTGAGCGCGAGATCTCGGTCATCGCCGCCCGCGCCACCGATGGCAGCGTCGCCTGCTACGACCCGGCCGAAAACGTCCACCGCAACGGCATCCTGCACACCTCGACGGTCCCGGCATCGATCACCGACGCCACGGCCGCCGCAGCCCGCGAAGCCGCCGAGAAGATCCTGACGACGCTCGGCTATGTCGGCGTCATCGGCATCGAGTTCTTCGCGCTCGCCGACGGCAGCCTGATCGCCAACGAGATGGCGCCGCGCGTGCACAATTCCGGCCACTGGACGGAAGCGGCCTGCGTGATCTCGCAGTTCGAGCAGCATATCCGCGCCGTCGCCGGCCTGCCGCTCGGCAACGCCGATCGCCACTCCGACTGCGTGATGCAGAACCTGATCGGCGACGATATCCTTGCTCTTCCGGACTGGCTGAAGCGGCGTGACACGCTGGTTCACCTCTATGGAAAGACGGAATCGAGACCCGGTCGCAAGATGGGTCACGTCACCACACTTGCCAGCGCACGGGCGGGGAAATAAGGGTTTTCCCCTGACAAAACCGGCCACTGCCACGGGAAAAACACCTTCACGTGGTTGACACAGACAAGAGGCCGGGTTATCTGCACGCCCAACCTGAAGAGCGCGCCCTGAGCGCGCTTTTGAATGTAATAGATACGGGCGAATGTGAATTCCCCCCAACATCGCGGATCAAAACAATGAAGATCAAGAATTCGCTCAAGTCGCTCAAGGCTCGTCACCGTGACAACCGCCTGGTTCGCCGCAAGGGCCGCATCTACATCATCAACAAGCTGAACCCACGCTTCAAGGCTCGCCAGGGCTGATTTGGCTGGCCGGATGGCTCGGCAGCGCTTGCGCGCCTGAGCCTGTCTGGAAGGGTCCTTTTGTGATCCCGTTAAAGTGTTTTGATCTTTCGCGTTGGCGGGCTATTATGCCCGCCATGCGTTTTTTGGCCATGACCTGCGCGGCACTGCCGCTCTCCCTCGCCCTGCTCTCAGTTGCCTTGCCTGCCCATGCGCAGGAACCCGCACCCGCGCGGGACAAGGAAAAGATCGTCGAGCAGCAGGCCGCGAACCTCTCGCCCAAAGAACATCTCGATCAGCTTTTCGCAGCACTGAAGCGCGAGCGCGACGCCGACAAGGCCGACGACATCGCCAACGAGATCCGCGCAGAATGGAACGATTCGGGCAGCGCCACCGTCAACCTGCTGATGCAATGGGCCGACAAGGCGATCGAAGAGAAGCGCAACAGCGCCGCACTCGATTTCCTCGACCAGGCGATCGCGCTGAAGCCCGGCTACTCCGAGAGCTGGAACCGTCGCGCCACGCTGAACTACACCAACGGCGCGATGCGCAAATCCATGTCCGATATCGAACATGTGCTGGACATCGAGCCGCGCCATTTCGGCGCGCTTGCCGGCATGGCCTCCATTCTTGGTGACAGCGGCAACGACCAGCTGGCGCTGAAGGCATGGGAGCGCTTTCTCGAAATCTACCCCGCAAACCGCAATGCGCAGGAACAGCTGAACACGCTCTCCGAAAAGCTCGCCGGCAGCCGCACCTGACATATTACTGTGTGACAGGTTCCCCTCTTGCCCGGCCCCTCTTGAAGGTGAACCGCGCGAGCCAATCTAACGTATGGTCCGTTAGTCCCTGCCGCAGGTCGCACCATGCTTACCCTCGTCTCCGCCCTTCTCGCCCCCCTAGCCGCAGCAATCGGCTACTCGTCCTATAAGGCCCGCCAGTTCGAGCAGGCCTATCCGAACATTGGCGAGCTGACCGATATCGGCGGCTACCGCATGAACGCCGTCCACATCGAGCGCCCCGAAACCGCCGACCTGCCGGCGCTCGTCTTCATCCACGGCGCCAGCGGCAACCTGCTCGACCAGATCGGCGCTTTCCTTGAGCCCTTGCGTGGCCGCGCCGAAATGCTCTTCATCGACCGCCCCGGCCACGGCTATTCCGAACGCGGCGGACCGGATAACGCCCTCCCCTCAGGCCAGGCGGACGCCATCGCCGCATTGATGGAAAAGCGCGGTATCGACAAGGCGATCATCGTCGGCCATTCCTTCGGCGGCGCAATCGCCGCCGCATTCGGCGTCCGCCATCCGGAAAAGACGGCCGGCCTGCTCTTCCTGGCGCCCGCGACGCACCCATGGCCCGGCGGCATCGATTGGTACTATCACGTCTCGACAGCACCGGTGATCGGCTGGCTCTTCAACCACGCGCTCGTCGTGCCGCTCGGCCTCCGACGCCTCGAACGCGGCACCCTCAACGTCTTCCGCCCCAATCCACGGCCGGACGATTACATCATGAAAACCGGCCCCTCGCTGGTGCTGCGCCCCGCCACCTTCCACAACAACGCCGCCGACTTCGTGCGCCTGCTCGATTACTTCAAGACCCAGTCGCATCTCTATGTGCAGATCTCGGCACCCACGGTCATCATCACCGGTGATAGCGACGACATCGTCTGGGAGCACCTGCACTCGCAAGGTTTGGCCCGCGACATCGCCGGCTCAGAACTGGTCAAGATCAAGGGCGTCGGCCACAAGCCCGATTACCTCGCCACCGACGTCGCCATCGCGGCAATGGAGAAGATGTCAGGCCACGACCGCGACCTGCAGGCCGCCGCACGGATCGCCGAGGCAAGGCTTGCCGCGACCGCACCTCCAGCGCCGGAAGCCAAATTGCCGTCTATCCCGCAGCCGACCTCGGCGCCAAAGCCCGTCGCAACGCCGGACCTGCAAGGCACCACTTAGCGCCCACCGCGCATTGCCTGCCACGCCTGCAACCCCATATGTTCCCCATGTCAGTCCAACGAGGGGAACATCATGGACCGCCTTCCCACGAAATCCGCAGCCCTCATCGCTGCCCTGTCGCTGACGCTGGCGCCAATCGCACCGGCGCTTGCCGCCTCGCCCGCGCCGGTCGAGGCTGAGCATGGCATGGTCGTCACCGCCCAGCATCTGGCGACCGATGTCGGCGTCGAGGTGCTGAAGAACGGCGGCAATGCCGTGGATGCGGCGGTTGCCGTCGGCTATGCGCTGGCCGTGGTCTATCCGACCGCCGGCAATATCGGCGGCGGCGGCTTCATGACCATCCGCATGAAGGACGGCAAGACCAGTTTCCTCGATTTCCGCGAACGCGCGCCGCTTGCCGCCACCAAGACCATGTATCTCGACGCCAAGGGCGATATCGTGTCCCGCGCCAGCCTCGACGGCTATCTGGCCGTCGGCGTGCCCGGCTCCGTCATGGGCTTCGAGACCGCGCGCGAGAAATACGGCACCAAGTCGCGCCAGGATCTCCTTGCCCCCGCCATCCGCTACGCCAAAGATGGCTTCACCCTCGAACAGGGCGACGTCGCCTCGATCGAAAACAGCGCCAAGCGGCTGGCCAAGGACGAGGCCGCCGCCAAGATCTTCCTCAAGCCCGACGGCAAGCTCTTCACGTCAGGGGAAAAGCTGGTGCAGCCGGAACTCGCCTCAGTGCTGTCGAGCATATCCGACAAGGGCACCGACGCCTTCTACAAGGGCATGCCGGCGGATGCGATCGTGAAGGCCAGCCAGGCCAAGGGCGGCATTTTGGCCAAGGAGGATTTCGAGCGATATCAGGTGCGCGAACTGAAGCCGGTGGAATGCAGCTATCGCGGCTATGACATCATTTCCTCGCCCCCGCCCTCCTCCGGCGGCGTCATCATCTGCGAGATCCTGAACATCCTGGAAGGCTATCCGCTCTCCTTCCTCGGCTACGGCTCGGCCGAGACCGTGCACCTCATGACCGAGGCCATGCGCTACGCCTATGTCGACCGCAACGCCGCCCTCGGCGACCCGGATTTCGTCGACAACCCGGTCACCACTCTTCTCGACAAGAGCTACGCCAAGGCTATCCGCGCCAAGATCGACATCAACAAATCAGGCACCTCCGCCAACCTGAAGCCGCTCGGCGCCAAGGAGAGCACCGAGACCACGCATTATTCGATCATCGACGACGAGGGCAACGCGGTCGCCGTCACCTATACGCTGAACGGCAATTTCGGTGCCGGCGTCGTGGCGCCCGGCACCGGCATATTGCTGAACAACGAGATGGACGACTTCACCTCAAAGCCCGGCGTCCCCAATCTCTACGGCCTCGTCCAGGGCGAAGCCAACGCCATCGCGCCCAAGAAGACCCCGCTCTCGTCGATGAGCCCCACCATCGTGACCAAGGACGGCAAGCCCTTCATGGTGATCGGCAGCCCCGGCGGCTCGCGCATCATCACGATTACGCTGGAAGCCATTCTGAATGTCGTCGATTTCGGCATGGACATCAGCCAGGCCGTCAACGCCCCGCGCATCCACCACCAGTGGCAGCCCGACAAGATCTATTTCGAGCCTTACTCGCTCTCACCCGACACGATCCGCGCGCTGATCGCCATGGGCCACACCATGGACGACGGCAGCGGCCCGCCCGTCTGGGGCCAGGCCGCCGGCATCCTCGTCGGCGGCAAGAGCCTGAAAGATATCGAGAAAGGCGGCGGCGCCCGCTATTACGGCGCCATGGACAGCCGCTCGACCGAGGGCTCGGCCGGCGGCTATTAGGCAATCGAGGCAGGAAGGCTCCAAGCCGGTCAGCGGATCGTCGTATGCGCATACTCGGCCTTGATGGTGACGAGAGGCTTGGCGCCGACCACACTCGGCCGGGGGCTGTCGATCAGCGACGCCTTCGCGGTGACGGTGTAATCGACAGGCACGTCCTTGCCGAAGTCGAGATAGCTGTCGACCGAATGCGCCTTGACGTCGATCGTCTCGTCGGCGTTGAGCTTGTCATAGGTCAGATGCGCCCTGAGCGCGGCACTATCGATGGCGACGTTCGAGGCATGCCCTAGCAAGGTCACGTCAGCGGCCTTGCTCGACAGGCCGAGCGTCGCAAACTCCCCGTCGAACCGCGCCATCACGGCCTGTTGGTTGACCTCGATCGACCCGCCCGGCGGGATGTTGGCGACGACCTCGGGCGAGCAATCGGAGAGATCGAACCACTTCGTCGAGGCGACCACGATCGACAGCGTCGTGCCATCGATCGTCATCCTGCTCTGGTCCTCGCAACCGCTGAAGAACCAGCTCGAATACCAGCGGCTGAACCAGCCGTCGCGCCGCCCGCGCGTCTCGGCCCGATAGGGCTCGTCTGAATTGGCGCTGATCCGGATCGAGCTGGCGTCGCCTGTTATCACGATCGAGCGGATCGCCGAGACGTCGATCGTCTCTCCCGTCCGCCAGCCATCGGCATAGCTTGAAACCAGCGTGAACAGGAGCAGGGGTATGGTTAGGATGATCATCATGGCAGTCTCCTTGCGTGACACCGCTCCCATCGAGCGGCGGACCCAAGGTCGCTGAGAACACAGGAAATCGAGACCTCGATCGCGATCCGGGTCGCCCGCGATTGCGATCGAGGTCATTGTCGTGCTCATATCGCTCTTCTGTTGCTGGATCCGCACCCATGATCTTCGTGCCGCTGCCCTTCGTCGTCACATTGCTGCTCGCCATCCTGCTTGTCCGGATGGTGAGGCAAAGCGATGGGCTGGCCCCTGAACGGCGGCCCTTCCTGATCCTGATCGGGCTCTACGCGCTGCAATCGGTGCTGCTCGGCCTGCGCTGGGGCTATGACATCATCGCCCTGATGCCCGGCCAGGCGGTGCTCGCCGCCCTGATCGCCGCCTTTGCCTGGATCAGCTTCAGCAACCTCGCCCGCGACAATACCCTCTCCTGGCTGCGTCTTGCGCCGCATCTCCTACCGGCCGCCATCGTCCTCGTGCTGATGATCTTCTGGCGTGGCCCCGTCGGTATTTTCATCACCGCCACCTTCACGACCTATGGCGCCGCCCTCTTCTGGCTCGCCCGTCATGGCCCCGATGGCCTTATTTCCTCGCGGCTCGACGGCGCGCTCCTCTCCTACCGCTCGCTGCTGATCACCGCAGCAGCTCTCCTTGCCTCCGCCACCGCCGATATTGTCATCAGCTTCGATTTCTATAGAACCGGCGGCGCTCACGCTGGCGCTGTGGTCGCGATCGGCAATGTCATCTCGCTGCTCGCACTCGGCACCGCCGCCGCCATCGCCAGCGGCAGCCAGACCACCGAACCTACGCCTTCGCCGCAGCCACAACCACCGGCACCCGCATCCGGCCCGACAGAGGAAGACGGCGCCATCGCCCGCTCGCTGGACGAACTCATGCAATCACGCCAACTCTACCGCGACCCCGAGCTCAATCTCGGCCGCATCGCGCGCAGGATGAACCTCCCCGCCCGGCGCGTATCGATCGCGGTCAACCGGGTGCACGGGGCGAGCGTCTCGCAATATGTCAACGACTTCCGCATCCGTGCCGCCTGCCAGATGCTCGAAACGACCGATGAGCCTGTGACCCGGCTGATGTTCGACTGCGGCTTCATCAGCAAGTCGAATTTCAACCGCGAATTCCTGCGCGTCACCGCCACCAACCCCACCGATTACCGCAGGCGCCACCAGACCCGGCCGGTCAACCCAAAGCCTGCGCCGGAGCCGGAATTCCTGCCCGCGCCGCAAAAGACGCTTTTCATGTCACCGTGACAAAGCAGCCGTTCACAACGTGAAAGCGCCGTCCTATGCATGACGGCATCATCATCCGAAAGAGCTTTCCATGGTCAGCATTGAAATGATCGTCGCCGCCCGCGCCCGCCTGCGTGGACATGCCCGCCGCACCCCGCTTCTTTCCTCTCCGTTTCTCGACGAGATCGCCGGGCGCCGGCTGTTCATCAAGGCCGAATGCCTGCAGCACACCGGCTCCTTCAAGTTCCGCGGCGGCTGGTCGGCCGTCTCGGCACTTGAGCCAGAGGTGCGCGCCCGCGGCGTCATCGCGTTTTCTTCCGGAAACCACGCGCAGGGCGTCGCCCTTGCCGCCAAGCTGCACGGCGTCCCCTCCGTCATCATCATGCCCTCCGACGCCCCCAAGCTGAAGATCGCCAATACCCGCGCGCTCGGCGCCGAGGTCGTGCTCTACGACCGCGCCACCGAAGACCGCGACGCGATCGGCGCGCGTCTCTCGGAAGAACGCCGCCTGACCCTGATCAAGCCCTTCGACGAACCGCAGGTCATCGCCGGCCAGGGCACGACCGGGCTGGAGATCGCCGAACAGGCGGAAGAGGAAGGCGTGACCGCGGCCGAAGTGCTGGTCCCCTGCGGCGGCGGCGGCCTGACCTCGGGCATCGCGCTGGCACTCGAAGCCCGCACGCCAAGCTTCCGCGTCCGCCCCTGCGAGCCCGAAGGCTTCGACGACACCACCCGCTCGCTGGCCTCAGGCAAGATCGAGCGCAACGCCACGCTATCAGGCTCGATCTGCGACGCCATCATCACCCCGCAGCCCGGCAACATCACCTTCCCCATCCTCAAACGCCTCGCCGGCCCCGGCCTCGTCGTCACCGACGAAGAGGCGCTGCGCGCCATGGCACTCGCCTTCACCCGCCTGAAGATCGTCGTCGAACCCGGCGGCGCGGTCGCACTGGCCGCCGCGCTGTTTCATGGCGAGCAGTTGCAGGAGGATGCCGCGATCGTGGTGACCTCGGGTGGCAATGTCGATGACGAGATGTTTGGCCGGGCGCTGACGTTGCAGGGGTAGGATCGCGAGGTTGGTGTTGCGGGAGGTAGCTGCGAGACCGGAAGATCGGCGGGTGCTATAGCCGGCTCCATGACCGAGGTCTTGGCGGGCGTGTTACCCCCCTCTGCCCTGCCGGGCATCTCCCCCACAAGGGGGGAGATCGACCCGTGGCCCGCTTTCAGCCAAACATCAAGGTAGGAGCGAGCGACCGCCCCCAGCCAATCTCCCCACCTGTAGGGGAGATGCCCGGCAGGGCAGAGGGGGGTATCACACGCACTGAACCTGCGGCGAACTCACTTACCGCACGGCCCCACCAAGCCCGCAATTACACCCGCACCAACCGGCTCCCTACCCCTCCGCAAGCCCCCGCCGGATCGCCATCTCCACCGGGCAATAATCCCCATCCGCCCGCTCGAGCGAGAACGGCTGCCGCAGCCCGAGCGGCGGCTGCGCCATGAAGCGCGGGGTCTTGCCGCGATGCATCTGCGCCGCATGCACCACGAACGGATGGCACAGATAGACCGTGCCCGCCGCCCCCGTCGCCAGCGCCTGCGGCCGCTCCGCCCCCATCTGCTCTAGATACATATGCGACCGCCCCGCCTCGCCCGCCGGCGCCAGATAGCGCGCCATATCCTTGTGCGAGCCCACCCGGATACGCGTCGGCGCATCCTCCTCGCCGACATCGGAAAACAGAAAGAGCATCAGCAACGCCCGGTCGCGCGAAGTGACATTCACCCGCCACGCCGAGAAATCGCTGCGCTCGTTCGGGTCGCCCGTCTCCCCGGCGAAGCTCAGATCCACATGCCAGCCGGCATCCCCGGGATCATCCGGATGCGGAAACCGTACCGGAAAGCTGCCGAGCCCATCGCGCGGCAGCCACCGCCCCTTGCCCACCAGCTGGTCGAACGCCTGATGCAGCACCGGCGTGTTGGCAGCCGCTGCGAAAGGCCCGCCGCCATAGCCCGGAAGCCTGATGACGGGATGGGTCCAGGTTGAGGGATCGTCGCGATCGCAGGGAATATCGCGCCACATGAAGTCGCGCGCCTCCTCGGCCAGTTCACGCGGAAAGGCGTTGTCGATGCGGATGAAGCCGCGCTCGATGAACAGCTCGATCTCGGCCGCGCTGAGCACAGGCGGATAGGTTTTGTCGGTCATGGAAATTGCTCCATCTGCGCCTCCCCAGAGCGTCGCTCGTCTGACAGGAGGCGGATTTCGGTCAAGCGCCGCTGCCGGCCGAAGGGCCGGGTTGCGGTCGCGTCTTCAGGGCCACAGTGGTGGCCGAGCCTTCAGCGGCTCAAGAAGAAGACCGAAGCGATGTTGAGCGTGAGCGTCATCATGATGGGTGAAGGCTAACAGCGGCCGGCGAACGGGTCAACCGCGCCCTTACCGCACCACCCGCACCACCCCACCAACGGGCCTTGCAACCTCGCCAAGCACATCAAAAACCGACTGCCGCACCAGCCCGGCCAGCCTCGCCACCGCCGGCGCGCTCTCGGCCTCGGCGCGATGCAGCACCAGTCCGAGCCCCGGCAATTCAGGCAGCGCCAGTCCCTCAACGATTAGCGGCCGCACCTTCGCGGGCAGGCCGACCGGCGTGCGCAGCGTGATGCCGAGCCCCGCCGCCGTCGCCGCCCACAAGCCGCCGAGGCTGGGGCTCACAAAGGCGAGCCGCCAGGAAATCCCCGCCGCATCCAGCGCCTTGGTCGCAGCGCTGCGCATCAGGCAGGGCGCCTCGAGTGCCGCAAGCGGCAGCGGCTCTCCGCTCGTCCGGTCCCACCCCGATGACACCGAGGCCGAGCCGATCCAGCGCATCGGCACCTCGCCGATCCGGTCGCAATGCGGTGTCAGCGTCCCGTCGCTCCATGCGAGCGCGAGGTCGAGCTTGCCCGACGTTACCCGCTCGATCAGCTCGACGTTGCGCACCACGCGCGCCTCGATCCTGACCTTCGGATGCGCCCGCGCGAAACGCCCGAGCACATCGGGCAGCAGCGTCTCCCCGAAATCCTCCTGCAAGCCAAGCCGCACCCAGCCCTCCAGCTCCACGCTGTGCACGGCCGCCGCCGCCTCGTCGTTCAGCTCAAGCAGGCGCCGCGCATAGCCGAGCATGGTTTCGCCGGCATCGGTCAACGCCAGCCCGCGACCGGACTTGCGGAAGATCGGCGTGCCCGCCTGCTCCTCCAGCTTCTTCAGCTGCGCGCTCACCGCCGACGTCGAACGCCCCAGCCGGTCGGCGGCGCGCGCGAAATTGCCGAGCTCCATGCCGGTGACGAAGGTTCTGAGAACGTCGAGGTCGAAGATCGTCCGCCGCATTAAATAGTCCGTATTTTCGGGATCAATGATCCATTATATTCTGATTTTCTGCATTATCGTGCCGTGCGATCCTCTCCTTGTCAACATCTGGGAAAAGGAGGCAAACATGCCCTTCACTCGTATCTCGCTTCTGAAAGGCAAGTCGCCTGATTATATCGCGGCGCTTTCCGAGAGCCTCCACCGCGCCATGGTGGAAACCTTCAACGTCCCGCCGGCCGATCGCTTTCACATCATTCACCAGCATGAACGGGGCGAACTGATCTTCGACCGCAACTATCTCGCCGGCCCACGCTCCGACGATTTCGTGCTGATCGCCATCACCGCCGGCAAGCCGCGCACAGCGGCGGCGCGCACCGCCTTTTTCAAACGCGCGGTCGAACTGCTCGGTCAGTCGCCGGGCCTGCGGCCTGAGGATGTGATGATCGTCATCAACACCACGGCGCCGGACGAATGGTCCTTCGGCAATGGTGGCCAGCAGATGCTGGAGCCCGGCTGGGAAATCCGCGCGATGGAGACCGCGCCATGATTGCCATGCAATACGCTTTCACCCTGCCCGCCGATTACGACATGGCGATCATCGACCGCCGCATCCGCGACAAGGGCCCGATGACAGACGGCTTCCCCAAGCTCGGCTTCAAGGCCTATCTCACGGCACGCAAGGGCGAACTCGGCGCAACCGACAATCTCTACGCGCCCTTCTATCTGTGGCGGCATGCTGAAGGCGCGAGCGACTTCCTCTGCGGCCCCGGCTTTGAGGCCGTCAGCCAATCCTTCGGCCGGCCACAGGTGGCGACGTGGATTGTCTGGCATGGCGATGTGGCGCCGGATGTGACGAAGGCGCGCTTCGCGACGCGCGAGATATTGCCGCTGGGTACGGACGTTTCGCTCGCATCGGTTCGGGAGAGCGAAACCGCCTACGCCCGTGAGCGGTTGGATCAACCCGGCGTGCTCGCCTCCGTCGCGGCGTTCGATCCCTCGGGTTGGACGATGGTGCGCTTTGCGCTGCACGCGGATGCGCCTGCTGTGTCGCCGTCGACGCGGATCTATCGCGTTGGTCATGTGTCGCTTCGGTGAGGGGCGATCGCGAGTTCTCGACAGGTGCAGAGGGATGCTGATTGAGAGGCCAGTCGGCGTGTTACCCCCCTCTGCCCTGCCGGGCATCTCCCCCACAGGTGGGGAGATTGGCTGGGCGCGGCCGCTCGCTCAACCTTCGTTGTTTGATTGGGCAGCAAGCCACTTGCCGATCTCCCCCCTTGTGGGGGAGATGCCCGGCAGGGCAGAGGGGGTATCCCACCCACCAAACCGGCAATGCACCAAGCCACAACCCAACAACGAAAAAACCCGCCACCTCCTGGAGGCAGCGGGTTCTCAATTCAATCAAACCAAATCCGGATCAAAACCCGCTCTGGCCGTCCGAACCGATATAGGCGATGCGCAGCATGTTGGTCGCGCCCGGTGTCCCGAGCGGCACGCCGGCCGAGATGATGATGCGGTCGCCCGGCTTGCCGAAGCCTTCGTCGGCGACGATGCGGCAGGCGCGGTTGACCATGTCGTCGAGGTCGGTCGCGTCATGCGTGACCACACAGTGCAGGCCCCACACGATGGCGAGGCGACGCGCGGTCTGAATAACAGGCGACAGCGCCAGGATCGGCACCTGCGGACGCTCGCGCGAGGCGCGCAGGCCCGTCGTGCCCGACGAGGTGTAGCAGACGATGGCCGACAGGCGCAGCGTTTCGGCGATCTGGCGGGCAGCCAGTGAAATCGCATCGGCGCCGGTGGCTTCCGCCTGGGCGCGCTGGGCGTAGATGATGCCGGGATAATGCGGCTCGCGCTCGATGGTGCTGGCGATCGATGCCATGGTCGAGACGGCTTCAACAGGATAATCGCCGGAGGCGGATTCAGCCGAGAGCATGACGGCGTCGGCGCCTTCAAAGACGGCGGTCGCGACGTCGGAGACTTCGGCGCGGGTCGGGACCGGAGCAGAAATCATCGATTCCAGCATCTGCGTGGCGACGACGACCGGCTTGCCCGAACGGCGGCAGGCGCGGATCAGCTGCTTCTGGATACCGGGAACGGATTCGAGCGGCATTTCGACACCGAGGTCGCCACGGGCAACCATCAGCGCGTCGGAGAGCTCGATGATTTCTTCGATCCGCTCGATCGCCTGCGGCTTTTCGATCTTCGCCATCAGGCCGACGCGGCCGCGGGCGATCTTGCGCACTTCGACCAGATCTTCCGGACGCTGCACGAAGGAGAGCGCAACCCAGTCGACGTCGTCGGTTGCGAGAACCGCATCGAGGTCGGCCCGGTCCTTGTCGGTCAGGACGCCGGCGGTGAGGATCGTGTCGGGAAGGCTGACGCCCTTGCGGTCGGAAATCCGGGTGCCGGAGATGACCGTCGTGACGATGCTCTTGCCGTCGCACTTTTCAGCGCGCAGAGCGAGCTTGCCGTCGTCGATCAGCAGGCGGTCGCCTGGCTTCACGGCTTCGAGAATTTCGGGATGCGGCAGGAACACGCGGTTCTTGTCGCCGGGGGTGTCGTTGTTGTCGAGCGTGAACGTGTCGCCCGGCTTCAGGTCGACCTTGACGTCGGCGAACTTGCCGACGCGCAGCTTCGGGCCCTGAAGGTCGGCGAGAATGCCGATCGGGCGGCCGCTGCGCGCTTCGACGGCGCGGATGCGCTGGATCAGCGTGCGCATCGTGTCATGGCTCGCATGGCTCATGTTGATGCGGAAAACGTCGGCACCGGCCTGGTGCAGCTTCTCGATCATCGCTTCTTCGGACGAGGCGGGTCCGAGCGTTGCGAGGATTTTTACTTTGCGGTTACGCTTCATCAGTTCGGACTTTCCTGGGTGCCTGGGGTATCGGAAAGTTGAACCATCCAGCTGCCCTGGCGGCCCGTGTCATATTCCTTGAACCCCATCTTCTGATAGCCACGGGCGTAGCAATCATTGACGCCCGTGATCTTGAATTCGTTCTCCGCCACGCACATCTGCACGTCGCCCGTCCATCGTCCTCCCCGGGCGGCGTCTTCGGCGTAGAGGTAGTAGTAGCGAGACTGAAGTTCTCCCTCGATCAGTGTCGCGCAGGTCGTTGCCGGGACCTGCCACCAGCCTTCCGTCATCCAGCCGTCCTTGGCCCGGTACCCGATCGCCACGCCGACTAGATTCTGCGTACCGTTGCAGACGCGGAAATCAGCGCGCGCCACATCGGCAATGAAGAACGGCGAGAACGCCGCGAGAACAAAAAGAGCAAAACGGGCAAGCGGCCCGGAACGCGTAAGGAAACATGGCGCGGTCTGGATCAACACGACTTCCAATTGGCTCCCGGTTATTCGTTGTCGTGCCTTCTTGCGCTGCCTCCCGGCGAAAGTCAACGCAATGCTAATCGATTATATTTCTGACATCAAACAAGAGGCGCAGTCGCCGCCGCAAGGATCGCGCGGAGATTGCCAAGCCATAGCGAAGTGATTGATCGCGGCGCGCGCTTGAACCCTTCCCCTGCCCGTGCGATCAGAGACACGCTTGCAAACACTCAATGGCATTGTCCTCGATGAACGACTTCCAATCCTTCGAAATTCTAGGCGGACATCATGACAGGGGTATGGTGCTCCTGGGTGACCATGCGATGAACCGCCTGCCGAAACGCTATGGCAGCCTGGGCCTGCCCGAGAGCGCCTTTGCCCGGCATATCGCCTATGACATCGGCATCGAGGGACTGACGCGGGCGCTGTCTGAGAAGCTTGGCGTGCCCGCCGTGCTCGGCGGCTTCTCGCGGCTGCTGATCGACCCGAACCGGGGCGAGGACGACCCGACGCTGATCATGAAGATCTCCGACGGCGCCATCATTCCGGGCAATCACCCGATCACCCAGGAGGAGTGGAACGGCCGCATCGCCAATTTCCACCGCCCCTATCACAATGCCGTCAGCGAGACGATTGCAAAGGTCGCCGCCGCGACCGGCAAGGCGCCGCTGGTCCTTTCGCTGCATTCTTTCACGCCCGCCTGGAAAAACGTGCCGCGCCCATGGCACGCCGCCGTGTTGTGGGACAGCGACCACCGCGCCGTCGCCCCGCTGCTTGACTTGCTGCGTGCCGATGCCGATCTGGTGATCGGCGACAACGAGCCCTATGATGGCGCGCTGAAGGGTGACACCATGTACCAGCATTGCATGGTCACGGGCATCCCGCACGCGCTGCTGGAGGTTCGCCAGGACCTGATCGGCGACGCGGCCGGCATCGCCGCCTGGGCCGACCGGCTGGCGCCGATCTTCGCGACCATGAACGCCGACCCGGCGCTGCATCAATACCAGGTGCACGCCTCGCGCACCGGCCCATACTGAGAAGAGGAGAGCGCAATGACCGAGCTCAGCAAGGAACAACAGACCGAATTCGAAGCCGCCGCCTTCCGTCGTCTCGTCGCGCACCTGCGCGAACGCACCGATGTGCAGAACATCGACATGATGAATCTGGCCGGCTTCTGCCGCAACTGCCTATCGAACTGGTACAAGGACGCGGCCGATGCCGATGGCGTCGAATTGACGAAGGACGAGGCCCGCGAGATCGTCTACGGCATGCCCTTCGACGAGTGGAAAAGCCGCTACCAGACCGAAGCGTCGCCCCAACAAAAAGCCGCATTCGAAAGCAACAACCCGCACAAATGAGCCCCGGCTCTGTCGAATAGGCTTGACCCCGGCTGATCTTCACGGCAGTCAACGCCATCCGAATTTTTATCCCCCTAGCAGGAGAACACGATGTCTGATGCCCACGGCGTTGCCCGCGACCAGCTTCGCGCTTTCATCGAGCGCATTGAACGGTTGGAAGAAGAAAAGAAGACCATCGCCGACGATATCAAGGACGTCTACGGCGAAGCCAAGGGAACCGGCTTCGACACCAAGATCCTGAAAAAGGTCATCGCGTTGCGCAAGAAGGATGAGCAGGAGCGTCTCGAGGAAGAAGCAATCCTCGACACCTACCTCGCCGCCCTCGGCATGATCGAAGGTCCGGCTGAAGCCTGATTTCCGGTTACGATCGAACCAAACAAGAAAGCCGCCGGGTCGCCCCGGCGGCTTTCTTTTTGTCTCTCTGCTCGGCAATCAGCCGAGCTGCGTGACGTAGCGCACGTCGAGATAGGCGTTGATCGCTTCCGAGCCGCCTTCCGTGCCGTAGCCCGAATCCTTGATGCCGCCGAACGGCACTTCTGGCAGCGCAAGGCCGTTGTGGTTGATCGACAGCATGCCGGCTTCCACGCGGCGGCCAAGCGCCTGCGCGGTGGCGCTGGAGCTGGTGAAGGCGAAGGAGGCCAGGCCGAACGGCAGGCGGTTTGCTTCGGTGATCGCGTCGTCGAGCGTCGAGAAGCGGTTGATGATGGCGAGCGGGCCGAAGGGCTCCTCGTTCATCACGCGCGCCGAAAGCGGCACGTTGGCAAGCACCGTCGGCTCGAAGAAGTTGCCGGTGTTGCCGATGCGGCGGCCGCCGGTCTTCAGTTCAGCACCCTTCGAGACGGCATCGTTGATCAGCTCTTCGAGAGCCGGGATACGACGCTCATTGGCAAGCGGACCCATCTCGACGCCTGCGTCCAGGCCATTGCCGACCTTGACCGCCTGCGCGGCCTTGACGAAGCCATCCGTGAACTGGTCCATGACGCCGTCCTGCACCAGAAAGCGCGTCGGCGCGACGCAGACCTGGCCAGCGTTGCGGAATTTCGAGCCGGCCATGATCGACACGGCCTGATCGACATTGGCATCATCGAACACCATGACCGGGGCGTGACCGCCGAGCTCCATGGTCGCCCGCTTCATGTGCAGGCCGGCCAGCGCCGCCAGCTGCTTGCCGACAGGCGTCGAGCCGGTGAACGAGATCTTGCGGATGACGGGGTGCGAGATCAAATACTCGGAGATCTCGGCCGGAATGCCGTAGACGAGGTTGACGACACCATTGGGAATGCCCGCATCGGCGAAGACGCGGATGAGTTCAGCCGGCGATGCCGGGGTTTCCTCGGGCGCCTTGACGATGATCGAGCAGCCGGCGGCGATAGCGGCCGAAAGCTTGCGCACCACCTGGTTGATCGGGAAATTCCACGGCGTAAACGCCGCGACCGGGCCGACCGGCGACTTGATCGCCAGCTGCGTGACATTCGGCGCGCGCGACGGGATGATCTGACCATAGGTACGGCGCGCTTCTTCGGCGAACCAGTCGATCACGTCTGCTGCACCGGCGATTTCGACCAGCGACTGCGCCAGCGGCTTGCCCTGCTCGCGCGTCATCATCCAGGCGATGGTTTCCTTGCGCTCGCGCAACAGGTCGGCGGCGCGGCGCATCATCTTCGAACGGTCGAAGGGAGAGGTATCGCGCCAGACGCGGAAGCCCTTGTCGGCTGCGGCGAGTGCTGCGTCGAGATCCTCGCGGGAGGCATGCGGAATGGTGCCGATGGTCTCACCCGTGGCCGGGTCGGTGACGGGCAGCGTCTTGCCGGAGGCGGCATTCTTCCATTCGCCGTCGATGAACAGCTTCACATCGGGATAGGTCTGCATGATTAATCCTTGTCGTCTTCATCAAATCAATTTGTCGGACAGCGAACGGCGCGCCGGGGGCACGCTACGCACATGCCTCATATAGGCCGAACGGATGCTGTTTCTCAGGGCATGCGACGTTATAAACCGAAATAGGCCTGTGTCTCCCCCCAATCGGTCATGCCACTCATGCCAAAAGCTCTACGCCAAAAGCTCTAGGATTGCAGGACTTTGATCGCCCTGCCGATTGCGGTAGTGATCGAGGCGTCGCAGGAGGATTGGAATGGATGAGGTCGGCTGCATCATCGCCGGGGCCGGCGTAATCGGGCTGGCGATCGCGCGCGAAGCGGCGATACGCGGTCTGGAGACGCTGGTCATCGAGGCCAACCCGATGATCGGCATGGAGACCAGCTCCCGCAATTCCGAAGTCATCCACGCAGGCATCTACTATCCACCGGGATCGCTGAAGGCGCGGCTCTGCATCGAAGGGCGCGGAAAGCTTTATCGCTACGCTGAGGACAGGCACATTCCTCACGCCCGCTGCGGCAAGTTCATCGTCGCCACCAGCCAATCGCAGGTCGAAAAACTGGAAGCCATCCGCATCAAGGCGGCCGAATGCGGCGTCGATGATCTCGTGCTGATCTCAGGCGAGGAAGCGACGGCGCGCGAACCGGCGCTGAACTGCGTCGCCGCCCTCGCCTCGCCCTCGACCGGCATCATCGACAGCCATGCGCTGATGCTCGCCTTGCGCGGGGATGCCGAGGAGAACGGCGCCTTCATCGCCCTCAACACCGAGATCATGTCAGGCGAGGCCGCCGACAACCGCTTCGTCCTGCGCACCCGCGACAAGACGAGCGGCGAGGAATACGACGTATCATCGCGCCACTTCATCAACACCGCCGGCCTGCGCGCCAATGATCTCGCCCGGCTCGTCTCGGGCTTCGACCACGCCACGGTGCCCAGGCTCCACCTCGCCAAGGGCAACTATTTCGCCGCCCCGACACGCAACGTCTTCTCGCGGCTGATCTATCCGGTGCCGGAGGATGGCGGCCTCGGCGTGCACCTGACCATGGATCTTGGCGGTTCCATCCGCTTCGGGCCCGATGTCGAGTGGATCGACGCGATCGACTACGAGGTCGATCCTACGCGCTGCGAGCGGTTCTACGACGAAATCCGCCGCTACTGGCCCGGCCTGCCCGACAACTGCCTGCAGCCCGCCTATAGCGGCATCCGCCCCAAACTCTCCGGCCCCGGCCAGCCCGCCGCCGACTTCGCCATTCACGGCCCCTCAGTCCACGGCGTCAGCGGCATGGTGCATCTCTATGGCATCGAGAGCCCGGGTCTTACCTCGTCGCTTGCAATCGCCGAACACGTCATGTCCGAAATCGCCGGCTGAAAGGTGGCGCACAACGCCCGTCTCCAACCTTCGGATAGTGGTTTCACCACGCAATTCGCGGTAGATTGCACAGTCAGAGGAGCAACTTGCGGAGCGCATTTCGTGAAAACGATCACCGACAAGGAACTGGCCGAGCGCCTGCGCCAGGCGCTCACGATTCTCGACAACAGCATGCCTTCAAGCAAACGCGCGCTCAACATCTACGAGATGGTGATCCGGGTGCTCGATACCGGCGCGCGCGTGCTCGAGGACGAGCAGTTTCGCACGACCGCCAACGACAATCCCGGCAAGCCCTGAACCGGGCTGCCCTACCCCTTGATCCGTGCCAGCACGCGATCGAGCGCCGCGATCAGCGCGCCGCTGCCGCCCTTGTGGTCGAAGTCCTCGAACACCTGCTCGTTCAAGCCACCCTTGGTGGAGAACTCCTCCTTGAGTGCGGTGAGCGGCGTCTCGCCATGCTTGA
Organism: Rhizobium sp. NPDC090275; assembly: GCF_044772225.1. Taxonomy (NCBI): domain Bacteria; kingdom Pseudomonadati; phylum Pseudomonadota; class Alphaproteobacteria; order Hyphomicrobiales; family Rhizobiaceae; genus Rhizobium; species Rhizobium sp. NPDC090275. Next base: position 248,025 of record NZ_JBIVYL010000007.1, on the reverse strand, counting down.
CCGCCTCATGCGCGAGGCTGAGGAACAACGGCGCCAGATAGGCCCGCGCCTTATCCTCGGGCATCCCCTGATCGGCGAGCCAGCCGGTGGTGCGGTCGAGAATGCCGAAATAGGTGGCCATCAGTGAGCTTGCGGCCGCCAGCAGATCATACTCCGCGCGCGTCTCGCAGGCGACGGCACTGCCTAGCGCCGAAAAGATCGCAGCCACCGTATCATTCCCAGGATAGATCGCGGTCACGCCTGCGCGCGCGGCAACGAAGGGCAGCGGAATGGCCTGGGTGATTTCGACAGGCGTATCGATCCAGTCCTCGAGCTTCGCCCGATCCGTGGCCGCAACCACGCTGATGACGCTCTGCCCGGCACGGAACCGCAGGCCCTTGATCACCTCTTCTGATATCTGCGGCCGGATCGCCAGGAACAGAATATCGGCGGCATCAACCACGGCCTGGTTGTCGGCGCCGATCTCGACCAGCGGCGACGATTCCGCAAGGCGCGCCGCGATCTCGCCATTGCGCGGCGAAACGGTGATCCGCGACAAGTCGAGCGACGAGCCGAGCATCCCCTTGACCATGGCCTCGGTGATCATCCCCGTGCCCACGAACCCAATCTTCATCACCGCTCTCCGTTACTTGCGCGCATCCAACGCCACCAACAAAAAACCGCCGGATCGCTCCGACGGTTCTGATTGTCTGATCTGGAAGATGGCTTAGTTCGATTCGAACTTGCGCACTTCCATGAAGTTGACCGCCGTACCGCTGAAACGGCCCGTATCGATCGACGCCGTCTTGGTGAAGCCCTCGGCATAGACGGCCTTCGGCTGCGCGCGCAGCGTCTGGCTGACGAAACGCGGTGCCTTGACCGGCTTGGTCACCATTTCCATGCGCGCATTGCTGAGCGCCCACTGCGAGATGATCTTCTGCGTCAGCTTCGGCTCGGTGGTCACAGTCGCGCGGCTGGCATCGGCCTCAGCGGCTTCATGCTTGGTCGGGCGGCCACCCTTCGAGGGCAGGCTCTGAGCCGCACTCGGCTCGATTGCCGGCTTCGGCACATCGAAGGCATCGCCGAAGCTTGCCGACTTGGTCGCGGGCGCAAGCGCTGCCAGCTGCACCGGCGGTTTTTCGGCCGGAACCTTTTGTGGCATCGCTGCGTTTATAGCCTGTTCGACGCTCGATACCGGCGGCTGGTTGGCTGCAAGCTGGCCGTGATTGGCAGTGTTCTGCTGGTTGAGAGCATCGGCAACAGCTGGAGAAAGCGTACCCTGCTGATCTGCCTCATCGACACCGGCTTCCGGATCGGCATTCGCCGCCGCCAGGAGCTTTTCTGCCAGAGCCGGACGCTCAGCCGGCGTCGGCACGGCCGCGAGATTCCCCGTCATCGCGGCAGCCGGATCGGCTGAAGCGACTTCCGCGTCTCCCGGAGAACGACGTGCACCGAGGAGCGAAGGCACCGGAACGCTATACGCGCTGAGATCCGCATAGCCCTGCTGGCCCTGATCGGTCACAGCGGCAAGAGCATCCTGCGCGGCATTACCCGATTGCGGGGCGACAAGGGCGCTGGCCACTTCGCTGCCGCCAGGCTGATTTGCGAACGCCGGCCGCACCTGCGGGATCGGCGCGTTGACGCTTGCGACTTCGGTCTGCTGCGAAGCTTCTGCCTGAGCCGGGGCGCCCTGGCTCGGATCAGCTGCGTTCGGCATATCGGCGGCCTTCGGCGGCGTTGCCTTGGCAACGGCTGGCGTGCTGTCGTCGGAGTTATCCTCTTCCTCGTCCGCGCCACCACCAAACAGGGCTGCAAACAAGGTCTTCGGCTTCTTGCGCTCTTCGCTGGCCGAACCGGTATAGGCGCCGGAGCTTGCCATCTGCACCGAGCTGTCGCTGACGCGACGCTTGTAATCGGCGACCGCCTGCTCATAACCCGGCAGCGGCTTGCCGTCGGCCGGGATGTGCATCGTGTTGCCGTTCGGGAAGAGACGGACGAGTTCGTCGCGGTTCATGCGCGGCCATGCGCGAACGCCGCCGACATCCATGTGCACGAAGGGCGAACCGGATTTCGGATAGAAACCAACGCCGCCGACCTGCATTTTCATGCCGATCGCGCGCAAAGTCGCCAGTTTTACGTCAGGAATGAAGAAGTCCATCGCCTTGCCGAGCATGTGCTGGCTCTTCTCGGCGACGCCGGAATTGCGCGAGCGGTTCTTCAGCATGGCGTTGGTGCCCGGCGAACGGAAACCGCAGACGACGTTGATGTAATCCTTGGAACCGCTCTGGCGGTAGACTTCCCAGATCAAGTCGAAGAGGCGCGGGTCCATCTTCGTCGGCTGGTTCTTGCGCCAGTCGCGAAGGAAGCGGTTCAGCTGCTCGAGACCCTTGGGGTCGAACCTGCCGTTGCGCTTATAGGTGATGACAGCCTTTTCACCCGTGTGAATGAAGTAAAGCTTGAGACTACGCGTTTCGCCCGCCGCTTCGGACGGCGTACTGGAGCCGACGAGCACCGGGGACGAAACTGCAACTGCGAGAAGGGCGGCCATAGCCGTCCTTGTCACCTTTCCGCAAAGGTCTGCGCACCTGTTGCGCCATGTCGGGCGCGAAGGCTTCGTATTCCAATTCAGATCCGGCAAACTCAATCCCCGTCAGACAGCCGATGGTCCCTCAATCTGACCCTTGACTGTGAAATGCGGTCACACGATGGCAAAAATGCCACACATGATCAACCTTTTCTTTACATAGTGAACAGGCCACTAACAAGTGGTTTATGATTGGTAACAAAAGATGATTGCCGGAATCTTAACTGAAACACCCTATGCAGCGTCCTTTTGCGGGTTGTCGGGGTCGATCCCGTAGTCCTTCAACTTTCTGTAAAGCGTCGAGCGACCGATGCCCAGCTTGCGCGCGACCTGGCTCATTTGGCCACGATAGAACTTGAGCGCGAATCGGATCAGCTCTTCTTCGACATCGGCTAGCTTGCGCACGTCGCCTGATGGATTGGTGCTCGAAATCGCGTTGTCGGGAGCGTCGTTGATCCGCGCCGCGACATTGTCGGCCACCGTCTGCGAGACACCGAATTCGGCAGCGGCGATCTCGCCGAGGCGAACATTGCTGCTGTTGTCGGCAACCAGCGCCAGATGATCGACCACATCATATTCCGGAAGCTGCGCCGCGATCTGCGGGAAGTCGGCTTCCGTCAGCTCCGGACCGTCGGCCAGAACCACGGCACGGAAGATCGCGTTTTCCAGCTGCCGGATATTGCCCGGCCAGTCGTAAGCGGTGAGCAGCGCCAGCGCGCCGGCATTGACCGTCATGCGGTTGCCATTCTTCTGCTCGCTCGAGAAGCGCTCCGTGAACACCCGCACCAGATGCGGAATGTCTTCCTTGCGCTTGCGCAGCGCCGGGATGGTGATGGGGAACACGTTGAGGCGGTAGTAGAGATCTTCACGGAAGTGACCGTTCTTGACCTCTTCGATCAGATCCTTGTTGGTCGCCGAGATCAGGCGGACGTTGACCTTGTGCGCGGTGCGCGCGCCGACGGTCTCGATCTCGCCCTGCTGCACGGCGCGCAACAGCTTCACCTGCACGTCGAGCGGCAAGTCGCCGATCTCGTCGAGGAAGATGGTGCCGCCATCGGCTTCCATGAACTTGCCGACATGCCGTTCGGTGGCGCCCGTAAAGGCACCCTTCTCATGGCCGAAGAGAATGCTCTCGACCAGATTGTGCGGAATGGCGCCACAGTTGACGGTGACGAAAGGCTTGCCGGAACGGTCGCTGCCGGACTGGATGGCGCGGGCCACCAGCTCCTTGCCGACGCCGGATTCACCTTCGAGCACGACGGGAATGTTGGATTGCGCGGCGCGCTGGGCGAGATCCAGCACGCGGATCATCGCCGGGCTTGCCGACACGATATCGTCGAAGCCGACGGCACCGGAGCGCGAACGCCGTCCGGCGCGTGCCTTGACCTCGCGTTGATCGAGCTTCAGCGCATTGGCGATCGAATTGGAAATCCGCTCCGGCGAGACGGGCTTGACCACGAAATCGAAGGCACCGGCGCGCATCGCCTGCACCACCGTCTCGATCCCGCCCTGCCCGGTCTGGACGATCACGGGAATTTGCGTACCGAAGGCGTGGATCGCCTCGAGAAACTCGAGGCCCGTCATCTCGGGCATCATCAGGTCGAGAACGATGACGTTGTAGAGGCCGCCGGCCCTCTTCACCATCTCAAGACCGATCCGGCCATTCTCTGCCTGGTGGACGACGTGTCCGTGACGCTCGATGGCGTTCTTCAGCAGTCTGCGCTGTACAGGATCGTCTTCGACGACAAGTATCTGCGCTGCACCCTTGTGCTCGTTGTAACCGGTCATTGCTGCCTCACTTCATGCGAAACCTTGAATGGCAATGTCGCAGAAAGGCTTGAACATCCAGTTTTGAGAAATAATCGCATTTTAACGTTTGTGACGAAGGCGGATTCGCCTCGAAACGACGCTCCTGCGCGACGAAAAGCCCCTTGATGCCAAGGCTTTGGGCGCTTAGACAGTCAGAGCTGTCGTAAAATAGGAAGAGGATCCCGCTTATGAAAAACCCGCTCTTCGGCGCCGAATACAACTTTTCGGTAAGCAATGCCGGTTCCGCGAAGACGATCGAACTCGGCGACCTCCCGACCTGGAAGCTTCAGGACCTCTATCCTTCCGCCACCTCCGACGCCTTCAAGGCCGACATGGCGAAGGCCGAAAAGGATTCTCTTGCCTTCGAAGCCAAGTGGAAGGGCAAGCTCTCGGACGCCGCAACGAAGAAGGGCGCAGACGGCATCGGCCAGGCGCTGAAGGAATATGAAGCGCTGGACGACATCATCGGCCGCCTCGGTTCATTCGCCGGCCTCACCTATTTCTCCGACACCTCGAGCCCGACCAACGGCAAGCTCTACGGCGACGTGCAGGCGAAGATCACCAATTTCTCCGGCCACCTGCTGTTCTTCACGCTCGAGCTCAACCGCATCGACGACGCCGTGATCGACGCCTGTATGGCCAACGACCCCGATGCCGGCCACTATCGCCCCTGGCTGGTCGACCTGCGCAAGGACAAGCCCTACCAGCTCGACGACAAGCTGGAGCAACTCTTCCTCGAGAAGTCGATGACCTCGGCCGCCGCCTTCAACCGCCTGTTCGACGAGACCATGGCCGAGCTGCGCTTCGAGGTGGATGGCGAGATGCTGTCGATCGAAGTGACGCTGAACATGCTGCAGGACCGCGACCCCGAAGTGCGCCGCAAGGGCGCCATGGCGCTCGCCAAGACCTTCAAGGACAATCTGCGCATCTTCACGCTGATCACCAACACGCTCGCCAAGGACAAGGACATTTCCGACCGCTGGCGCGGCTTCGAGGACATCGCCGATTCAAGACACCTCGCCAACCGCGTCGAGCGCGAAGTGGTCGATGCGCTGGCAGCCGCCGTCCGCGACGCCTATCCTCGCCTGTCGCACCGCTACTATACGATGAAGGCGAAGTGGCTCGGAATGGATCAGATGGAGTTCTGGGACCGCAACGCGCCGCTGCCGGAAACCTCCAACGCCGTCATTTCCTGGACCGAGGCCAAGGACACCGTTCTCTCAGCCTATGGCAATTTCGCTCCAGAGATGGCCGCGATCGCCAAGCGCTTCTTCGACGAGGAGTGGATCGACGCGCCGGTTCGCCGCGGCAAGGCGCCGGGCGCCTTCGCGCACCCGACCGTTCCCTCCGCCCACCCCTATGTGCTCGTCAACTATCTCGGCAAGCCGCGCGACGTGATGACGCTCGCCCATGAGCTCGGCCACGGCGTTCACCAGGTGCTCGCCGGCGGCCAGGGCGCGCTGATGTGCCAGACGCCGCTGACGCTTGCCGAAACCGCCTCCGTCTTCGGCGAAATGCTGACCTTCCGCGCCCTTCTCGACAAGACAAAGGACAAGCGCGAGCGCAAGGCGATGCTCGCGCAGAAGGTCGAGGACATGATCAACACGGTCGTGCGCCAGATCGCCTTCTACGAATTCGAGCGCAAGGTTCACACCGCCCGCAAAGAAGGCGAGCTGACGGCCGAGCAGATCGGCGAACTGTGGCTGTCCGTCCAGGCCGAAAGCCTCGGCCCGGCGATCAAGATCTCCGAGGGTTACGAGACCTACTGGACCTACATCCCTCACTTCATCCACTCGCCCTTCTACGTCTACGCCTACGCCTTCGGCGACTGCCTGGTAAACTCGCTCTACGCCGTCTACCAGAAGGCGGATCAGGGCTTCCAGGACAAGTATTTCGAACTCCTGAAGGCCGGCGGCACCAAGCACCACTCCGAACTCCTCAAGCCCTTCGGCCTCGACGCCACCGATCCGTCGTTCTGGAGCAAGGGTTTGTCGATGATCGAGGGGCTGATCGACGAGCTGGAAGCGCTAGATAAGGGCTGAGGTGTGGTCCCTTCTCCCCGACGGGGAGAAGGGAGATTGCCGCACCGCCCCGCTTCATAATCAGGACTCAGCATGAACGGGCGCGCCCCCCACATCCTCTTCCGCGACGACACATCCGGCCAGGTCATGCTCTTCGCCGACCCGACCGAGATCATCGTCGCCCACACCCGCGCCGAGGTCTTTACCGGCCTCGCCCGCATGGAGGAGGCCAGAAAGGCGGGCAAGTGGCTCGCCGGCTACATCGCCTACGAAGCCGGCCATCTCTTCGAGGACAAGCTCGCCCGTTTCGCCATCGAGAACCGCGAAACCCCACTTCTCTGCTTCGGCATATTCGACAACCCTCAACCGGACGACCACCCGCTCGCACAGCCCGCGCAGCGACTTGAAAACGAAGAGTTCCTGACCGCGCCGAAAGCCGCATGGGATTTTTCCACCTACCAGAACCGCTTCGACCGCCTCCACCACCACCTCATGCAGGGCGATTGCTACCAGGCCAATCTCACCATGCCGATAGAGGCCCGCTGGTCCGGCGATGTCAGTGCCGCCTTCTGGTCGTTAATCGAACGACAGCCGGTGAAATACGGCGCGCTGGTCGATCTCGGCGGCCCGGTCATCCTGTCGCGCTCGCCCGAGCTCTTTTTCCGCACCGACGAGGAAGGCTGGATCGAGACGCATCCGATGAAGGGCACGGCAAGGCGCGGCGGCACCCCCGCCGAGGACGAGGCGATCAAGCGAGCCATGCTCGCCGACATCAAGACGCAGGCCGAAAACCGCATGATCGTCGATCTCCTGCGCAACGACATCTCCCGCATCACTGAGGTCGGCACGCTCGACGTCCCAAAACTCTTCGACATCGAGACTTATCCTACGGTGCACCAGATGGTGAGCCACGTGCAGGCAAAGCTCCTGCCCAACCTCGAAATCCGCGACATCCTCGCCGCCCTCTTCCCCTGCGGCTCGATAACGGGCGCGCCGAAGATCAGCGCGATGACCATCCTGCACGAGCTGGAAGACGGCCCACGCGACGTCTATTGCGGCGCCATCGGCATGATCGCGCCCTCGGGCGCCATGCGCTTTTCCGTCGCCATCCGCACGCTCACCCTCTTCGACGACGGCCGCGCCGTCTTCAATGTCGGCGGCGGCATCGTCATCGATTCCACCGCGGAAGCCGAATACGAGGAGTGCCTCCTGAAGGCCCGCTTCGCCATCGGCGACCAGCCGATCGCAGGAACGGGGAGCGTCTGACCGTGGCCGACTTCTCGCTGATCGAAACCCTGCGCTACGAGCCGGACACCGGCTTCATCCGCCTGCGCCTGCATCTCGCCCGCCTCACCCGCTCCGCCCGCCGCATTGGTTTCCCGCAGCCGGTGGGCGCGCTCGAAAGATTGCAGCAAGCCGTCGCCGGCGCCACATCTCACCAGCGCGTCCGGCTGACCTTCGACGAGAACGCGAATATCGAGGTCACCACCGCGCCCTTCACGCCGCTCGCGCCGGATACCACCTGGACCATCCGCATCGCCGATCAACGGCTGGACTCCGCCGACAAGCTGCTGCGAATCAAGACCACGCGCCGCGCCGTCTACGAGGCCGCGCGCACCGAATACACCAGTGATGAAGCCGACGAAGTGCTGATGCTGAACGAGCGCGGCGAGGCCTGCGAGGGCACGATCACCTCGATCTTCCTCGACGATGGCTCGGGCATGCTGCGCACGCCACCGATCTCCTGCGGCCTTCTCGCGGGGGTATTGCGTACAGAGCTGATCTGCCAGCGCAAGGCCCGCGTCGGCCGCATCACGCGCGACGATCTGAAGACGGGAAAACTCTATGTCGGCAACTCCCTGCGCGGGCTGATCCCGGCAAGGCTCATTGACTAGGCCACGATCCGCAACCGATCCCGCCCACCCTGCTTGGCATGATAGAGCGCCTCGTCGGCCCGCGCATAAAGTTCGCGTGCCGTATCGCCGGGATGCAGTTCCGCAAGCCCGGCCGAGCAGGTGTAGGAGAAACTCGGCGCATTCTGGATCGGCCGGGCGCCGCGCACCGTCGTCAATATCCGCTCGATGATCAGCTCGCCCTGCGCCAGGGTCGTGTCCGGCAGGATCAGCATGAACTCCTCGCCGCCGATCCGCCCAAAGCTGTCGCGACGGCGCACGAGGGGATGCACCCGGCGGGCGAAATCGACCAGCACGTCGTCACCCGTCTGATGCCCGTAGAGATCGTTGATGCGCTTGAAGAAATCGAGGTCGATGATGCAGATGCAGCCACCCATGGGCCGCGGCGCGGCATGCCCGTTGGCAAGACTGTCGAGCGCCGCCATCATGAAGCGGCGGTTGGAGACGCTGGTGAGCTCGTCCGTCTGCGATGCCTTCAGCGCGAAGTCGCGATCCTGTCTGATATCCCGCTCGCTGGCCTTCAGATGCGTGATGTCGCTGGCGATGCAAAGCATCCAGCCGTCCTTCTGAACCGTCTCCGTCATCCACAGCCAGCGCCCGTCGACCACATCCGTCTCGAAGGCACGAAACGGCAGCTTGCCGCGCCGCGATTGCGCCGAGACCAGCCAGGTCTCGAAGTCGGAGGTCCGGATGATCGTTCCCTTGCCGCTGCGCGTATTGCGCCGCATCAAGTCGGCCCATAGCGGGCATTCCTCGGGTTCCAAGGCAAAGGTCGTGCGAAAGGCCGGGTTTGCATAGCACAGACGATCGTCCTGATCATAAAGCGCGATCAGGACGGAACTGTCCTCCTGCAATTCCGCAAGCCGCTCCGATATCTGGTTCATCCGATGGTTCCGGGGCGTGGATATAAGATGATTCGCAGTTTGACGCAGAAATCTGAAAAGAAGATGGATGGTTTCGGCGCAATTGCACTATTTGGTTGTTCCGGAATGCGACGCCTTGGTTCACGGCGGAGATAGCCGGGCTGGAGGTTTGGGAGGGGTAAGCCGATGAACAGCGAACTGCGCGACCATATCCGTTTGCTGGAAGAGAGGTTGTTCGACCAGACGGTCCGCAACAAGCGCAGCCTGCTCGAGACCCTGCTCTCACCGGATTTTCGCGAGATCGGCAGCTCCGGTCGCCTTTATCGTTACGAGGAGATCATCGCCGCTCTGCTGGAAGAGCCCAGCGACGGCACGACGCGCCAGCTGACGGATTTCGAAATTCAAACACTCGCATCCGACGTGGTTCTCGCCACCTATCGCTCGGAGCGCATCGTCCGGGGGGAGCCGCCCGTCCAGGCGCTCCGCAGCTCCATCTGGCGCCGCGATGCCAACGGCACGTGGCGCATGGTCTTCCATCAGGGTACGCCGGAGCGCTAGAGTTCATCCATGACGCCACCGACCTACACGCCCTATGACGGCTCGGCCAAGCCTTTCACCATCGGCCTGATGCCGCTCGATGCCGACCGCTGGATCGAGCCCGATGCCGACTGGGCTCGCTATGTTGGCGAAAAGCGTGCGCTGGTCGAGAGCAGGCGCGACGATATCTTCGTCGCCGAAGCCGACACATTGGACGCACAGCAGGAAGCGCTCGACCTGCTGCGGCAACATCTGCGCGAACGCCACCCCAACCTCTGTGCCGACTTGCTAGACACTCGCAGCGATCTCCCGCCGCTGCTCCGCGCTGGCCTGATGATCCAGGACGATCTCGTCATCATGCGCCGCAAGCAAGATGGCTGGCATCTCGTGGCCGGCTTCGTCGCCTTCCCCTCCTCCTGGTCGCTGCGCGAAAAATTCGGCCGGCCCATGCATGCGATCCATGCGGATGTGCCGGGCTTCGGAGAGGGCACGCGCAACGCCACCCTCATCCACCGCATTTTCGACAATCTTCAGGTTTCTCAACCGGTCGAGCGGCTGAACTGGTCGGTCAACACCTCCAGCGCCCTCTTCCTGCCGCTCTCCAAGCACCGCCGCCCGCCGCAGGCAGAACCGTTCACGCTGGCCGATCGCTTCGCCCGCGTCGAGCGCCAGACGCTGCGCAAGCTCCCACGCTCGGGCGATATCCTCTTCACGATCCGCGTCTACGTCGATCCGATCTCCGCTATTGCCCATCACCCGCAGGCACAAAGCCTGGCGCTAAGCTTCGCAGCCCAGCTCGAAAGCCTCGACGAGCACCAGGCGGCCTACAAGGGACTGAGCCTGCAGAAGCGCGAACTCGCGGCGAAATTGCACGCGTTTGCAAGCAACGATCGCTTCACCTGATATTTACATTCCCGACCGGAACGCTCTTTATTGTGACGTGATTTTGTGATTAGAGCCGGTCACCTAGCGGTATTTGAACGATTTCAAATGAATTCTTAGAGGCTTCTCGCCTTCGTCGCCTTCCACAGGAGAAAAGAATGACGGAACAGAACCACCCGGTATATGCCGAAATTACCGGCCCGATCGTCATGATCGGCTTTGGCTCCATTGGCCGCGGCACGCTGCCCCTGATCGAGCGCCACTTCAAGTTCGACAAGAGCCGGATGGTCGTCATCGACCCGCGTGAAGAGCCCTCCGACATGGAGATCCTCAAGCAGCACGGCGTCCGTCACATCAAGGAATATGTGACGAAGGACAACTACAAGGAACTCCTGAAGCCGCTTCTGACCGAAGGCGAAGGCCAGGGCTTCTGCGTCAACCTCTCGGTCGACACCGGCTCGCTCGACCTGATGAAGCTCTGCCGCAAGCTCGACGTTCTCTACATCGACACCGTCGTCGAGCCGTGGCTCGGTTTCTACTTCGACAAGTCCATGAAGAACGCCGACCGCACCAACTATGCGCTGCGCGAAACCGTTCGCAAGGAAAAGGCCAAGAACCCTGGTGGCGCCACCGCCGTTTCCACCTGCGGCGCAAACCCGGGCATGGTTTCCTGGTTCGTCAAGCAGGCGCTGGTCAACCTCGCCAACGACACCGGCCTCAAGTTCGACGAGCCGGATCAGCATGACCGCGAAGGCTGGGCCAAGCTGATGAAGAAGCTCGGCGTCAAGGGCGTCCACATCGCAGAGCGCGACACGCAGCTCACCAAGACCCCGAAGCCGCTCAACGTCTTCTGGAACACCTGGTCCGTCGAAGGCTTCATTTCCGAAGGCCTGCAGCCGGCCGAACTCGGCTGGGGCACCCACGAAAACTGGATGCCGAAGAACGCCAAGAAGCACAAGAAGGGCTGCCAGGCCGCCATCTACCTCGAGCAGCCGGGCGCCAACACCCGCGTTCGCACCTGGTGCCCGACGCCTGGCCCGCAGTATGGCTTCCTCGTCACCCACAACGAGTCCATCTCGATCGCCGACTACTTCACGGTGCGCGACAAGGACGGCGAAGTGACCTTCCGCCCGACCTGCCACTATGCCTACCATCCCGCCAACGACGCCGTTCTGTCGCTGCATGAGATGTTCGGCAATGGCGGCACCGCGCAGCCGGTTCACCACGTTCTCGACGAGCACGAACTCGTTGACGGCGTCGACGAACTCGGCGTGCTGCTCTACGGCCACGAGAAGAACGCCTACTGGTTCGGCTCGCGCCTGTCGCTCGAAGAGACCCGCCGCATCGCGCCTTACCAGAACGCCACCGGCCTGCAGGTCACCTCGGCGGTTCTGGCCGGCATGGTCTACGCGCTTGAAAACCCGAGGGCCGGCATCGTCGAAGCCGACGAGATCGACTACAAGCGCTGCCTCGAAGTACAGCTGCCCTACCTCGGCCCGGTCGAAGGTCACTATACCGACTGGACCCCGCTCGATGGCCGCCCGGGCCTCTTCCCAGAGGACATCGACACCAAGGATCCTTGGCAGTTCAAGAACATCCTCGTTCGCTGATAGAAACGAGATCACGATCACCAGATGCCCGCCGCAAGGCGGGCATTTTTGTAACGCCTGCTGTATAAATGCCCTGACGCGCGCAAGAAGCCTTGCCTTCCCGGAACGCTCGCGCCATGTGTTCGTTAACCAAGCGTTATGTTTTTCGGTCTGAACTTCCGGGAGAATCTTATGAGACTCAAAACCCTCCTCGTGATCGCGAGTGCTTCGGCGGCCCTTTCGGCCTGCGTTCCGCAGTCACCGCGTCCGATGCCCGTTGCCGCCGCCCCGGCGCCGACAGGCGTGGAAGGCTCCTGGTCGGATCCGAACGGCATCATCTCCACCTTCCAGGCCGGGACGTTCACGACGCGCACGACCGACACCAACCAGATGCTGGCCTCCGGCACCTACATCAACACGTCGCCGACGCTGGTCGAGATCAACATGACCTCGCTGGTGCGCAAGACGCAGTCCAAGGTCAACTGCGCGCTGGTCACCCAGAGCCAGCTCAACTGCACCTCCGACAGCGGCTCGCAGTTCAGCCTCAACCGCCACATGTAAATCGCCTTGTATGGTCGATCGGAAAAGCTCCCCTCGCGGGAGCTTTTTTTGTTTACCGCTCTTGGAATGCACCCGCGCTGTCACAGGTTTTTCTCTTGCGGCCACTAAGGGTTGATGGAAACATCGACCGTGTAGGGACGGCGGGGCTTGGGGGACTGGCATCCGGCAAAACGGATCGGGTTCGAGCGTCGCCGATAAAAACCAGGAGAACAGGATGACGAAGTCGTTTCAATTCGGTCTGCTGACCGCGTCCGTATTGGCGCTGTCGAGCAGCGCCGCCTTTGCCGATTACCAGCTCAATATTTTGCACATCAACGATTTCCATTCGCGCATCGAGGCGATCAACAAGTTCGATTCCACCTGCTCGGCCGAAGAGGAGAGCAAGAAGGAATGCTTCGGCGGCGCCGCACGCCTCAAGACCGCGATCGACCAGCGCCGCGCGGCATTGGCCGGCCAGAACGTGCTGACGCTCAACGCCGGCGACAATTTCCAGGGCTCGCTCTTCTACTCGACATACAAGGGCACCGCCGAACTGGAGATGGTCAACGCGATCAAGTTCGACGCCATGACGCTCGGCAACCATGAATTCGATGATGGCGAAAAGGCGCTGGCGCCGTTCATGGACAAGGTCGCCTTCCCCGTCACCGCCGCCAATGTCGAAATCTCCGACGCCTCGACGATCAAGAAGAAGCCGGAACCGTCGGTCGTGCTCGAGATCGGCGGCCAGAAGATCGGCATCATCGGCGTCGTCACCACCGAAACCCCGGAGCTCGCCTCCCCCGGCCCGAACGTCAAGTTCACCGACGATGTCGCGGCTATCACCAAGGAAGCCGCCAAGCTCAAGGCCGAGGGCGTCAACAAGATCATCGCGCTGACGCATGTCGGCTATACCAGGGACCTCTCCGACATCGCCAAGATCCCCGATGTCGATGTCGTCGTCGGCGGCCACTCGCACACGCTGCTGTCGAACACCGACCCGAAGGCCGAAGGTCCCTATCCGACCATGGTCGACAATCCCGGTGGCTATAAGGTCCCCGTCGTCACCGCCGCCTCCTACAGCAAGTATCTCGGCGATGTCGTGATCACTTTCGACGACAACGGCGTCGTCAAGGAAGCCAAGGGCGATCCGATCCTGATCGACAGCTCGTTCACGCCCGATCCCGAAATCGCCGCCCGCATCACCGAGCTCGCCAAGCCGATCGAGGACCTGCGCAAGAAGGTCATCGGCTCCTCCGAGGGCCCGATCGAAGGCGACCGCAAGGTCTGCCGCGTCGAGGAGTGCTCGATGGGCAACCTCGTCGCCGACGCCATGCTCGATCGCGGCAAGAGCCAGGGCATGCAGATCGCCATCCAGAACGGCGGCGGCCTGCGCTCGTCGATCGACGGCGGCGACGTCACCCAGGGCGAAGTCGTCACCGTCCTCCCCTTCCAGAACACGCTCGCAACCTTCCAGCTGACAGGCGCCGATATCCGCGCAGCGCTGGAAAACGGCCTCGGCAAGATCGAGGAAGGCGCCGGCCGCTTCCCGCAGGTTGCGGGCTTGAAGTACAGCTTCGACAAGTCGAAGCCGCCAGGCAGCCGCGTCGTCTCCGTCGAGGTCAAGGACGGCGATGCCTTTGTGCCCCTCGACGACGCCAAGACCTACGGCGTGGTCACCAACAACTACATGCGCGCAGGCGGCGACGGCTATTCGATCTTCGCCACGGCGGGCAAGAACGCCTATGACTTCGGCCCCGATCTCGCCGACGTCACCGCGGACTTCCTCGCCGCCCATTCGCCCTACAAGCCCTACACGGATGGACGTGTGACCGAGGTCGCCTCTTCGGCCGCAGCGCCTGCACCGACGGCATCCGAGACGACCATACCGGCAGCCCCCTCGGCACCGGCAGCAACCGCACCGGCACCGGCCACGCCTGAGGCAACGCCCGCTCCCACCGCTCCGGCAGCAACCGCACCGTCCACGGAAGCCCCTGCGGCCCTCGCTCCGAACACGCCGACCACCCACGTCATCGCATCGGGCGACACGCTGTGGGATCTCGCCAAGCAGTTCTATGGCGACGGCACGCTCTGGAAGAAGATCTCCGAGGCCAACGGCAAGCCGACCCCGCGCCACCTGACTGTTGGCAAGGAGCTGCAGATCCCGTCCAAGTAAGCCTTGCGGCTGGACGGCATAAAGTATGACGATTTGTCCCAATGATGTGAGCCGGTCCGGGGTTTCCCGGGCCGGCTTTTGTTCCTATAGGGTGAACCATTCGATCTCGTCCGCGTATGAGCGGCTGAGCAGCAGAACTGAGGTTTGAATGACGACCGTTGATACCACGCACCATCCGGCGAACCACCCGAAGGTGAACTATGGCAAGGTGGGCGTCCTGCTCGTCAATCTCGGCACGCCTGACGGCACCGACTACACCTCGATGCGCCGCTATCTCAAGGAATTCCTGACCGACAAGCGCGTCATCGAGTGGTCGCCCTGGAAGTGGTATCCGATCCTCTTCGGCATCGTACTGAACACCCGCCCGGGCAAGGTCGGCAAGGCTTACGAGCTGATCTGGAACAAGGAAAAAGACGAGAGCTATCTGCGCACCTACACGCGCAGCCAGTCCGACCTGATGGCCGAGCGGCTGAAGGATTTGGAGAACGTCAAGGTCGACTGGGCCATGCGCTACGGCACCCCCTCGATCGCCTCGCGCATCCAGGCGCTGAAGGACGACGGCTGCGACCGCATTGTGCTCTTCCCGCTCTATCCGCAATATGCCGCCGCCACCACCGCGACCGTCAACGACAAGGCCTTCCAGCACCTCTTGACGATGCGCTGGCAGCCGGCGCTGCGCACCGTGCCCGATTATCACGACGACGACACCTATATCGAGGCGCTGGCCAACTCGATCACGAAGCACCTGTCGACGCTCGACTGGCAACCGGAAAAGATCATCGCCTCCTTCCACGGCATCCCCATGTCCTACTTCAAGAAGGGCGATCCCTATTACTGCCAGTGCCAGAAGACCGGCCGCCTGCTGCGCGAAAAGCTCGGTCTGTCGAAAGACCAGTTCATGGTCACCTTCCAGTCCCGCTTCGGCCCGGAAGAGTGGCTGCAGCCCTACACCGACAAGACGGTGGAGCAGCTCGCCAAGGACGGCGTGAGAAAGATCGCTGTCCTCAACCCCGGCTTCGTCTCCGACTGTCTGGAGACGCTGGAAGAGATCGCCGAGCAGGCGGCCCATTCCTTCCATGAGAACGGCGGCGAGAAATTCGCGCATATTCCGTGTCTGAACGACAGCGATGATGGGATGGCGGTGCTGGAGAAGGTGGTGCGGCGGGAATTGTTGGGATGGGTTTGAGATAAGTTACGCTGCGGCCTGAAACACCCTCTCTGGCCTGCCGGCCATCTCCCCCACAAGGGGGGAGAAGACCCGCGGCACTCGACTGCCTCAATTGCGCACCGAGCGCGAGGCTAGGTTAAGCCCTCCCCCTTGTGGGGAGGGTTGGGAGGGGTCTTTTATCGAGCACCCCACCAATCCCACTCACACCCCCCGCCGATTCCCCCACAACAACACATGCAGCTGCGGCAGCACCCTCGCCTCGAACCACCGATCCTCGGTCACCTTCCCCACCAGCCACAACATCCGCTCCATGATCCCGTCGATATCGATCCTGGCATCATCGTCATCGGCAGGCGGTGGCGTGTGGTTGCCCGGCTGCAGATAGACCGGCAAATCCGGATACCGTCCCGCAACCTCCCGCGCATATCGATAATCCCGCTCATCGAACACCACGATCTTCAACGCAACCTCAGGCCCGCCGGCAGCCTTCCGCAGACAGTCCTCGAACTGCCCCCAATCCGTCTCCATGCCGCTCGACGGCGGCTTCGGGCTCAAGACCAGCGTGTCGAGATCGGCAAACCAATCCCTGGCGACACTGCCCTGCGTCTCCAGCGCGAACCGATAGCCCTCGCCATGGCCGCGCGCAATCAGCGGCCCGAGCGGCTGGATCGCCGGATTGCCGCCGGAGAGCGAGACGGTCAGCGGCTGCCCGCCCGAGAGCGAAACGACCTCGGCCCAAATCTCCTCCACCAACATCGGCGTCCATTGATCGCGATATTCGCTGTCGACGGCATGCAGCGTGTCGCACCACGAACAGCGGTAATCGCAGCCGCCGGTACGCACAAACACCGTCGGCAGGCCGATCAGCACCCCCTCGCCCTGGATGGTCGGCCCGAAGATCTCGCTGACGCGGATCTTGTGATCGGCGCTCATGGCCGATACTCCGCCCACGTCTTCGGCGTCTCGCTGACCCGGACGGCCGACGTTTCCGGCAGGATCGCCTTACACCAGTCGTAAAAGTGCTTGGCGAGATATTCCGACGTCACCCGATCATGACCAAGCACCTCGTTCAGATGCCGGTGGTCGAAACGATCGTCGATATAGCGCTTCAGCGGGGCAAGCTCGTGATAATCGCGCACGAAGCCGTCCGCGTCGAGCTCTGACGCGGCAAGCTCTACGACGACGATATAGTTGTGGCCATGCAGCCGCGCGCACTGGTGATCGGCGGGCAGGTGCGAGAGCTGATGCGAGGCGGAGAAGTGGAATTCCTTGGTAATGCGGAACACGGGGTTACACCTCCGTGGCCGAGAAGCCCGATGTCGCCGACTTCCAGAAATCCGCGTCCTCGTACTCCGTCGGGTCCGCGACGCCAGCCAGATGGAAGGCCTCGCGCCGCTCGACGCAGGTGCCGCAGCGCCCACAATGGCGCGCCCCGCCCTTGTAGCACGACCACGTCTCCGCAAACGGCGTGCCGTGCTTTGCCCCATCCGTGACGATATCAGCCTTGGTGGCATTGACGTAGGGCGCCTGCAGCTTGACGCTGGCATAGCCGTCCAGCGCGGCATCCTGCATCACCTGAAACGCGTCGATGAAGCCGGGGCGGCAATCGGGATAGATGAAGTGATCGCCGCCATGCACGGCAACGGCAACGGCATCCGCCTTCTGCGCGGCGGCAAGCCCGAAGGCGATGGCGAGCATGATGGCGTTGCGGTTCGGAACCACCGTCGCCTTCATGGTTTCCTCGGCATAGTGGCCGTCGGGCACGTCGATATTGTCGGTCAGCGCCGAGCCGGTGAGATGGCTGCCGATCGGCCTGATGTCGATGATCTGATGCGGCACGCCGAGCCGCTTTGCGCAGGCGGCGGCATAGTCGAGTTCCTTGCGGTGACGCTGGCCGTAATCGAACGAGAGCAGGCCGATAAGTTGCTGTTCCGCGGCGATCCTGTGCGCAAGCGAAACGGAGTCCAATCCGCCGGAGCAGATGACGATAGTCTTCATGATGTTTGATCCCTTGTTTTGACCGGGTGGGCTGCGACCGGATAGGCGCGTTCTAGGCCAAAGGGACCGCATTGTGAAGAACCAATCGAACCCCCATATTTGATGGGTAACGCGGCACGACTACCTGAGAGCGTGGCTTTTGAAATCGTCTCGGCTAAGGTGCGGCTATTCGATTCGGATTTGGGAGGTATTTCATGGTTTTGGGCGGCTTCGACATCGTGGTCATCGCGCTGGTGGTCTTCGTCATCCTGGTGCTCTTCGCCGGCATCAAGACGGTCCCGCAGGGTTATCAGTACACGGTCGAACGCTTCGGCCGCTACACCCGCACGCTGGGTCCCGGCCTCAACATCATCACCCCCTTCATCGAGCGCGTCGGCGCCCGCATGAATGTCATGGAGCAGGTGCTCGACGTTCCGACGCAAGAAGTCATCACCCGCGACAATGCCTCCGTCTCGGCCGATGCAGTCGCCTTCTACCAGATCCTCAATGCCGCCCAGGCGGCCTACCAGGTCTCCAACCTCGAAAACGCCATCCTCAACCTGACCATGACCAACATCCGCTCGGTCATGGGCTCGATGGACCTCGACGAGCTGCTTTCCAACCGCGACGCCATCAACGACCGCCTGCTGCGCGTCGTTGACGATGCCGTCCAGCCCTGGGGCATCAAGGTCACCCGCGTCGAGATCAAGGACATCCAGCCGCCGCGCGATCTCGTCGACGCCATGGCCCGCCAGATGAAGGCCGAGCGCGAGAAGCGCGCCCAGGTGCTGGAGGCCGAAGGCTCAAGAAACGCGCAGATCCTGCGCGCCGAGGGCGCCAAGCAGTCGGCGATCCTGCAGGCGGAAGGACAGCGCGAATCCGCCTTCCGCAACGCCGAGGCGCGCGAACGTCTGGCCGAGGCCGAGGCCAAGGCCACCAAGATGGTGTCGGAAGCGATCGCCGCCGGCGACGTGCAGGCGATCAACTACTTCGTGGCGCAGAAATACACAGAGGCGCTGACCGCTATCGGCTCGGCCACCAATTCCAAGGTCGTGCTGATGCCGATCGAGGCCTCGTCAATCATCGGCTCGCTGAGCGGCATCGGCGCCATTGCCAAGGAAGTCTTCGGCGGCGGCGACACTCCGCCGGCAGCCCCTGCCCCGCGTCAGGTTCAGGCACCGCGCACCACGCCGCAGGTCAACCCGTTCAACCAGAACCCGGAGCGCTGATAGATGCTGGCCGCCATCACATCGGAATTGGGGCCATGGAGCTGGTGGGTCGTCGGCCTCGTGCTGCTCGCCGCCGAGATGCTGGTGCCCGGCTTCTTCCTCGTCTGGATCGGCCTTGCGGCAATCGCCGTCGGCGCGCTGTCGCTGCTCTTCTGGGATAGCGCCTTCTGGGTCTGGCAGCTACAGGCGATCCTGTTCGCCGCCTTCGCCGTCGCCGCCACTTTCATCGGCCGCAAGCTGACGCGCGATCATGGCGAGACGGACGAGCCCTTCCTCAACCAGCGCGGCGCCAGCCTCGTCGGCCGCACGGCCACGCTCGCCGAGCCGATCACCGAGGGCCGCGGCCGTATCAAGCTGGATGACACGCAATGGAAAGTGAGCGGCCCGGATCTGCCCGTGGGCGCGCGCGTCAAGGTCATATCAAGCAACGGCCGCGACCTGACGGTCGAGGAAGCCTGATCTCGATCAAGCTGGCCTTGATCCCGATCAAGCTGGCCTTGATCAGGCCACGCCGATCCTGAGAAGATCGTGGAAATGAATGAGCCCGACCGGCTTGTTGTCATCATCGACGACGATGAGCGCGCCGATGCTGTGCTTGTTGAGCAATGCCAGCGCCGCGGTCGCCAGGACATTCGGCTTCACCGTCTTCGGCGAACGCGTCATGATATCGTCAACCACGAGCTCCGAAAGGTTGCGCGACAGATTGCGCGCCATGTCGCCCTCGGTGACGATACCGCAAAGCCGGCCGTCATCGTCCAAAATGCCGACGCAGCCGAAATGCTTGCGCGATAGCGTCGAGATCGCCTCCGGCAGCGGTGTGCCCTTGGCAACCAGCGGCACGCGCTCGCCAGTGTGCATGACGTCGGCGACGTGGCTCAAGGCCGCACCGAGCTTGCCGCCGGGATGGAACACATGGAAATCGCGCGCCGTAAAGCCACGCGCCTCCAGAAGAGCGATTGCCAGTGCATCGCCGAGCGCCAGCTGCATCATGGTCGACGTGGTCGGCGCCAAGCCGTGCGGGCAGGCTTCCTCGACATTCGGCATCAACAGCACGACATCGGAGGCCTTGGCCAGCGATGAGTCCGGCGAGCAGGTCATGGAGATCAGCGGAATGGAGAAGCGGCGCGTATAGGCGATCACGTTGCGCAGTTCCGCGCTCTCGCCGCCCTTCGACAGCGCCAGCACCGCATCCCCCAGCCCCACCATGCCGAGATCGCCGTGATTGGCCTCGGCGGCGTGCATGAAGAAGGCGGGCGTTCCTGTTGATGCCAGCGTCGCGGCGATCTTGACGCCGATATGGCCGCTCTTGCCGACGCCGGTGACGATCACCCGCCCCGAAATCCCGCCGATCGTTTCGACGGCCTGCATGAAAGGCCCGGCGAGATCGCCGTCAAAGGCCTGTTCGAGGGACACCAACGACTGTCGTTCGGTGGCGAGTGTGCGCCTGGCCGAGTCGATCACGCCGTTGTCGATGAGATTTACCGCTCGCTTGATCATCGCCATCCGTTAGCCGCTTTCCAGCGCGGTGTCCACCATAGCGGCGGATTGAGCACCGCCTTCGGCCAAATGGCAACGAATGGTTAACCACGAGGCTTTACGTTCGGGTAACCACTTCGAAGCATGCCGAGCGCGACCATATGGGCCATTGGAGACATACGAGCAGTCTGACGCCGCTCCGCGCGGCGGGCGTTGCCGTGTCTGTGGTGTTGGCAGGTCTTGAGCTCGCAGCCCCCACTTCGGCGCTCGCCCAATCGGCCCGCACGGCCGCATCCTCCTCCCCGCTCTCCCAGTCCGCCTACATCGCCACCCCCGATGCCACGGGCGATCAACCGGATGACGGCACGGCCATACCCGGCGCCACGGCCTCCGCCGACGACCCGGCCAATGCGAACGACGGCACCGCCAACGCCACCACCGCGACCACACGGCAAACCACATCGGGCGACCAGCCGAGCGATGAGACCACCGGCTCCATTCTCGACGAAGACATGATGCGGCTGAACACCCGCGAGGCGCCGCTCGACGAGCGCAGGCCGCGCAAGCCCGACGTCAATCTCTCGACCGAGGAAACGCCTGGCATCCGCGTCGGCACCTTCGTGCTGCGCCCGACCGTGACGCAGAGCATCAACACCGAGACGCAGAAGGACGGCGACGTCAAGCAGACGCGCGCCTTCCTCGAAACCGACATGAAGACGACGCTGACGTCGGACTGGGCGCTGCATCAGCTGCTGATCACCAGCGAGGGCGCCTGGCAGAAGAATGTCAGCGGCGAAGGCGAGGAGCAGCCGGACTTCCGGATCAACGGCGATCTGAGGCTCGATCTCCCCGAGGAAACCACGGCCCACATCACCGGCGGCTACCACTTCTACCGCGAAGACACCGACGACCCGAACGCCATCCAGAACGCCGACCAACAATCCGACGTGCAGGAGTTCACCCTAGGCGCCTCGATCGAGCGCGACTTCGGCATCCTGCGCGGCAGCACCGGCATCGATTTCACCCGCACGATCTATTCCGACGCCACGCTGTCTGATGGCACCGTGGTATCCCTCAGCGACCGCGACCAGACATCGGGCACCCTGCGCGGCCGCATCGGCTACGAGCTCTCGCCGGCCCTGATCCCCTTCCTCGAAGGCAATGTCGGCAAGACGGTGTATGACCAGACGACGGACGTGGCGGGCTACCAGCGCTCCGGCGACAGCTACGGCGCCAAGGTCGGCGTCGAGGTGGATCTCGGCGAAAAGCTGCGAGGCGAAGTGGGCGTCGGCTACGAGATCGCCAGCTTCGACGACAACAGGCTCTCCGATATCGACGCAACCGTGCTCGATGCCAGCGTCCGCTGGTCGCCTCTGCGTGGCACGGATATCGATTTCGGCCTGCAGACCAGCCTGCAGCCATCCACCACGCCGGGTGTCGCCGGCTATATCTCGCGCGCCATGACGACGACGGTCACGCATCAGCTGCGCGACAATCTGGTCGGAACCTTCCTGGGTGGGATAACCTTGCGCGACTATCCGTCGGATAGCACGATCAGCGACGAGACGGTCTATACGACCAGCGCCGGCCTGACCTGGAACATCAACCGATATCTCGATCTGACGAGCACCATCGGCTACGAACTCACCTCCAGAAAAGTCGGCGCCGACTCGCAGCAATGGCGAGCCGGCGTCGGTTTGAAGCTCAAACGCTGAGAGCAATCGGGAAGACCGCGCTGCGGCCTCCCCTTCGATCGCCTGATATCAGAGACCCTTGAGCAGGTCCTTGAAGCCTTCGATCACTGTCGGGCGGATATCCGCACGCTCGAGCGCGAAGGCGACGTTGGCGAGGATGAAGCCATCCTTGGCGCCGCAGTCATAGGTCGTGCCCTTGAAGTGGTAACCGGCGAAAGCCTGGTCCTTCAGGAGCTTCAGCATGCCGTCGGTGAGCTGAATCTCGTTGCCGGCGCCGCGTTCCTGAGTTTCCAGGATCTTGAACACTTCGGGCTGCAGGATGTAGCGGCCGTTGATGAAGAAGTTCGACGGCGCGGTGCCCTTGGCGGGCTTTTCGACCATGCCGGTGATGCGGAAGCCGTCACCGATCGCGTCGCCGACGCCGACAATGCCGTACTTGTGGGCCTGATCGGGCGCGCACTCTTCGACGGCGATGATGTTGCCGCCGCTCTGGGCATAAAGGTCGATCATGCCCTTCATGCAGCCCTTGGCTTCGCTCTTCATGATCATGTCGGGAAGCAGCAGCGCGAAGGGCTCGTCGCCGATGATCTCGCGGGCGCACCATACGGCGTGACCGAGGCCGAGCGGCTCCTGCTGGCGCGTGAAGCTCACGGTACCGGCCTTGGGAAGCTGGCCTGCGAGCAGGGTGATTTCGGCGTTCTTGCTGCGCTCGCGCAGCGTCTGCTCAAGCTCGAAATGGATGTCGAAATAGTCTTCGATGATGTGCTTGTTACGGCCCGTCACGAAAACGAAATGCTCGATCCCGGCTTCCAGCGCTTCATCCACCACATACTGAATGATCGGCTTGTCGACGACAGTCAGCATTTCCTTCGGAACGGCCTTCGTGGCCGGAAGGAAGCGCGTGCCGAGACCGGCGACCGGGAATACAGCTTTGCGAACTTTTTTATGCTCTGCCACACAGGCCTCCTGCGATGATTCTAACGCTTGAAATATAACGCGATTTTGATCGGATTAGATGAGATTTGCTACGGTTTTGCAAATAGTGACTGTGTTCGTGCGTCATGGTAAAGAATTTGTTGACTCCGTTCGGGTAGTCTCAGGCCTGAGCGGAATTTTTGCGCTCTGCTGTGCCTGAAACGAAAGGACGGATGACCGCCGATGACTCAAAATCACAAAATCTCCCTTCGTGGTCTTGCATTCGCATTCATCATGACCGCATCCGCCAGTCTGGCGCCTGTTAACGCCATGGCTGACCAGCGGTTCCAGAAGTGGATCGCGGACTTCTATCAAACTGCCGCTCAAAATGGCATCAGCAAGGCAACTTATCGTAAAGCTTTCGCCGGCGTCAGCGACCCTGACCCGACGGTGCTGGAAAAGGCTGCCTATCAGCCTGAATTCACGACGAAAATCTGGGATTACGTGGATTCTCGCGTAAATCCTTATACCGTCCAGATCGGCCGCAAGATGATGGCCAAACACGCCTCTACGTTGAATTGGATCGAGCGTAACTTCGGTGTCGACAAGACGATTCTCCTGGCGATCTGGTCGATGGAATCGAACTACGGCGCCGTTCTCGAGAAGGACGACAGGCTGCATTACGTGCCCCGCGCGCTGGCGACGCTCGCCTATGCCGACGCCAAACGCGCCAAGTTCGCGCAGAAGCAGCTGATCGCCGCCCTGAAGATTCTGCAGAACGGTGACATCTCGCCAGATGGCATGACCGGCTCCTGGGCCGGCGCCATGGGCCACACCCAGTTCATTCCCACCAGCTACCTGCTCTACGCCGTCGACGCCGATGGCAACGGCCACCGCGACATCTGGAACTCGGTTCCCGATGCACTCGCCACCTCCGCCAATCTCCTGAAGAAGAACGGCTGGGATTTCGGCAAGACCTGGGGCTACGAAGTCCAGGTTCCATCGAGCGCACTGAAGCACGTCGGCAAGACCATGACGCTGTCGCAGTGGGCAGCCCTCGGCCTGAAGCGCCCGAGCGGCATGGGCTTCAAGGACGGCTCCGGCAAGGCGGTCTTGAAAATGCCTGCCGGCAATGACGGCCCGGGCTTCCTGATGACCAGCAACTTCTACACCATCAAGAAGTACAATGCCTCCGACAGCTACGCCATCGCCGTCGGCCTGCTTGCCGACGAGATCGCCGGCTATGGCGGCATGAAGCAGCGCTGGCCGCGCCCGGATGGCACGCTCGACGTCAAGGAGAAGTTCGAGCTGCAGACCCGCCTGAAGGCGCTCGGCTATTATGACGGCGAAGTCGACGGCAATTTCGGCAGTGGTTCCAAGGCCGCGATCGCCGCTGTCCAGGGCCGCATCGGCATGCAGGCGGATGGCGAACCCTCGCTGCCGCTCCTGAACGCGCTTCGCAAGTAGCCGTCACGTCGCGATCAAAAACACGCGCACCGCGCTTTGGGGTGTGGACGCCCGTCCCGCTCCATGAGAAAATAAGCGTCGATGCAGGGCGGCCGATATGCGTAAACGAGTAGATCAGACAACAGCCAAGAGTGGCGTTCGCGGCATGCTCCGCTGGGGCGCGTTGGGCGCGGCGGTGCTGGTCTTTTCCACTTCTGTCCTCCCTCCCGTTTCGGCCGAAGCCCAGGAACAGCGCTATTATCAGCGCCGCTCGCTCATGGATTTCTTCTTGGGCCGCCGCTACATCGACGAGGCCCCGCAGGCGCCCGACCAATACACGCAGCCGCGCGCCGTACCCCAGCGCAAGAAGAAGGCGCCGCCCAAGGCCACCGTCTCCACGCCACGCGCGGCACCCGTGATCGCCCCGGAAGAGAAGGTCGTCGAGAAGCTCGACAATGCCCAGAAGATCCTTGTCGTCGGCGACTTCCTGGCCGGCGGCCTCGGTGTGGGAATGGACGCGGCCTTCCAGGATTCGCCGGGCATCCTCATAGAGACCCACAGCAATGTGGCCTCCGGCCTCGTGCGCGACGATTATTACGACTGGCCGACGCAGCTCACAAAATTCATGGATGAGGCCAAGCCCGCCATGGTCGTCGTCATGCTCGGCGCCAACGACCGCCAGCAGATGGTGACCGATGTCGGCAAGGAGAAGTTCCGCACCGATGGCTGGTACACCGAATACCAGCGCCGCGTTCTCGCCTTCGGCAAGGCGGTGACGGCTAGAAAGATCCCGCTACTCTGGGTCGGCCTGCCGGCCTTCGACTCGCCTTCGATGATGGCGGATGCGGCGCAGATGAATCAGGTCTACCGCAAGCAGGTGGAATCGATCGGCGGCGAGTTCGTCGATATCTGGGATGGCTTCGTCAGCGAAAGCGGCGATTTCATCGTCACCGGCTCCGACATCAACGGCCAGCAGGTGCGCCTGCGCACCTCCGACGGCATCAACATGACCGATGCCGGCCGCCGCAAGGTCGCATTCTATGTCGAAAAGCCGGCCCGCCGCATTCTCGGCACCCAGGCCAGCCCCGATCTCGTGCGCCTCGACAACAGCGGCGCGCCGGCGATCGGCCTCTCGTCGAACCCGGCCGATCACACCGACCCGATCGCGCTTTCGGACCCCAACCTCGACGGCGGAACGGCGCTTCTCGGCGGCGCTGCCATCCCAGTCAGCGCCACGAAGTCGCCGCGCGACAAGCTGGTGCAGGATGGCGAGATGGCCAAACCGCCGGCCGGTCGCGTCGACGACTACAGCCGCCCCGCCGCCAAATCGACGGCCGAGGTCTCGGTCAAGTAAAAGCGGGCGCTCACACGCCCGCCTCCCTGTCTTAGTTTGGTTGTCTCAGCTCGGAAAATCCGCGCTCAGCGTCACATCCGCCCAAGCATCGAAATTCGACCGCAGCGCATCCAGCCGCTCGCGCGCGATCTTCAGCGCCGGCGCGCCCAGCAGCAGACGCAACGGCGGCTCCTTCGCCTCGTAGGCGGCAATGACGGCCGCTGCGGCACGCGCCGGATCACCCGGCTGGTTGCCCGAGACAGCACGGGTCGCGGCCCTTCGCTTGCCCGCCGTCTCGGCGTAGTCGTCAATCACGGTCGCGGATTCGATCATCGAACTCCCAGCCCAATTGGTGCGAAACGCGCCCGGCTCCAGAATGGTGACTTTGATCCCGAGCGGCGCCACCTCGTGAGAGAGCGATTCCGACAGTCCCTCAACCGCGAATTTGGTGGCGTGATAATAACCGGTCGCCGCGAACGCCACGAGGCCGCCGAGCGACGAGGTGTTGAACACATGCCCGCAACGTCGCCCGCGCATGCCGGGAAGCACCCGCTTGGTCACCGCAATCAGGCCGAAGACATTGGTCTCGAACTGGTCGCGGATTTCCTGATCGTCGCCCTCCTCGATCGCCGCGAGATAGCCGTAGCCGGCATTGTTGACCAACACGTCGATGCCGCCGAAATGCTTCTCCGCCGCAGCGACTGCCTCGTCGATCGACGCCTTGGAGCGCACATCGAGCGCAAGCGGCAGCACATGATCGCCGTAGCGCGCGACCAGATCGTCGAGCGCGCCGGGCTTGCGCGCCGTAACAGCCGCCCGCCAGCCGCGCGCCAATACGGCTTCGGCCAAGGCGAGGCCAAGCCCCGAGGAAGCGCCGGTAATGAACCAGATGGGGGAAGTCTCAGTCATGTCGTCTCCTTCCGGGCCTCTCGGCCCATTCTTTTATTGAGCCTTAGCGCCGGCGCAGGATCATGCCGCCATGGTGCAGCGTGTCGCGATCGACGAAATCGCCGTCGGCGGTGAAGCCGGTGTCGTCCCAGTAATCGATATGGGCGCCACGAACCTCGTAGCGCCCCTGATAGGCGCTCTCGCGGTTGCCGCGCGCCTCGTCGTATCGGCCGTTCGCCAGAAGCTCGTGCCGAACCCGGCCGTCATCGGTGATCCACATGCCGACATAGGGGTGATCGCTCATCATCTCTCTCCTCTTCCGGCCTCGCAGGGCCGATGCGTTTGCAGGCGACGGCTCTTCCGTCTTGCCATGGGATGAGAGATAGGGGCGACATTGGCATCGAACGAGTTGCCAATCCGAGATAGCTTGGTTAGTTATTCTAACCAATGAGCGACCAGTTTGAAGGTATCTCCGTTTTCCTTGCCGTCGCGGAAGCGCGCAATTTCCGCGTCGCCGCCGAGCGGCTGGGCGTGACCCGCTCCGCCGTCAGCCAGGCGCTGCAGCGGCTGGAAGACCGGCTGGGCGTCACGCTCGTCCAGCGCACCACGCGCAGCGTGCGGCTGACGGAGGCGGGCGAGCTGTTCCAATCCCTGGTGAAGGAGCCTGCGAACCGCGTGACCGAGGCGATCGAAGCCGTACGCGAGGTCCGCGCGCGGCCGTCCGGCCTGCTGCGCATCGCGGTGTCGTCCATCGCCGAACGCGTCATCTCCGGCCCGCTGCTGGCAGGCTTCATGGCGAAATATCCGGAGCTGCGGTTGGATATCACCATCACCGACGGCGAATTCGATATCGTCGAGGCCGGCTTCGACGCAGGGATCAGGCTGGGCGAGGTGATCGAGCAGGACATGGTGGCCGTGTCCGTCTCTTCAGCCCAGCGCCAGTGCGCCGTCGCATCACCCGATTACATCGCGCGACGCGGCGCGCCGCAACATCCCCGCGATCTCGTCGATCACGTCTGCATCGGCTGGCGCCCCAGACCCGACACCGCCCCCTATCGCTGGGAATTCACCGAGAACGGCCGCGATTTCGATGTCGCGGTCGATCCCGACATGACCACCAACGACATGGGCATGATGCTGCGCATGGCCTCGTCAGGCGCCGGCATAACCTTCGGCATGGTCGAGACCTTCGCGCCCCATATCGCGCGCGGCGAACTCGTGCCCCTGCTTGAGACCTACTGCCCGCCCTTCGACGGCTTCTACATCTACTACCCCCGCCGCCATCGCCAGCCGCAGAAGCTGCGCGTGCTGGTCGATCACCTCTCAAGCAGGGGCTGACTGCGGGCGTACCGAGCCGGCGGCACGCCCGCATATCGCGAAAAGGCGACGCTGAACGCGCTCGCCGAGCCATAACCCACGCGCTCCGCCACCTCATCCATCGCGAGTTCGCGACCGCGCAACAGCTGCTTGGCGAGCGCCATGCGCCAAGCCAGCAGATACTCCATCGGCGGCAGGCCGACGACACGGCTGAAACGCGCGAAGAAGGCCGATCGTGAGAGCGACGCCTCGGTCGCGAGATCCGCCACGGTCCAGGGATGGGCTGGCCGCTCATGCAGCGCGTGCAGTGCTGCCGCCAGCCGTTCATCCGCGAGACCACGGCTGAGGCCGGGCGCGCCTGTCGGCTGCGTGCCGGATCGGAGCGCCTCGATCAGCAACACCTCCAGCAACCGCTCGAGCACCAGCTCCCGCCCCGGCCGCTGCTCGCGCGTCTCCTCGCCGACCAATTGCATCAGTGTCGCCAGACGCGGTTCGCCGCGAACGACAACGACATCGGGCAGCAGCGAAACCAGAAGCGCCGTGTCAGGCGAGCCGAAGCTGCAATGCCCGATGCGCATGCGCAGATCCGCCGGCCCATCGGGGCGACCGGCGCGGAAGCGACCGTCACTCATCTGTTTTGGAACGACGGCGGGCAAGCCGCGCGGCGCATCGATGCTCTCATTGACGAGATCACGCATGGCCGGCACCAGGACGAAGTCGCCGGCCTCAAGAATGAACGGCGGCTCTTCCCCGAATGTCACACGACAGCGCCCCTCGATGACAGCGCAATAGAAGGGCTCGCCCGTGGCCTCGCGTTCGATCCGCCAGAGGCCGGCGCATTCGACCAGCTTCGAGAAACGCGCGGCGGGCTGCAGCAGGGTGACGATTTCAGCAAGGGGATCAATGGCCACAATCAGGACTATCGCTAAAGAAATGGAGACTTTAGCCTATATCAAGTCTCGCACGCGGTCACTACCCTGCAATCATCCTTTTCAATTGGAGATGCAGATGCCCACGATATTGATCACCGGTTGCTCGTCCGGCTTTGGCCTGGAGACAGCGAAACTCTTTCTCGATCGCGGCTGGGACGTGATCGCGACGATGCGCAAGCCCGACCCCGACCTGCTGCCGGCCTCCGAACGCCTGCGCGTTCTGCCGCTCGACGTCACGGACCCTGCAAGTATCGCGGAGGCCGTGGCCGCAGCCGGTCATATCGACGTGCTGGTCAACAACGCCGGCTTCGGCGCCCCTTCCCCCATCGAGCTCACCGCGCCTGAGACCGTGCGCTCCCTGTTCGAGACAAACACGATCGGCACCTTGGCAATGGTCCAGGCCGTCGTGCCGCAGATGCGCCAGCGCCGCGCGGGCGTTGTCATCAACGTCACGTCGACGGTGACGGTGAAGACGCTGCCGGTCATCGGTGTCTATCGAGCCAGCAAGGCCGCCGTGAACGCGCTGACGGAATCCTTGGCGGTCGAGATGGAGCCCTTCGGCGTGCGGGTGCATATCGTTCTGCCGGGTCGCTCGCCAACCACCCGCTTCGGCGAAAACGCCCGCCCCCATTTCCGTGGCCTCGATGACGCCGACTATGCGCCGATGCTCCAGCAGTTCATCAAGAGCGTGCAGGACGATACCGGCCCCGTGACCCATGCCGCCGACGTGGCCGAAGCCGTGTGGCGGGCTGCGACCGATCCATCGGCGCCGCTGCGTATTCCGGGCGGTGCCGATGCCGAACTCTGGATGGCCGAGGCGGGCCTCTAAAAACCGACCTTGCAGCTCGGGGCAGCGCCAGGCAGCCCCGAGCCCAAACCAATCGTGTCGGCTAACTCCGCTGCAGCGCCAGATGCGCCCCGAGGCCGATCAGTATTCCGCCGCCCGCGCGCTGCACCAGTCGCTGCGCCGAACCCGAGCGCTTCAGCCTCGAAACCACGGCACCCGCCAGCATCACGCAGACGATATCGGCCGACGAGAAGATGAAATTGACGATCGTGCCCAGCAGCACGAATTGCAGCCAGACCGGAAAGCTGGCGGCCGGATCGATGAATTGCGGCAGGAAGGCCAGGAAGAAGATCGCCGTCTTCGGGTTCAAGACCTCGATCGAGATACTCTCGACAAAGGCGCGCCGGCCGGACTTCGGATCGATGGCGGAGAGCGTCGTCTCCCCTTGAGACTTGCTGCGAAACAGCGAGATGCCGAGCCAGACCAGATAGGCCGCACCCGCGAGCTTCACCGCCATATAGAGCACCGGCACCGCATGAAAGATGATCGACAGGCCGGCGGCGGCCGCGATCACATGCACATAGCAGCCGACATGGATCCCGAGCGTCGCCATGAACCCGGCCCGCCGTCCGCGCGCCAGCGTCTGGGCGGCAGCGTAAAGCATGGCCGGCCCGGGAATATAGGCAAACAGCGCGGTCGTGACGAAGAAGGTGATCAGCAGTTCGGTGGATGGCATCCGATGTTGTTCCTTGCCGCATAGCCATGCGAAGCGATGGCCCGCGCACCATAGATCGCCGCATCGCGGTTGACCATGCCGCAATCCCATCGCGTCGGCGGGACTAAGACCGTGCCGGCCCTACTCGATCACCTCGACCGCCGACAACACCTCCACGCTGGCGGCCGCTCCGCATCCATGCACCTCGATCTTCAGCTTCGCACCCGGAACGATGATCGTCCTCAGCTTCGCCTGAATGACCTTGGCATTGCCTGGCGGATCGACGTTGATGTAGCCGGTGCCGTACTTGTCCTTGAACTGGAAGCCTTCTATCGCCTGCCCGGAGGCCTTCATCGTCAGGTCCACCACCTCGCCCGTCGTCGTGGCCACCTGGCAATCCGTCTCGGGGCTCAGGCCGGAGAGACGCCCGCCCGCTGCCGCCGCAGCGACCACAGGCGCGGTCGACGATCCGCAGCCGGAAAGCACCCGCCGCACGGCAGCCCCGCTTCCGCGCAGCGAAAACGCATAGGGCAGGCCGACCGGATCGAAAGCCAGCGTCGCTCGGCTCCCCTTCTGAAGGGCATCGGCGAAATCATCGGCAAGCGGCCAGCGATAGAGATCGTGAGCGCCGCGCTCCGGCAGATGGAAGGTGAATGTACGGCCATCGATGACGATGTCGAACGGCTCGCCGGTCGCCTTGCCGTGCTCGTAGATCAGCATCTCGAAGCTCGGCGCACCCACGGCCGGGCAACTGACCAGCAGGCACATGTTCTCGCTCAGGCACTTCGCCGTCGCCGGGTAGCTGACGTAGCCGGCACGCTCCCAGGCCCCGGCTGGCGATGCCGCGACGCATAGGAAAGCTGCGACAATGCTGATGACAGATCGCACAGACATATTCATTGACCCCCGTACAACAAACAGTCCGTCCATACTCGCCGAACTGACGCGCCGGTCGCCAGATAGACTTTCTCGGTAGGCGCTGCACAGGGCACAAAAAAGCTCGGGGCCGCACAAGGCAGCCCCGAGCCAAGATCAATTTAAACGTTCGTCCACTTAGCGCGGCAGAACCGTCGAGCCCATCAGCGCCTCGTCGATCGCGCGCGCCGCCTGGCGTCCCTCGCGGATCGCCCAGACGACCAGCGACTGGCCGCGGCGCACATCGCCCGCCGTCCAGAACTTGTCAACCGAGGTCTTGTAGTCGCGGTCGTTGGCGACGACGTTGGTCGAGCCACGGCGGTCGGTGTTGAGCGTCAGCTTGCCGTCGAGTTCCTTGAGCACGCTCGTGGTGAACGGGCCGCTGAAGCCGATGGCGATGAAGGCGAGATCGGCCTTGATGATGAACTCCGTGCCGGCGATCGGCTTGCGGCGTTCGTCGACTTCGCAGCACTTGACGCCGGTGAGAACACCGTCTTCGCCGACGAATTCGAGCGTCGCGACCTGGAATTCGCGCACGGCGCCTTCGGCCTGGCTGGAGGAGGTGCGCATCTTGGTGGCCCAGAACGGCCAGACGGCGAGCTTGTCTTCCTTCTCCGGCGGCTGAGGGCGGATGTCGAGCTGCGTGACCTTGACGGCACCCTGGCGGAACGCCGTGCCGACGCAGTCCGATGCGGTATCACCGCCGCCGACGACGACGACATGCTTGGCGCCTGCAAGGATCGGGTCTGATGCCCAGCCGACGCTGTCGATGTTTTCGCGGCCAACGCGCTTGTTCTGCTGCACCAGATACGGCATCGCGTCATGCACGCCGGCAAGGTCGAAGCCCGGAATGCCGGCTTCGCGCGGCGTTTCCGAACCGCCGCAGTAAAGAACGGCGTCGTGGTCGGCGATCAGCTGCTCGACCTTGAGATCGACGCCGACATTGACGCCGCAATGGAAGGTCACACCCTCGCCCGAGATCTGCTCGACGCGGCGATCGATGAAGTTTTTCTCCATCTTGAAGTCGGGAATGCCGTAGCGCAGCAGGCCGCCGGGCTTGGATTCGCGCTCATAGACATGCACTTCGTGGCCGGCGCGGCCGAGCTGCTGCGCCGCCGCCATGCCGGCAGGGCCGGAACCGATGATCGCCACCTTCTTGCCGGTACGAACGGCAGCCGGCTGCGGCCGGATGAAGCCGAGCTCATACGCCTTGTCGGCGATCGCCTGCTCGACGGTCTTGATCGCAACCGGCGCATCTTCGAGGTTCAGCGTGCAGGCTTCCTCGCAAGGCGCGGGGCAGACGCGGCCGGTGAATTCAGGGAAGTTGTTGGTCGAGTGCAGGTTCTGGATCGCTGCTTCCCAGTTGTTGTTGTAGACCAGATCGTTCCAGTCGGGGATCTGGTTGTGCACGGGACAGCCGGTCGGGCCATGGCAATAGGGAATGCCACAGTCCATGCAGCGCGCGGCCTGTTTCTGCACTTCCGGGTCCGACATCGGGATCGTGAATTCGCGGAAATGCCGGATACGGTCCGACGCCGGCTGATACTTCGCCACCTGCCGGTCGATTTCCAGAAACCCTGTTACCTTACCCATGCTGCTGTCTTCCCTTACACTCATGACCGCCTCACCGCAGCCAGTTGTCTGTTTTCAGTCCCGATATCCGGGGCAAATTGCTGAACCGTCATTAGAACATATCCCCTTGAGAACCATCCATGAGACTGTGACAGGTCTGCTGTCGGCGCAGTCGCCATGGGTCATCGAGATATTTCGGTATCCGCCACGCACGATTGGCACGTGGCGGATATGTCGGTGTTGTTATTCCGCGGCGATCCCCATCCGGCTGCGCTCCATTTCCTCGAGCGCGCGGCGGTATTCGACCGGCATGACCTTGCGGAACTTCGGACGGTATTCCGCCCAGTTGTCCAGGATCTGCTTGGCACGGGTGGATTCCGTGTAGTGCAGATGGTTGGAGATCAACTGGTAGAGGCGTTCCTCGTCGTGGCGGGTCATGTCGCCGGAAACGTCGACGCGGCCCTTGTGCGCGAGATCGCCGCCATGGTGGTGCAGCTTCTCCATCAGGTCGTCCTCTTCGGGAACCGGCTCGAGCTCGACCATCGCCATGTTGCAGCGCTTGGCGAAATCGCCGCTCTCGTCGAGAACATAGGCGACGCCACCAGACATGCCGGCCGCGAAGTTGCGGCCCGTCTCGCCGAGCACGACCACCACGCCACCCGTCATGTATTCGCAGCCGTGGTCGCCCACGCCTTCGACGATGGCAATGGCGCCGGAGTTGCGCACCGCGAAGCGCTCGCCCGCGACACCGCGGAAGTAGCACTCACCCTCGGTCGCGCCATAAAGCACGGTGTTGCCGACGATGATCGAGTCTTCAGCGACGATCTTCGAGTTCTCAGGCGGACGCACGATGATCTTGCCGCCCGAAAGGCCCTTGCCGACATAGTCGTTGCCGTCGCCGATCAGCTTGAAGGTCACGCCGCGCGCCAGGAACGCGCCGAACGACTGTCCGGCCGTGCCGCGAAGCGTCACGTTGATCGTGTCTTCCTTCAGGCCACGATGGTTGTAGCGTTTGGCGACTTCCCCCGACAGCATCGCACCCGCCGAACGGTCGACGTTCTTGATGCCGACTTCGAAGCTGACAGGCGTCTTCGACGCGAGTGCAGGCTCGGCCTCAGCGATCATCTTGCGATCGAGAATATCGTCGATCGGATGCTTCTGGCGGGTCGTCCAGTAGGTTGCTTCCTTCGGCGCCTCCACCTTGTGGAAGATGCGGCTGAAGTCGAGACCCTTGGACTTCCAGTGCGCCAGCATCTCGTCCTTCTCGAGCAGCTCCGAAGCGCCGATGATGTCATCGAACTTGGTGAAGCCGAGCGAGGCCAGGACTTCGCGCACTTCGTTGGCAACGAAGAAGAAGTAGTTGATGACGTGCTCCGGCGTGCCCTTGAAGCGCTTGCGCAGGACCGGATCCTGGGTGGCAACGCCAACGGGGCAGGTGTTCAGGTGGCACTTGCGCATCATGATGCAGCCGGCGGCGATGACGGGCGCCGTCGCGAAGCCGAATTCGTCGGCACCAAGAAGCGCACCGATGATCACGTCGCGGCCGGTCTTCAGGCCACCGTCGACCTGCAGCGCGATGCGCGAACGAAGGCCGTTCAGCACCAGCGTCTGCTGCGTTTCGGCAAGGCCGATTTCCCACGGAGAACCCGCATGCTTCAACGAGGTCAGCGGCGATGCGCCGGTGCCGCCGTCGAAGCCGGAGACCGTGATGTGGTCGGCGCGCGCCTTGGCGACACCGGCGGCAACCGTGCCGACGCCGACTTCCGAGACGAGCTTGACCGAGACATCGGACGTCGGGTTGACGTTCTTCAGGTCGTAGATCAGCTGCGCCAGATCTTCGATCGAGTAGATGTCATGGTGCGGCGGCGGCGAGATCAGGCCGACACCCGGCGTCGAGTGACGGGTCTTGGCGACCGTCGCATCGACCTTGTGGCCGGGCAGCTGGCCGCCTTCGCCGGGCTTGGCGCCCTGCGCGACCTTGATCTGTAGCATGTCGGCGTTGACGAGATACTCGGTGGTCACACCGAAGCGTCCCGATGCGATCTGCTTGATCGCCGAGCGTTCAGGGTTCGCCGAACCATCCGGCAGCGGGAAGTAGCGGTCGCTCTCTTCGCCGCCCTCGCCTGTGTTCGACTTACCACCGATCTTGTTCATCGCGATCGCCAGCGTCGTATGCGCCTCGCGGCTGATGGAGCCGAAGGACATGGCGCCGGTCGAGAAGCGCTTGACGATCTCGACTGCAGGCTCGACGTCGTCGAGCGCGACCGGCTTGCGCCCGATCTGCTCGGCGGTCTTGATCTTGAACAGGCCGCGAATGGTGTTCATGCGCAGCGCCGACGTGTTCACCATCTCGGCGAACTCGCGATAGCGGTCCTCGGAGTTGCCGCGAACGGCGTGCTGCAGCGTGGCCACCGCATCCGGCGTCCAGGCATGGCTTTCGCCGCGCATGCGGTAGGCATATTCGCCGCCGATATCGAGCGTGGTCGCGAGCAGCGGATCCTTGCCGAAGGCCGACGTGTGGCGGGCAACGGTCTCTTCCGAGATCGCCTTCAGATCGACGCCTTCGATCATCGTCGCAGTGCCGAAGAAATACTTGTCGACCAGCTCCTGCTGCAGGCCGATCGCATCGAAGATCTGGCCGCCGCAATAGGACTGATAGGTCGAGATGCCCATCTTCGACATGACCTTGAGGATGCCCTTACCGACCGCCTTGATGTAGCGGTAGACGACTTCGGACGCGTCCACTTCCTTCGGGAACTCGCCCTTGGCATGCATGTCGAGCAGCGTGTCGAAGGCCAGGTACGGGTTGATCGCTTCCGCGCCGTAGCCGGCGAGAAGACAGAAGTGGTGCACTTCGCGCGGCTCGCCGGTCTCGACGACGAGGCCGACCGAGGTGCGCAGACCCTTGCGGATCAGGTGATGGTGCACGGCAGCCGTCGCGAGCAGCGCCGGGATCGCGATGCGATCCGGCCCGATCTGGCGGTCGGAGAGCACGATGATGTTGTAGCCGCCCTTGACGGCCGCTTCCGCGCGCTCGCAGAGGCGGTCGAGCATTTCGGGCATGCCTTCGGCGCCACGCTCCACATCATAGGTGAAGTCGAGCGTCTTGGTGTCGAAACGGTCTTCCGTGTGGCCGATCGAGCGGATCTTTTCGAGATCGCCATTGGTAAGGATCGGCTGACGCACTTCCAGGCGCTTGGCGTTGGCCGCACCCTCGTGGTCGAGAATGTTCGGGCGCGGGCCGATGAAGGACACCAGGCTCATGACCAGCTCTTCGCGGATCGGATCGATCGGCGGGTTGGTGACCTGCGCGAAGTTCTGCTTGAAATAGGTGTAGAGCAGCTTCGACTTTTCCGACATGGCCGAGATCGGCGTATCGGTGCCCATCGAGCCCACGGCTTCCTGGCCCGTTGTCGCCATCGGCGACATCAGGATCTTGGTGTCTTCGGTGGTGTAGCCGAAGGCCTGCTGGCGGTTGAGCAGAGACACGTCGCGGCGCAGAGCGCGCGGCTCCACCGGCTTCAGGTCTTCGAGGATCAGCTGCGTGCGATCGAGCCAGCTGCGATAGGGATGCTTGGTCGCGAGCTCGGTCTTCAGCTCCTCGTCGGAGACGATCTTGCCCTTCTCCATGTCGATCAAGAGCATCTTGCCCGGCTGCAGGCGCCACTTCTTGACGATGTCCTCTTCAGCCACCGGCAGCGTGCCGGCTTCCGAGGCGAGGATGACGCGGTCGTCTGACGTGACGAGATAGCGGGCCGGACGCAGGCCGTTGCGGTCGAGCGTCGCGCCGATCTGCTTGCCATCGGTGAAGGCAACGGCGGCAGGGCCGTCCCACGGCTCCATCAGCGCTGCGTGGTATTCGTAGAACGCCTTGCGCTCCTTCGACATTGACTGGTTGCCGGCCCAGGCTTCCGGGATCAGCATCATCACGGCATGCGCCATGGAGTAGCCGCCGCGCACGAGGAACTCGAGCGCGTTGTCGAAACAGGCCGTATCCGACTGACCTTCATAGGAGATCGGCCAGAGCTTGGAGATATCATCACCGAAGAGCGGCGAAGACACAGATGCCTGGCGCGCCGCCATCCAGTTGACGTTGGAGCGCAGCGTGTTGATTTCGCCGTTATGGGCGACCATGCGGTACGGATGCGCCAGCTTCCAGGACGGGAAGGTGTTGGTCGAGAAGCGCTGGTGCACGAGCGCGACAGCGGACTCAAAACGCGGGTCCGACAGGTCCGTGTAATAGGCGCCGACCTGGTAGGCCAGGAACATGCCCTTGTAGACGATCGTCGAGGACGACAGCGACACCGGATAGAAGTGGCTCTCCTCGCCGTCGAACTCGTCATAGATACGGTTCGAGATCACCTTGCGCAGCGTGAACAGGCGGCGCTCGAATTCATCGGTGGTCGCGGCGCTATCGCCGGCACCGATGAAGATCTGACAGTGATGCGGTTCGGTCGCGGCGATATCCGGCGCCTTCGACAGCGACGAGTTGTCGACGGGCACGTCGCGGAAGCCGAGGAGAACCTGGCCCTCTTCGGAGATGACGTCCTGCATCACCTTCTTGAAATGCGCGATCTGCTTTTCGTCGCGCGGCATGAAGATATGGCCGACGCCATATTCGCCAGCCTTGGGAAGGGTGATGCCCTGCTTGGCCATTTCCTCGCGGAAGAAGCGATCGGGAATCTGCACGAGAATGCCCGCGCCGTCACCCATCAGCGGATCGGCGCCGACCGCGCCGCGGTGCGTCAGGTTCTCAAGAATGAACAGGCCGTCGCGCACGATCTGGTGCGACTTCTGGCCCTTCATATGCGCGACGAAGCCGACGCCGCAGGCGTCATGTTCGTTGCGTGGATCGTAAAGCCCCTGTTTGGCCGGCAGACCGGTGGCAGGTTTGCGCGTATTGGCCACCGCGCGCATGTCTGCTGCTGCGAACTGGTCAACACCCGTGGATGGCGTGTTCTTCGTCATCGTTTTGCCTCCTGTCAGAGCCCGCGACTGTGCAGGCGGCTCTTCGTCGCACACCGACCCTGATCTTAGGTTCGGCGCATGACAGCGCTGTTGCATTATCGAAGATCCGGTCGCCGGCGGCAGGCTTTCTCAGCGAAAGCAACCGTTGCGCTCCGCGCCTGCCATGCGTCCCGTGCGGGGAAACTTCGTCCGCGCTCGGTGAACTATAGCGTGAAACCCAACGAGTGTAAGGTCTTTTGGCGCCTCTTCGGCCTTAGCGGCCAAAATAGGACAGCAACCCTGTCCTAATTCATCGGTTCTATGCCAGAAACGTGACAGCTCCGCAAGGGCCATGGATTAAAAAAACGTCAATTAGAGACGGAAGATTGCCAAATTGATCGGCACTGCGACATAAAATTACGCGGTTTCGTTCCATATTGTATGTTGATTGCGGAATTCAATTTTTGTGATGGGTTCCACCCCAGTTACTTGATCCAGTGAAGCTTTGGATTAAGCTCCGCTTCGAACCAGCCCCCACCTCCATTTTTTCCAGGCTTTTCTCATGATTTTCGCTTCCGATAACTGGGCTGGCGCCCATCGTTCCATTGCCGAGCGCCTGCTGCAGGAATCCGCCGGCTTCGCCGCCGCTTACGGCACCAGTGATCTCGACCGCCGCGTTGAGGCCCGCTTCGCCGAGATCTTCGAGCGCGAGGTCTCTGTCTTCTTCGTGGCGACCGGCACGGCCGCCAACTCGCTGTCGCTTGCCAGTGTTCAGCGCCCCGGCGGCATCACCTTCTGTCACGCCGAAGCCCATGTGATCGCCGACGAATGCGGCGCGCCCGATTTCTTCAGCCAGGCACGGCTTTCTCCCGTTGATGGCGAGTTGGGCAAGATCGATCCGGCGAAGCTCTCCAAGGCGATTGTCGGCTTCCCGGAAAACGCCGTTCATCACGGCCGCGCAACGGCCGTCACCATCACCCAGGCGACCGAGATCGGCACCGTCTACTCGCTCGACGAGATCGACGCCATCTCCGCAATCTGCAAGGAGCGCAAGCTGCCGCTCCACATGGACGGCGCCCGCTTCGCCAATGCGCTGGTGGCGCTCGGCGCAAGCCCCGCCGAGATGACCTGGAAGCGCGGCGTCGACATTCTCTCCTTCGGCGGCACCAAGAATGGCTGCTGGTGCGCCGAGGCGATCGTCGTCTTCGATCCTGAAAAGGCGAAGGAGATGCCCTTCATCCGCAAGCGCGCCGCCCAACTCTTCTCCAAGTCGCGCTTCATCGCCGCCCAGTTCGACGCCTATCTCGACAACGGTCTCTGGCTTGATCTCGCCGGCCACGCCAACGGAATGGCCGACCGCCTGCGCGTGGGCATCGGCGCCAGCAACTCGGCCCGCCTTGCCTGGTCGACAACGTCGAACGAAGTCTTCGCCATTATAAGGAAGAGCGCCGGAAAGACCGCCGAAGACAAGGGCGCGAAATTCTACGAATGGCCCATCCCGTCAGCCACGCCCGATCTCGTCGGCGCAGACGAGATCCTGATCCGCCTCGTCACCAGCTTCGCGACAGAGGAAAAGGACGTCGACGGCTTCCTGAGCTGCCTCGCATCCTGAGCTGATCCCAAGCCCATAAACGCCGATCGGCCCGGTGATCGAAATCACCGGGCCGATCCTCATGGCGCCGCACCCAGCCATGCGGCGCGCACTCCTCGCCTACATGTTGCGCATTTCGCCCGCGCTCATCGGCATCATGTTCACGTTCATGTTGTACATGACCCAGATCGTGCCGACGATCGTGATGACCACGATGATGGCCGTGAAGATGAAGGCGATCAGCGTCCAGCCGTTCTCCGCGCGGCTGTCGACATGCAGGAAGCAGACGACGTGGACGATGATCTGCGCGATGGCCAGCGCGAAGATGATCACGGTGGTCGCCGCGGCATTTTCCAGCGCCCCGGACATGACCAGCCAGAACGGAATGACCGTCAGGATGATCGACAGGATCGAGCCGGTCCAGATGCTGCCCTTGCTGCCGTGAGCGGGTTCGGTGTGATGATGTGTGCTCAACGAAGTGCTCCAAACAGGTAGACGACGGTGAAGACGCCGATCCAGATGATGTCGAGGAAGTGCCAGAACATCGACAGGCACATCAGGCGACGCTTGTTGTCCTCATTCAGTCCGCGCTGGGCGATCTGCACCAGGAGCGTGACCAGCCAGATCAGGCCGAACAGGACGTGCAGGCCGTGCGTACCAACCAGCGTGAAGAAGGCCGACAGGAAGGCACTGCGCTGCGGCGTTGCCCCCTCTGCGATCAGCGACGAGAACTCGTAGAGCTCCACGCAAAGGAACGCCGCGCCGAGCACGCCGGTGACGGCAAGCAGCCGCCACATGGTGGCCGTCCGTCCGGCTGCCATCGCTTGCATGCCGAGCGAAAGCACGATCGACGATGCGAGCAGGAAGCCGGTGTTCAGCGCCACCAGCGGCAGCTCGAACAGATGCTGAGGCGGAGGCCCACCCGCATAATTGCGGCTGAGCGTTCCATAGACGGCAAACAGCGAGGCGAAGATCAGCGCATCGCTCATCAGGTAGATCCAGAAGCCGAGCATCGTGGCGCCGCCACTGTGATAATGCTCCTCGGCTTCGGGCAGGTGATAGACGCGTGGGGCGTCCTTCTTGACGAGTTGAATGGTCATGTCAGGCCCTCGCTGCCGGCTGCTGCGCACGCTTGCCTTCGGTAAGCGCGATCGCATCGGCCGGGATGTAATGATCGCGGCTGTAGTTGAAGGTGTGGACGATCGAGACGACGAGGATGCCGGCGAAGCTGATGGCGGCCAGCCACCACATGTACCAGATCATGCCGAAGCCCAGTGCCGTGGCGAGTGCCGCAACGACGACGCCGGTGGCTGTATTGCGCGGCATGTGGACGGGGCGGAAGCCTTCGGTCGGGTGCTTGTAGCCATGCTCCTTCATGTCGTGCCAGGCGTCGAGTTCGTAGACGACGGGCGTGATCGCGAAGTTGTAGGCAGGCGGAGGCGAAGTCGTCGACCATTCCAGCGTACGGCCGCCCCAGGGGTCGCCGGTGACATCACGCAGCTTGTTGCGCTTCACGATGCCCATGACGATCGCCATGACAAAGCCGAGCACACCGATGAGGATGATCACGGCGCCGATCAGCGCGATGACGAAGTAAGGCTGCAGCGTCGGGTCGTCGAAGTGGTTGACGCGGCGTGTGGTTCCCATCAGGCCGACGATGTAGATCGGTGTCCAGGCGACCCAGTAGCCGATGACCCAGCCCCAGAAGGCAACCTTGCCCCAGAACTCGTCCATCTTGAAGCCGAAGGCCTTCGGGAACCAGTAGGTCATGCCGGCGAAGAGACCGAAGACGACGCCGCCGATGATGGTGTTGTGGAAGTGCGCCACGAGGAACAGCGAGTTATGCAGCACGAAGTCGGCAGCCGGCACGGCGAGAAGCACGCCCGTCATGCCACCGACCACGAAGGTCAGCATGAACGCCACGACCCACATCATCGGCAGTTCAAAGCGGATTTCGCCGCGGAACATCGTGAACAGCCAGTTGAACACCTTCGCCCCGGTCGGAATGGCGATCACCATCGTGGCGATCCCGAAGAAGGCGTTGACGCTCGCGCCCGATCCCATGGTGAAATAGTGGTGCAGCCAGACGAGGTACGAGAGAATGGTGATGACCACCGTGGCGTAGACCATCGACCCGTAGCCGAACAGGCGCTTGCCGGTGAAGGTCGAGGTGATTTCCGAATAGATGCCGAAGGCCGGCAGGATCAGGACGTAGACCTCTGGGTGACCCCACATCCACACCATGTTCCAGTAGAGCATCGCATTGCCGCCGAGATCATTGATGAAGAAGGCGGTGTCGAGATAGCGGTCGAGCAGCAGCAGGAAGAAGGCTGCCGTCAGCGCCGGGAAGATGGCGATGGCGAGGACGTTGCTGCAAAGCGCGGTCCAGGTGAAGACGGGCATCTTCATCAGGCTCATGCCGGGCGCGCGCATCTTGATGACGGTTGCCACCATGTTGACGGCCGAGAGCGTGGTGCCGATGCCGGCGATTTCGAGCGACCACAGATAATAGTCGACCCCGGTATCCGGACTGAAGGCTTTCTCAGCCAGCGGCGCGTAGGACAGCCAGCCGGTGCGTGCGAATTCGCCGACGAACAGCGAGATCATCACCAGAACCGAACCTGCGACGGTCAGCCAGAAGCTGAGGTTGTTCAGATAGGGGAAGGCGACGTCGCGCGCGCCGATCTGCAGCGGCATGACGAAGTTGACGATGCCGACGACCAGCGGGATCGCCACGAAGAAGATCATGATCGTTCCGTGGGCGGTGAAGATCTGGTCGTAGTGGCTCGAGTGCAGGAAGCCCTCGTTGCCACCGAAAGCAACGGCCTGTTGCAGGCGCATCATCACGGCATCGGAGAAGCCGCGCAGCAGCATGATGATCGCCAGCACGATGTACATGATGCCGATCCTCTTGTGATCGACGGAGGTGAACCACTCCTTCCAGAGATAGCCCCAGAGCCGGAAGTAGGTGAGTGCGGCGACGATGATCAGACCGAGCGCGGCGACCGCGATGAAAGTGCCGACAAGGATCGGCTCGTGGATCGGCAGCGATTCGAGCGTAAGCCGCCCGAAGACTGTCGTGGTGAAGCTATGGTCTTGCATTGGAACCCTGCTGTTCAGGCGCGGCGAGCGCGCCATTGTTGGTGCCGGTGTTGGTGTGGTCATGAGCGGCCGGAACGGCGGCGGTGACGTCGCCGGATGTCGAGGTGTGGCTCATGGATGGCATGCCCTGGCTCATCGGGCCGTCGCTGACTTGCATGGCTGAATGATCCATGGGCTGCGGCGCGAACATGCCGCCATTGTCGCGGTCGAGCGCGCGATCCTTCTTCATGATGTCGGCGGCGCATTCGGTGCCGGCGACCACGCAACGGTTGAGAACGCGATCAAAGAGACCGGAGGCGACGGTGGAGAAGTGCATGACGGGCACCTTCTCGCTCGGCTTGTCCAGTTCGACGTAACGATCGGTCGACAGCGTCTCGCCCGCGGCCTTTATCCCCGCGGCCCATTGGTCGAACCCTGCCTGATCGACACCGTGCAGCTTGAACCGCATGTCGGAATAGCCGGCGCCGGTGTAGTTGCCGGAGTAGCCCCAGCTGTCGCCCGGTGCATTGAGCACGGCGTGCAACATCGATTTCATGCCCGGCATCGCATAGATCATGCCCGCCAGCGTGGGCGCCGAGAAGGTGTTGAACTGGTTGGTCGAGGTGATGGAGAAACGTACGGGGACATCGACCGGGAGTGCCAACTCGTTGACGGTCGCGATGCCTTGTTCGGGATAGATGAAGAGCCACTTCCAATCCATGGCGACGACCTGGATGTCGAGAGGCTTGTGGTCCTTGGCCAGCGGCTTGTCGGCGGAAATTCGATCGAGTGGGCGGAACGGATCGAGGCTGTGGGTGGTGATCCATGTGACCACGCCGAGACACGCGATGATCAGGAGCGGGATCGACCAGACCACCACTTCGATCGGTGCCGAATGGGTGAAGTTCGGATCATACTTCTCGGGCGCTCGGCCCTTGCGGTATCGGAACGCGAAGACCACGATCAGGGTCAACACCGGAATGACGACGAGAAGCATCATGCCGAGTGCGACGAGGATGAGGTTACGCTCCTGAAGAGCGATATCCCCCGTTGGGTTCATCACCACCATATTGCAACCGCTGAGAGGAAGCAGCGCAAGAGGTGCGACAAACCGGCGAAAATTTCGTGATATGAATGTTTTCTGGCGCATGCCCGGAAGCTATGTCGCCCCCCGCGCGGCAGCTTTGACATAGATCAAACTTTGATCCGGATGACCGGGGATTTCGCTGCGACATTTTTGTGTGCCGGCCGAAAATCGCGGAGTTCGGTCTCAGACGCCACCAAGCCAGTGCGCGGCGGCTTTGCGCCAGAAGCGGACATGTGTGGTTTGCGTTTCTGGACATCTAGTCACTTTAATCGAAAGGAACCCGATCCCAAGGAGTTCGCGAGCTGATTAGTCGCCTCGATGGTCCGTATCGACCTGCCATCGAGAGCCTTGTCGCGATACTGGTCAAGCCATGGCAGTATCCGATCAATCACGCCATCGGTGACCTCATCGTCCACAATGCTGAGCGTTATGGACTGTATCGAGTATCCGGGGCCGAATATTCGAGAGAGGTCACGTGGCTCAGCGACAGTGGGGAAATCCAAGCCCTTGAAACTGACTGGGCCTGCGGCAACCACACTCATTGGGTTAGACAAATCGCGAAAACTGACAAGCAGCGGAAAGTACTCGACGGGAAGTTCGACAGTTTGCCGTGAAGTTACCATCTCGTCGATCCGCCTGTAGTATTCCTCCTCTTCCATGCCGCGGGGCTTGCCGCGCATAGGGAACATCTTGAGAGCTGTGGACCCGTCGTAGTTATCGAGGAGTGCGAATAGATATTTGCCCGGCGAAACCTCGACGGCTGCCGCCTCGCCCTGCATCGTCAATCTCCCAGCATCGATGAGTTGCGACCAGCGCGGCCCTACGCTCATCTCGATCCCGACAACGGAACTCCCGGTCTTAGGTCCATCGGGAGTATCGACGACCACCGTCAGTTTTTGG
The DNA here is from genome assembly GCF_044772225.1 of Rhizobium sp. NPDC090275. Lineage (NCBI taxonomy): Bacteria > Pseudomonadati > Pseudomonadota > Alphaproteobacteria > Hyphomicrobiales > Rhizobiaceae > Rhizobium > Rhizobium sp. NPDC090275. The sequence continues at coordinate 203,165 of NZ_JBIVYL010000007.1, read as the reverse complement.
TGCCATTCCCAATGGTGAAAACCTAGCTTCTCGCATCGGGCAAGGAAGGCAAGGGCCATCAGTATGGTCGCGGCGATTGTAATAAATCGAACCATGTCAAACCGAATATTTAACCTGCGAAGGTTGTACTCGACGATGTTTAATTAACCGTGCGTTTATCGCTGAGGATTGAACTTAAATCTCCCGGATCATAAAAATCCTCTTTGGATCGAGGTCGCCCCTGAGTGGACGCCATCGTCCTCGATAGATTTGAAGTTCGGTCAAGAAACCATCTTTTTCAAACAAGAGTATTTCGCCGCCGGGAATTTCTTCGTCACCATCGTCGGCAAAATATGCCGATAAAATAGGACTTGTTTTCAGGTCGGGGTCTTTCCGAGCACCTCGCTGTCAGAGCCAATGACCCAAATTCGGCGAGTACGCGGCCGATGATTTCTTTGACTCTCCAAACGTCGGCCCAATTGGTGGCATACAACAATGATTCAATGCATTGCTATTCATCGTTAGTCAGATCGCGCCATTCTGCTATCGAGAAGTACCTCAGAGTGGGCTGTCAGCAACTTTGATGCTTAGAAGGTGAGGGCCGAATTTCATTTGGTCAATGACCGGTTAGGGCCGACTGCAGTCATTTATGGCAACGGCTACCGAAGTCTGGAAAATCGCAGCCGGTGAAGGCAACGCCGCGAAAGCCATTGCAATGATGCGTGAATGACAATGGTGATCCGCGCCCGAGGGCGGCGGATCACCACTATCGAGATCGTCGAGTTGATTCTCGCAAACGTCTAATTCTGATGCAGCATCACGGCGGAGGGCGGCGCCCCGTTATCCGTCGTCTTGCTATCGTGGCCGGCCACGACGATGAGCATCACGCAGGCGACCAGCCCGGAGACGAAGAGCGCTCCATATACCATCGTCCGTTCTCCCTGTAGCCCCGAACGTCGACCTTGAGCGAGGACCAAACTAAGGGGTCCAAGGTAACCAGAAGCCTAAGCGACAGGGTTGAGGGATACTTAAAATGCCGGGCAATCGATTAACCACATATCGCGCTATCCGGGCGGACAGACGATCTCAGCTCGACCTGAGGCTCCTGACCTTGGAGAGAATATCGTCCGACAGCGCCGATACCAGCGCCTGGTCCGCCCCCTTGCGCGGCACCAGCACGAACTCGACATCCTCGAGCACGGGCAGCTTGCCCTTGCCGATCACCTTCAGCCCCGATGGCGCCATGCTGCGCGGCTGCACGAGCACGCCCATCCCGGCGCGCGCAGCCGCCGTCAGCCCGCTCAGGCTCCCACAGGTGCAGACGATCCGCCAGGAAATCTGGTGCCGCCCCAGCGCCTCAAGCGAGATCGCCCGCGTCACACTCGGCGGCGGAAAGGCGATCAGCGGCAAAGGCGACGCGCTCATGATGTGATCGGGATCGCGCGCCAGCCATACCAGCGGCTCGCGATAGACCAGCCGTCCCCGCGCGTCACCCAGCCGCCGCTTGGCGAGCACCAGATCGATCTCGCCATTGTCCTGCATTTCATAAAGCACACCCGAGAGCGCCACCGTCAACTCCAGATCTACCGACGGGTGCGAGCGCACGAAATCCTCAAGCACGCCGGGCAGCTGGCTGGTGACGAAATCCTCCGACACCCCCAGCCGCAGCTTGCCGCGCAGGCTGCGGCCGCCGAACAGCGATTGCACCTGCCCCTCGATCGAAAGCATGGCGCGCGCATGCGACAGCAGCGCCTCGCCATCCGTGGTCAGGACCACCTTGTGCGTATCGCGGGCGAGCAGCCGCCGCCCGACCGAGGTCTCCAGCCGCTGGATATGCTGGCTGACGGTGGATTGCCCAAGCCCCAGCCGCTCGGCGGCCAGCGTGAAGCTCCCCATCTGCTCGACGGCGACGAAGCTGCGCAATTGCGTAAGATCAAGCATGATTATCCCGCTTCGCGATAACTGTTATTTCTTGCATCGCGTATCATAATGGAAGAAACAGGATTGATCCATCAAAAGCCGGCTACAATGCCGAACAAGCCGAGACTAAGCCCATGCGCCGTTTCCTGCCCGATACTTTCACGATCCTCCTGGTCTGCACGGTCATCCTTGCATCGATCCTGCCGGCAAGCGGCGCCTTCGCCCACTACTTCGGCACGGCGACGACCATCGCGATCGCGGCTCTCTTCTTCCTGCACGGCGCGCGCCTGTCACGCGACGTGGTGATCGCCGGCCTGCTGCACTGGCGGCTGCATCTGGTCATCCTGCTCACCACCTTCGGCGTCTTCCCGCTGCTCGGCATGGGTCTCGGCTTCATTCCTGAAACGATCCTGCCGCATTCGCTCTATCTCGGCATTCTCTTCCTCTGCGTGCTGCCATCCACGGTACAGTCCTCGATCGCCTTCACCTCGATGGCCGGCGGCAACGTGCCGGCCGCGATCTGCTCGGCCTCGGCGTCGAACATCTTCGGCATGTTCCTGACCCCGCTTCTCGTCGGCCTGCTTTTCTCTGTCGGCGGCCATGGCGGCTTTTCCTGGGATGCGTTGCTGCAGATCTTCACGCAGCTGCTGCTCCCCTTCATCGTCGGCCAGGTGCTGCAGCCCTGGATCGGCGACTGGATCCGCGCCAAGAAGAAGATCCTGATGCCCGTCGACCGCGGCTCGATCCTGATGGTCGTCTACCTCGCCTTCTCGACCGCCGTCGTCGAGGGCCTGTGGCACACCTTCTCGCTGTCCGATATCGCGGTTGTCATCGTCGCCGACATGGTTCTGCTGGCGCTCGTCCTCTGCGCCACCACCTTCGGCAGCCGTCTGATGGGCTTCAACGAAGCCGACCAGATCACCATCACCTTCTGCGGCTCGAAGAAGAGCCTGGCGAGCGGCGTCCCCATGGCCAACGTCATCTTCGCCGGCCAGGCAATCGGCGCCATCGTCCTGCCGCTGATGCTCTTCCACCAGATCCAGCTGATGGTCTGCGCCGTCATCGCCCAGAAATATGCAGCCGCCCACCACCGCCGCGCCACCGCAGCCGAAGTGGAACAGGCCGCCAACCCGGCGTGACCCGACGCGCCGCCAACCTGGCGTGCCGAACAACAAAAAAGCGGCGCCCCGTGGGGACGCCGCTTCCTTGCCATATCCTGGGAGGGATTGGTTCGTTGGTGACTTAGTTGGTGACCTGAGCCTCGATGGCCTTCGGCGCGCTCACCGGCTCGGCGGCGATCGCGATCTTGCGGGGCTTCATGGCCTCGGGAATGCTGCGAAGAAGGTCGATATGGAGCAGACCGTTCTTCAGCGAAGCAGCCGTGACCTCGACATGATCGGCAAGCTGGAAGCGACGCTCGAAGGTACGCTTGGCGATGCCGCGATAGAGGAATTCGGAGCCTTCCGCATTGTCTTCATTCTTCTCGCCCTTGACGGTGAGAGCATGGGCCTGCGCTTCGATCGAAATTTCGGTTTCGTCGAAACCGGCGACGGCCATTGTGATGCGGTAGGTGTTTTCACCGGTACGCTCGATATTGTAGGGCGGATAGGTCTGGCCCTGGTCGGGCTGGCCCAGGCTGTCGAGCATGGTGAAGAGACGGTCGAAACCGACGGTGGAACGATAGAGGGGAGAGAAGTCTACGTGACGCATGATGTCCTCCTGAGGAAGCGACTGATTGCGATAAATTGCCCCAAAAACCCCTTGATCGGCAGCTTCGGGACGGTTCCGCGGACCCGTTCTGGCGTCCGCTACCATGAGATGGGGATGGCTTTTTCGGACTTCAAGACCCTTTCTGAGGGCCGCCCGCAACCACCGAAAATCCACGGCCAGCCACAGTGAACCGCGCATGAACACCCGGTTCGGCATCCGTTCAGACGCGCGGGCCTAATGATTGCGTCATCGGGTTACACTGGCTCGATGGCTGGAGTGTATCGTCCCTTCGTCTTCAGCCCGATCTCCGGCCGGCACTGCGCTCCGCTCAGGTCCCGCATGCCGGCCACTTTTTTTGGCCGAGCGCGGGCGACGCGCATCTCAGGAACGCTTTTTTCTTTGATTTGACAGGCCGATCGCCTATCCGCTTTACTTCTATTCCGAATCCTTTCGAAGGGCGCGCGCTGACGGCTATGGAACAGGTTCTGTTTTCGACACCCGGCAATCCGGTTCCGGAAAATCGCACGGAAGGCTACTTCGAGACGCATGACGGCCTGAAGCTGCGCTACGCCGTCTTCCGCTCCCAGGCACCCGTCGCCAAGGGCACCGTCGTGCTCTTGCACGGGCGCAACGAATTCATCGAGAAATATTACGAGACGATCCGCGACCTGACCGACAAGGGTCTGTGGGTCGCCACCTTCGATCTGCGCGGCCAGGGCAATTCCGACCGCATGCTGAAAAAGCGTCACTACGGCCATGTCCGCCGCTTCATCGATTACGAGCACGACCTCGATACCTTCCTCGAGAAAGTCGTGCTGCCGGATACCCGCCTGCCCTTCTATATACTGGCGCATTCGACCGGCGCGCTGATCGCGCTGTCGGCTGCTCCTTATCTGACGACGCGCATCGAGCGCATGGTGCTGACGGCGCCCTTCATCGGCCTCTCGGGCCAGGCAGCCTCGGCGGGCACCATCAGGTGGCTCGCGTCCGCGGCCTGCGCGCTCGGCCTCGGTTCGCATCCGCTGTCGCCCAAGCTCAAGGAAAAACCCTTCCGTGACAATCCGCTGACATCGGACGAAGTGCGCTTCGAACGCAACGTCGCGATTGCTGAGGCAAATCCCGATCTCACGCTCGGCCCGCCCACCGCGCGCTGGCTGGTCGAATCCTTCAAGACCATCGAGCGCGTCACCGCGCCGAACCACCTCTTTTCGATCACCATCCCGACCGTCGTCATCGCCCCGACGCGCGATACGATCGTGCCCTACATCGCCCAGGAGCGTCTCTCGCGCTATTTCCGCGCCGGTCAGCTGGTGCCGATCAACGGCGCTCGTCACGAAGTGTTGCAGGAACGCGACGTCTACCGGCAAGCGGCGCTCGCCGCCTTCCACGCCTTCATTCCGGGCGCGGATGCCGAGGTTTCCGAGGAATTCGAAGGCTTCGGCACCTGAGCCGAAGCGCCTTAGGCGGGGTCAGATCCCCAGCGAGCGCTTCCGAAATCGTATCGTTCCGCCCGGCCCGATCACATTTTGAGACAAAAATGTAACGCGGTGTTTGAATTTTTACGATTGTAAGATATTAGTTACCCACTTTTTCGATAAGGGCTGAACTAATCACATAGGGGGCACCTGGCGTTGAGGGCGCATTACGTATTGGGACGATCTCTGTTCGGGATCATGATTGTGGGCTTAGCTGCTACGGGGTGCACGAGCACGCCAAAGACGACAGGCAGCATTCAGACGACCAAGCGTCTGCATACCGGCACGCCCGGTAAGGTCACCTACAATTACACGACGGAAGACCGAACCTGCCTCAAGCGGGCGATGTATTTCGAATCGCTGCATTCCGACCACGACGGCTATATGGCTGTCGGCAGCGTCGTGATGAACCGCCTGACCTCCCCGGCTTATCCCAAGTCCATTTGCGGCGTCGTTTCGCAGGCCAAGCAGTTCGCCCCCGGCGTCATGACCCGTGAGGTCAAGGCACAGGCGGAGCCCGATCTCAACGCTGCCGCTGATGCTCTCTTGAAGGGCGAGCGCAATCCCGCCGTCAAGGAAGCCATGTTCTTCCATACCGACGGCATGAAGTTCCCCTACGACAACATGCACTACGTGACGGTTGCCGGCGGCAATGCCTTCTACGAGAAGCGCGGTGCCGATGGCGAGCTGCAGACCCCCTCGCCGCTCCCCGCCTACGAAGTCGCGATGAATTTCGTGCCCGCTCATAGCCAGATGGCTGCACAGTTCGAGTTGCTGACGCCTGCCGCTTCGCCGGCTCGCGAGCCGATCCCGATGGCGCAGGGCGTCGTCGAAACCGCCTACGAAGCGCCGGAAAGCGTCCCCGTGCCGCAGGCCGCCCCCATGCAGACGACCGCCGAAGCGGTCCGTATGGAGCAGCCGCAAATTCAGCAGGGCCAGGTCCAGCAGAGCCAGGTCCAGACGGCACAGCTGCAGCCGGCACCAGTTCAGCAGCCGCAATTCCAGCAGGCTCGCTTCCAGCAGGCCCAACCGCAGCAGGCGCAAGCCAAGCAGCAGCACGTGCTGCAGGTACCGGTCCAGCAGGCCTACGTCCCGTCCGAGCCGGCGCCTGCCGCCTTCGAGGCCGTTGCCTACACCGTCCCGACCGCCGTGGCCGTGCCGACGCCGCGCCCGACGGCCTTCGACACCGCCCGCATGCGCGGCGGCATCGGCGGCTGATCTTAGCCAAACGAGACGACCAAACAAAAAAGGGTTCCAGCCTGCCGGCGGAACCCTTTTTCTTTGCCTGTATTATCTGGACTGTCAGACCATCGGCCCTGCGCCCCTAGCATCGACACCATAGAGCGAACGGCGCGTCATCGCTGAGGCGCCAGACCGCGATCGTCAGGCAACCCTGGCCAGCGGCGCCATGCCCCGCGCGCTTCGCTCGTCGCCCACCTTGAACTGGCCGATCAGCTCGAACAGCGCGCTCGCCTCCCCCGCCAGCTTGCGGCTGGCCGACGCGGTTTGCTCGACCATCGCCGCATTGCGCTGCGTGTCCTGGTCCATCGACATCACGGCCTCGTTGATCTGCCCAAGCGCCTGCGATTGCTCGCGCGCCGCCACCACGATGCCGGAGACATTGTCGTGCACCTCCAGCACCCGCGTCGCGATCGCTTCCAGCGCCGCACCGGTCTTGTCGACCAGCGCCACCCCATCGCGAACCGAGGCTTCGCTATCGTGGATCAGTGCCTTGATTTCCTTGGCTGCATCGGCAGAACGCTGCGCAAGCTGTCGCACCTCCTGCGCCACGACCGCGAAGCCCTTGCCTGCTTCACCGGCCCGCGCGGCCTCGACACCGGCGTTCAGCGCCAGAAGATTGGTCTGGAAAGCGATATCGTCGATAACGCTGACGATGCCGGCGATCTGGGTCGACGAACGCTCGATCCGCGCCATCGCCTCGACGGTCTGCCTGACGACATCGGCGGAATCCTGCGCGCTCTTCGTCGTATCGTCGACAAGACGCCCGGCATCGGCCGCCCGGCGCGCCGAATCCGATACGGTCGTGGAGATCTCGGTCACAGCCGCGGCGGTTTCCTCGACGGAAGAAGCCTGCGATTCCGAACGGCGGGCAAGATCGTCGGAGGCCGCGCTGATCTCTCGGGTACCGGACGCAATCTGCGTCGCGTTTCTGGCGATCGCCTGCATCGCCGCCCGCAGCCGGCCGATCGATGAGTTGTAATCGGTGCGCAGCGTCTCCAGCGAGGCAATGAAGGGCTTTTCGATCGTCTGGTCCAGATCGCCATCCGCCATCGCCTGCAGGCCGATGGCGAGCTCGTTAACGGCTCGTACCCGCTCGCTGACATCGGTCGCGAACTTCACGACCTTGAACACTTTGCCGTTCATGTCGAAAATCGGGTTGTAGGAGGCCTGGATGAAAACCTTCCGACCACCCTTACCGATGCGCGTGAACTCGTCGGCGGCGAACTGGCCCGCAGCCAGGCTGCGCCAGAATTCCTTATATTCGCCACTATCAGCATAGCCTGGATCGCAGAACATTGAATGATGCCGGCCGCGGATTTCCTCAAGCGTGTAGCCGAGCGTCGTCAGGAAATTCTCGTTGGCCGTCAGGATATGGCCATCGGGCGTGAATTCGATCGTCGCCTGTGCGCGCGAGAGAGCATCGAGCTTGCCAGCATCTTCGGCGCTCTTAAGCTTCGTATCGGTGATCACGGTGGCGAACTTCACGACCTTGTAGGGTGTGCTGCCCTTGAGAACGGGATTGTAGGAGGCTTCGATCCACACTTCGCGCCCGCCCTTGCCGATACGCTTGTACTGCCGACGATCGAATTCGCCCTTGTTCAATTGCTTCCAGAAGGCCGTATAATCGGCACCCTTTGCTTCCTCAGGGGCTACGAACATGCTGTGATTCCGTCCGACGATTTCGTCGAGACGATACCCCATGGCCTGACAAAAATTCTCGTTGGCAAACAGAATATTGCCCGCCATGTCGAACTCGATGACGGCCTGGGACCGGCTGACTGCATCAAGAACGGCTTTCGCGCCGGCGGCAGAGCCTAAAGAAAAAAGCTGCATTATAATTTGCCTCAATACTAAAATGCGGACCGCCGGAAAGGCAAAGATCCAAAAATAGTCACTTCGGAGGCAAGATTTGCAGCGAATTCTTTCTGTTCGATTAATGTTCATCCCATGCGGGCATGTTCGCGGCCAAGTAACAACGAGTTCAGCGCAAGACGGCAACCGACGATATAATAGCCGCACACAAAGCAACCGAAGCTATCAAACATTGCCGTCATCTAACGAAACCTAGCCTGATCCTGCCGGCTACGACGCAACCCTCGGTTCAGCGACGCAGAATCGCCGCCGCCGCATCATAGACCGCCTGGCTCCCGGCGGCGATGATCGAGCCGCCATTCTCAGGCCGCCCGCCATCCCAGGTGGTGATGATGCCGCCGGCCTTCTCGATGACGGGAATGATGCCGCCGACGTCGTAGGGCTTCAGGCCGTTCTCGACGACGAGATCGATATGCCCGGCCGCCAGAAGCGCATAGGCGTAGCAATCGGTGCCATAGCGGAAGAGCCGGACCTGGCTCTCGATCTCGCGATAGCGGTCCATCTCGGTGCCGGCGAAGAGATGCGGCGAGGTGGTGAACAGGATCGCATCGGAAAGCCCGGCGCAATCGCGCACCTGAAGCTTCCGCTCGCCCTCCGGACCGGTGTAGTAGGATCCGCTCTCATCGGCGAAATAGCGCTCGCCGGTAAACGGCTGCTCGATCATCCCCATGACCGCCCTGCCGTTCTTGTAGAGGCCGATCAGCGTACCCCAGACGGGAACGCCCGAGATGAACGCCCGCGTGCCGTCGATCGGATCGATCACCCAGACATGCTCACGATCGAGCCCGATATTGCCGAACTCCTCGCCGAGAATGCCATGCTCGGGAAAATGCGCCTCGATCAGCGCCCGGATCGCCACTTCCGCTGCCCGATCGCCCTCGGTGACGGGGTCGAAGCCCGACGCCAGCTTGTTCGTCACGCCGGTCCCGGAGCGAAACCGCGGCAGCGTCTCGGCCTTGGCGGCTTCCGCGAGGCGATTGAAGAAGGTGCGATCAGGAAACATGAGGGACATCCGTGTGAGACTGTCGATGCCGCTTTCCATAGCCGAAAAGGCTCATTTTGCAAACGGAAGCAGCAACTTTTAGCCGGCTGCACATATTTTGCGCACCGCAATAAAATGATTGACAATTGTGCACTGCAATAGTAGCGTCTCCCTACAGTCTTCTGACTGTAAATACCCTCCTTGGGTGTTTCCTCCCTAGACTTGGACCGCCGCAAGGCGGTCTTTTTTTGTCGGGTTGGAAACAAACCGGCACCGTCGCACAGACACGCGAAAACCCGTCGCCGCGACAGGTAACCTACCGCAACTTCACGACAGCAATACTGCACTGGAATACGGCGCGCTCGAATGCGCGCGAAAAACCGCCCTACTCAGCCGCCAGCGCCGTATCGCCGGCGAACTTGGCGACGTAGTCGGCCATCTGCCGCATGAAGGAGGTGATCGCGGCGGCCACGAGCGGGAAATCGGCGCGCCGTTCGAGCGTCACTTCGTCGACATAGATCGAGCGATTGACCTCGATCTGCAGCGCGTGCAGGCCGCGCGAGGGGCGGCCGTAATGCTCGGTGATGAAGCCGCCGGCATAGGGCTTGTTGCGGATCGCGGCAAAGCCCATCTCCTCGAAGATGCTGACGGCCATGCGCGACAGCTCCGCCGAGGCGCTGGTGCCATAGCGGTCGCCGATGATGAAATCCGGCCGCGAGGTGGCGCCCGCAACGCGGATATTGCCCGGCATCGAATGGCAGTCGATCAGCACGCCGAAGCCGAACTGCACATGCGTGCGTGCGATCAGCCGGCGCAGTGCGGCGTGATAGGGCTTGTAGACCGCCTCGATACGATCGAGCGCCTCCTGCACCGGCAAGCGCCGCGCGTAGATCTCCATGTTCTCGGCGACGATCCTGGGGATCGTCCCGAGACCGCCGGCCACCCGCAGCGAATTGATATTGGCGTAGGCAGGCAGGAGCCCGTCGAACATGCGCGGGTCCAGTTCGTATGGCTCGCGGTTCACATCGAGATAGGCGCGCGGAAAATTGGCGAGAAGCAGCGGCGCCCCGAGCGCGCCGGCCGCCGAAAACAGCTCGTCGACATAATGGTCTTCCGAGCGGCGGATCGACATCCCCTGCAATCTCGATTGCGCGATGAACTCCGGCGGATAGATGCGGCCGCTATGGGGGGAATTGTAGACGAATGGAATGGTGTGCGACGCGGGTTCCCGTATCTCAAAAAGCTCGTACGCGGGAATCTCGTCCACCTGTTTCCCTCTTAACCATGCTGGCAGGCAGCTGCTTGCCCCATGTTGCCAGTTGAAGGCCGCCAAGTCCATACTATCTCATGGGGATGACGCTTTGCACAGGCGCTTCACCGGTTGTTTACCGGCCGAAATCTAGTGTAAATGACCAATACTCACGCATAAATTCCACTGATCAGCGGTCTGGATAATGACTCAGAAGATACTTCTTGCAGAAGACGACAACGACATGCGCCGCTTCCTTGTGAAGGCGCTCGAAAAGGCAGGCTACAAGGTCCTGTCCTACGACAACGGCGCCAGCGCATACGACCGCCTTCGCGAAGAACCCTTTTCCCTTCTTCTCACCGACATCGTCATGCCCGAAATGGACGGCATCGAGCTGGCGCGCCGCGCCACCGAACTCGATCCCGACCTCAAGGTGATGTTCATCACCGGTTTTGCGGCCGTCGCGCTCAACCCTGATTCGAAGGCACCGAAGGACGCGAAGGTCCTTTCCAAGCCTTTCCACCTCCGCGACCTCGTTGACGAAGTCAATAAAATGCTTGCGGCCTAAGGGTTCTGTGGGCGCATGTCACAAATCTGAAAAAGGCCTATTGACGGCCAAATAGGTTTGTGGTCTATGCGCCGACATCGGATGGGCGTGTAGCTCAGCGGGAGAGCACTACGTTGACATCGTAGGGGTCACAGGTTCAATCCCTGTCACGCCCACCATCCAGATTAGACTGAATAGTCAAGGGCTTAGCGAGAAATCGCTGAGCCCTTATTCGTTTCGGCGATCGGCGATCCAAAGCACCCAATCGACGTTCCGACGGCGAAATGTATTTCACGAAGCGACGCGGCCCGCGGCGATCCGCCAGCTGCGACCCGGCACCGACCCATCCACTTCAAGACCTGTCCACACCCCAACCTCGTTCAGAATCCATTAAGCCAACCAATGCCATCTTCTGGGCATGTTGAGTGGCTATCGAGCCTCTCGATCTTAACGGAGACGCATGCGAATGAAGAAGATGGCTCTGTACGCCGTGGTTGCCGCAACCACGTTCAGCAGCGTCCTGGCGACCACCGCGCCGGCAATGGCGCAGTATTACGACCGTCGCCCGCCGGGCTATGGTTACCGCGACCAGCCGCCACCCCCGCCGCCGCCGCGCCGCCGCCATCACAATGATGGCGCCGTCATCGCCGGTGGTCTTGCGGCTGGCGTTATCGGCGGCCTGATCGGCGGCGCGATTGCCAACGGCAATTCCGGCCCGCGTTATATCGATCCGCCACCGCCGCCTCCGCCGCGCTGCTGGTTCGAGGATCGCCAGGTGCAGAACGCCTATGACGGCGGCTATCACATGGAAAGCATCCGCGTCTGCCGCTAAGCATGTCGGCCTGACAGGCAGCAGCAACCACCGCCCCGGTCTCCGGGGCGTTTTGCTGTCGGGCATCGCGCAAGCCAGGCACTGAAACGAAAAGAGGCCCGGCGGATAGGCCGGACCTCTTCAAGTCGGAGCGAACCGCGCGAACGCTTATTCGTGGATCGTATAGGAGCCCATTTCGCAGAGGTTCTGCGTGTCGGTGGTCGTGTCGAGGTTGGAGCCTTCCTCGAACTCGAATTTCATGTCGTATTTGCAGACGTCGCGGCCGTCACCGATGGTGATGTCCATGCTTTCGCCCGGGTTCAGCACCTGCTTGCCGAAGACGTCGTCTTCCCACTCGTTGACGCCAACGGGCGAGGTGTAGAAATTGGTGAGCACCGAGTTGGTGCCGTTCTTCAGCGTGAAGACCAGGTCTTCCGCGTGAGAGACGCCTGCGAATGCCAGAAATGCGATGGCGGAGACCGCCGACAGCGTGATGTTTCTCATGTTTCCCCTCAAAACGCCCCACACGGGGCGCGACGGTCTTATTATCGGATGAGCATATGTAAAAGTGGTTTCGGCAGCCATTTCTGGTGGCTTTTCTTGGACTGCGAAGTTGTGTGCCAAGACATTGAAAGTCTAGCGTGCTGACCAATTTCGAACACAGTAGAATGTCATGGCCTCGGTGCCATGGCGACAAGCTTTAGGCATGACGAGGTATTGAAATGAAACTGGTAATCCTGACCGCCGGCGCACTTCTGTCGGCATCGATCGCGCAGGCAGCGGGCACGGCACAGCAGAACTTTCCCGGCGCACCTGGCGCGCTGACGCTGGCTGGACGTTGCAGCAAGCTCGTCGTCGGCAAGGTCGATGTCTCCAAGCCCTGCCAGAACGAGATCGCCAGCGTCACGCTGGTCAACGGTCAGGTCACCTTCATCTTCTCCGCCGAAGGCAAGATGCTCGGCTTCCAGGGGGACGGCACCAAGATCAAGCCAGCATCGGCAGGCAATGTCACGTTGCCGCTCGATATGGTGGTGACAGGCGCCGGCCAGAAGATGACCGGGCAGGTCAAGGTCTCGGGAAGCTGCACGCTCGGCAACCCCTATGACGGCAAGCCGGTCGCCATCGAATGCAGCGCCAAGAGCACCGACACGGCCTTCTCCGCCGTCTTCAAGACCAACGGCAAGGCGCCGAAGCAGAAGTAGGTTTAAACGATGCTCAGGCGCACCAGGCGCCCTTGCCGGGCTTGCGTGCCAAGCCTTCGTCCACCAGCTGCGCGCCGATCGAGCGACCGTCGCGCGAGATGACCCGGGGTGCTGCCCCCTTGTCGGGCTGACCGGCGGCGTTCATCGAGAACGACCCGGCATTCAAAAGGTTGAGCAGCCGGAGCTTGGCCGCAAAGCCCGCCTTGCGCTCGCCGTCGCAGCGCGCATTGTCGATGCCTGGGCTGACGATATCGGCGATGACGATCTTCTCGCCCTTGTACCAGAAGGTGCTGCCGTCGGCGACGCAGTTGATATGCTCGCCCTGCCCGCAATAGCCGAAGGCAGCCTTGGCGGATTGCGTCTGCGCCGGTGAAATGGACGCTGGCGAAATCGAAACCGGCTCCGCCCGTTCGGAAGCCGGCCCCTTGGACGAGGGGATCGGCACGGCCGCCGGCGGAATGATCTTGGAGACCGGCGCGATCGACGCCGTCTGCCTCGGCACCGCATCGCGCTCGCGTGTGTTCTTCGCCACGCTGACCGGCCGCGAGGCCGATGGCGCATGCGAGGCGAGCATCGGCTTCACGCTCTTCCAGTTGTCGTAGACGGCGATGCCGCCAAAGGCGAGCGCACCCACGACCACCCAGGGAAGCGGGCTGCCGCCTCCGCTCTTTCTCGCTCCCGCCCGCGAGCGTGTCGATGTCTTGCGGCGTGTCGCTGTCTTAGCCATGGCGTCCCGATTCCCGTGATGGCCGATTATCGCCGCGCAATCCTTTCCGAAAGGTTGGCAAGCGCCATTTGCCCCCGGCAAGTTTCGCCTGGCTAGATTAACTTCCCCCGGCCGCCACATCATCGCGCCATTTGCCCGCTACAGCCCTCCGCTCACGTTTGATTGAAGGCGCCGGTCGCCGAAATCGCTGGCATGGCCTCCCTCCGCTCCCCATGTGAGGCACGATCGCTGCGACAGCGACGATGGAAAGGCCACGATGGCTGCTGAGAAGAAGTAAACGCATGACGCGACGATATATGAGATTTCTGAAGTGGCCCGCAGGCCTCGCGCTAGGCGCTGTGCTCCTAGTCCTTGGCCATGCCGGCATCGGCCAGCTCACCGGAAATTTCCACGAAGTCATCCCCGGCGAGCTCTACCGCTCCGCCCAACCGAGCGGCTCCGACATCGCCACCTATGCCGATACCTACGGCATCAAGACGATCGTGAACCTGCGCGACGAGGAGCGCACCGACTGGTACCGCAATGAGGCGGCAGCCGCTCAGAAGGCCGGCATCACCCTCATCGATTTCCCGATGTCCTCGTCGAAGCTATTGCCGATCCCCGAGGCCGAGCGCCTCGCCAAGCTGATGGCGGATGCGCCCAAGCCGCTCCTCATCCACTGCGAACACGGCGCCAACCGCACGGGCCTGGCGTCGGCGATCTATGTCGGCGCCGTCGGCAAGCTCAGCGAGACCTTCGCCGAATTCCAGCTCAGCCCCTACTTCGGCCACTTCGCCCTCCCCGGCATCGGCCGCTACGAACTCACCCGTTCCTGGGACGCGTTTGAGGAAACAATCGGGTTTTGAGGGTGGTGGCCAGCCTTTCGTGCCAGTATGCCACGACGCCAACCACACCCAGCGACGTCATCCTCGGGCTCGTCCCGAGGATCTAAGCACGCCTCCGCGGGTGCAACGGTCATGGACTACCCACCGGCGTTAAAATCCATGTACGTACCGTCCAGCCCAACCCTCGGCAGATCCTCGGGACGAGCCCGAGGATGACGGCGGAGCGTGTGGCACCGGCGGAATCAATAACGACGAAACAAGCTTTACTGGCGATTACGACAGCCTCTCGTGCGGCTGTGCCATCGGGAAAACCACACCCGGCGACGTCATCCTCGGGCTCGTCCCGAGGATCTAAGCACGCCTCCGCGAGTGCAACGGTCATGGACCGCCCACCGGCGTTAAAATCCACGCACGTCCAGCCCAGACCAACCCTCGGCAGATCCTCGGGACGAGCCCGAGGATGACGTTGGCGGGTGGGGTATCGCCCCCGTGATAAGCGATCTTGTGACGGACACTCCCCGGCAAGATCACCTTCAACCCGCAGATCGCCCCTCACCACCGCCCCGCTTTGTCTCTCCCGCCCTCACACCAACACGCACAGTCGCCGTGGCAGGGACGGCAATCGCCCGCCACTCACTCTCATGCTTCATGGTCAGGTCGACGGGCACGGTATTTGCGGTCATATATCTCTCTCGCTATCGGCTGGAATTCAGTTCTTGTCGGAGCCCTTGTCGTCACTCGTGATCGGCCCCTCGCGCGACAAATCTCCACCCGTCACATGCGCGGGCACGTGGATGTCGTGGTGAACGCCCGGCGTCAGCGTCAAATCTACTTGGTGCGGCGGCATCACCTGGGCTGTCTTCATCCGGTTCGGCTTTGCCCGCTTCATGCGGTCTGGCGCTTGCGTGCGCTTGTCGGGAATATGGGTGTCTGGAACGTGGCTGTGGGTCGGCATGGTCGTCCTCTCCCTTCTCGTTACACTGGCTCCGTTTCCCGACCGCGCACCGAGCGCGCCGCGACCGAAGTCGGCGGCCCATCGGCGACACATCTGTCGGGCAACTGAGGAGCTAACGACCGGAGGCCCGGATGGTTCCCGAGAAAAGCGATCGCGCGCGCCAGCCCGATCTTGACTGAGCCGCGAACTTGACTATCTCTGTGAACATCCCTCGGCCTCAGACATCGGCCGACGGGCAACCTGGTGCCGGGCCCCTCTGGCGAGAGTTTTTACGGCGCTCTCGCGATGTCGGTACCGCCTGCAAATAAGCCGGCGGATTTTCATTCGATGAAAAAGCACACCATGCCTTACGCGCATGCCCGTTGTGGTATGTCGCATTCTCTTCGCGTATCCACGCCCTTGAACACCGCGATCCGTGGGGAGGTTCGCTCATGAGCACCCCCGCCAAGACGAAATCGACACTCAGCTACTTCACCTGGTCCTTCATCGTCACGGCCGTCGGCCTGGCGCTCGGCGCAGCCCTTGGATGGCAGACAACCGGCACCATAGGCGGCATGGCGACCGTCTTCTTCATTTGTACGGTGCTTGCCGTACTCGAAATCTCGCTCTCTTTCGACAACGCCATCGTCAACGCCAACAAGCTGAAGGAGATGACGCCGGAATGGCAGCATCGCTTTCTGACCTGGGGCATCGTCATCGCCGTCTTCGGCATGCGCATCGTCTTCCCGCTGGCGATCGTCGCCATCGCGGCGCAGATCGGCCCATGGGAAGCCCTGGTTCTCGCCGCCCGCGAGCCTGCCGAATATGCCCGCATCATGAACGACGCGCATCTGCCGATCGCAGCCTTCGGCGGCACCTTCCTGATGATGGTCGGCCTCAACTACTTCTTCAACCATGAGAAGGAGGTGCACTGGATTGCCGGCCTCGAACGCATGATGGCCCGCTCGGCCACCATCAAGGGCATCGAGATCGCCTTCGTGCTGGCCCTCATCCTGGTCTTCTCCTCCTTCCTGCCGGAAGCGGAAGCGAGCACCTTCGTCCATAGCGCCATCTATGGTCTTCTGACCTTTCTCGCGGTCGAGGTGGTGGGCGGCCTGCTGGATGCCTCGCAAAAGACGATGAGCGCCGCCGCCAAGGGTGGCCTCGGCGCCTTCATCTATCTCGAGGTGCTGGATGCCAGCTTCTCCTTCGACGGCGTCATCGGCGCCTTCGCGCTGACGCAGAACCTCTTCGTCATCGCCATCGGTCTCGGCATCGGCGCCATGTATGTGCGCTCCATGACGATCATGCTGGTGGAAAAGGGAACGCTTGCCGAATACCGCTATCTCGAGCACGGCGCCTTCTACGCCATCCTGATCCTCTCGGTGATCATGTATGTGCAGACGCTGTATCACATCCCCGAAGTCATCACCGGGCTGGGCGGCGCGACCCTGATCGGCATCTCGCTCTGGTCCTCCATCCGCTACAACAGGAAGGAACAGGCCGAAGAGCAGGCGCATGGCGAGACGCATGCGCAGAAGGAACAGCAGGTTCAGGCCTGACGCTGATCCGGCTGCGGCTCACGTCGCAGCCCCAATCTCAGACAAAAATAAAGCCCGCGACCGAGAGGTTGCGGGCTGGTTCGTTTCAAGCGACCAACGGCCGCTTCTATCTTGCAGGCTTAGTGATTGATGCGGCCGAACAGGCTCGGATCGATCCCAAGCTTGTTGAGATCGCGCTCGCGTGGGCGGCGGCCGGACTGGACGGCGGCGCTGGCTGCATTCGCGGCACCGATCATCGCAAAGGCGCGGCCAAGCAAGCCATCACGAATGGACTGACGGAAGGACATTGTCTTTCTTTCTCTAGCATATGATTGACTGCTCACATATGGGCGCGCGCGGTGGGAACCACAACCGCCGGGATTTCAACCCAGCCATGCGGGAATAGGCGGGGTGAGCCAGCGCTATTCGGTCCTTCGGACGGCAATACGCCTGCATTACATCTGCCATCGAGATCGGCACTATTTTCCCCGCAGACCGAAGTTGAACCAGACAGTGACAAGACGGGAGAACTCGGCGAACACCAGGAGGATAAAACAAGCTCCCCAACGTGGCTCGCCAAAAACCACCACGCTCAAAAGCACCACCAGAAAGTAGGCTCCAGCAACTAGCGAAATGTATCTTAACAGCAGCACGCCGCATTCCTCCCTGGCTTAAAGCTATTTGGTAATTGCATCGCAAAGCACAACCCAGCGTGAGAAGACGTGCATGACCACAGCCGACTAACAGCAGACTATTCCGTTTTATTCAGGGCTCAGGTCCTGGCAATTTGAGCCATTTTATTGACGAACCAGCAGTCCCGAAGATGTAAGCTTTCGCGTCGAGGGAGTGCCATTGGTAACAAAACGTCACTTTAAGTTTGCGGCCATTTTGCTCTGCCTGTTTGCGGTGATCGCCGGAGGCTACTCGTTTTTGGGGCTCTCGATCGAGGGCATGGATCCAAGCCGCTACACGTACGAGAGGCATTGCTACTTCGCTCCCTACGGCTGCTATCCTGAGAGACACGACCTCTGGCTTTCGAAAGCACTCGACAAAGCAACGAGAAAAGGCCCGTGAGCCGTCCGTCAGGCAGCCCTTCGCCCATGCCCTCGGCGACACGGTGAGGCCAACAAGCAAGTCCACTTCCCCCGATTGCGCCAAAAACGCGCCGCGATATTCCGATCATGTAGGGAGCATGTTATAAAACTTTAAGTCGCAATCAGAAAACCTGCAAACGCAGCGCTCGTCCTGCCGAGCTGATAGGGAAGCCGAATGTCGAGAAACGAACCACAGGTCGAATGGGGTCCCTGTTGCCTTTGCGGCATGGACATCGAGCCCGCCTCTCCTAACCCGCTCCGCCTGACCGCCGAAACCGCGGATGGCAACTGGCAGGCTTGGTTTGCACATGCTGCTTGCTTCAAAAGCAAATTGGTCGATCCACCTGCCGCGCCGCCCGGATTTTTTGCTCCAACATATTTCTAGGTAACCTTGCCGTTGGTTCTGAAGGCGGCGAAACCTCTCCCCATGGACTTCCCCCACCCCCGCCATACCTACCCCTCCCGGAGGTAACCCATGGCCGAAGTCCTGCTCTTTCATCACGCCCAGGGTCTGACGCCTGGCATCCACGTCTTCGCCGATCACCTGCGCGACGCAGGCCATGTCGTCCACACGCCCGATCTCTTCGACGGCCATGTCTTTGCAAGCATCGACGAGGGCATGGCTTATATCCGGGCGACCGGTTTCGATGCGTTGCGCGAGCGCGGCGTCAGGCTGGCCGACGACCTGCCGGCCGAGCTTGTTTATGCCGGCTTCTCCTTCGGTGTCGTGCCGGCGCAGCAGCTGGCGCAGACGAGGCCCGGCGCGCGCGGCGCGCTTCTGTTCCACGCCTGCCTGCCGATATCAGGGGAGTGGTCCTTCGGCCCCTGGCCGGAGGGCGTGCCGGTGCAGATCCATGCCATGGATGCCGACCCGATCTTCATGCGCGAGGGCGATATCGATGCCGCCCGCGAGATCCTGGAGCACGTGAAGGACGCGAGCCTCTTCCTCTACCCCGGCGACCAGCACTATTTCGCCGACAGCTCGCTCCCCTCCTGGGATTCCGACGCCGCCGAAGTGCTCACCCGCCGCGTCCTCGATTTTCTCAGGCACGTCAACGGCGCCGGCGACGGCCCACCCTGAACGAGAAACGGCCGGCGGATATGTCTATCGCCGGCCGTGGAGTCGAGGGGTTTGGGCAGTCTTTTTCTTTGTCTGAAGGCGCCTCAGTCTTCGCTGGCCGCCATCTGTGTCAGCACATCGCCGCGCCCGCGCAGGCGAAGGATGAGCGGCAGGATCAGCGCCAAGGCCGCCAGACCGAGCAGCACGGCGGCGATCGGCGACTGCACGAGCGTCGTCACATCGCCCTGGCTGATGGCGAGCGCGCGGCGCAGCTGCTGCTCCGCCAGCGGTCCGAGGATCAGGCCGACGATGACGGGCGCGATCGGATAGTCGAAGACGCGCATGACATAGGCGACCAGCCCGAACGCCAACAACATGCCGAGTTCGAACACCGAAGGATTGGCGCCGATCGTACCCAGCGTCGCAAAGACCAGAATGCCGGCATAAAGCCAGGGCTTCGGGATCGTCAGCAGGCGCACCCACAGCCCGACCAGCGGCAGGTTGAGGACGAGCAGCATCAGGTTGGCGATGAGCAGCGAGGCGATCAGGCCCCAGACGAGCTGCGGGTTGGTGGCAAACAGCAGCGGTCCCGGTTGCAGGCCATATTGCTGGAAGCCGGCCAGCATGATCGCCGCCGTTGCCGAAGTCGGCAGCCCGAGCGTGAGCAGCGGCACCAGCGTGCCGGCGGCCGAGGCGTTGTTGGCGGCTTCCGGGCCGGCGACGCCTTCGATCGCGCCATTGCCGAATTCTTCCGGATGCTTGGAGAGCTTCTTTTCGGTCGCATAGGAGAGGAACGTGCCGATTTCGGCACCGCCGGCCGGCATGGCGCCGATCGGGAAACCGATCACGGTGCCGCGCAGCCAGGCCTTCCAGGAGCGTGCCCAGTCCTGCGCCGTCATCCAGACCGAACCCTTGATCGCCTCGATCTTGTCGGGCGCGGATGCACCCTGTGCCGCGATGAACAGCGTCTCGCCGATCGCAAACATCGCCACCGCCATCGTCGTCACCTCGATGCCATCGAGCAGATCCGGAACGCCGAAGGAAAGACGGTTCTGGCCGGTCAGCTGGTCGATGCCGACAAGCGACAGCGCAAGACCGATGAACAGCGAGGTAAGGCCGCGGAGCGACGAATTGCCGAAAGCCGAGGACACGGTAACGAAGGCGAGGATCATCAGCGCGAAATACTCGCGCGGACCGAAGACGAGCGCGATCTTGACGATCAGCGGCGCGATGAAGGCAAGCGCCAGCGTGGCGATCAGGCCGGCAACGAAAGAGCCGATCGCCGCGGTGGCGAGAGCCGGCCCGCCGCGTCCGGCGCGCGCCATCTTGTTGCCCTCGAGCGCCGTGACGATCGAGGCGCTTTCGCCGGGCGTGTTCAGGAGGATCGATGTCGTGGAGCCGCCATACATGCCTCCGTAATAGATGCCGGCGAACATGATCAGCGAGCCGGTCGCGTCGAGCTGGTAGGTGACGGGCAACAGAAGCGCCACTGTTGTGGCCGGGCCGATGCCGGGCAAGACGCCGACCATGGTGCCGAGCGTGACGCCGATCAGCGCATAGAGCAGGTTCATCGGCTCCATCGCCGAGACCAGGCCCTGTAGAAGAAATTCGAATGTGCTCATGATGCTACTCTCAGGGCTCCCGTCAATGGATCAGGTGTTCCAGCGGTCCCGCCGGAAGCGAAAGCTGAAGCACAACGGCAAAAAGCCAGTAGATGCCGAGACAGATGACGATGCCGACAGGAATGCTGATCCAGATCCTGCGGGCGCCGAAGCCGGCGGCGGCAAGACCGAACAGCGCGCCGGTGGCGATCGAAAAGCCGAGCGGCCGGATCAGCACCATCTGCGCGACGAGACCGGCGACGACCCAGACCACCGGGCCAAACTCCTGGCGCTCGCGCTCGGGAAAATCGCGACGGAACGCGGCAAAGACGGTCCAGATCCCCAGTCCGACGAGGACATAGGCGATCCAGTGCGGCACCGTCGCCGGCCCGACCTGCGAATAGCCCGTCGTTTCGTTGAGGCGCGCCACGTCGAAGAAGATGACGGCCGCCATGGCGACCAGCACGGCGGCAATAACAAGCGCCGCCCAATCAGGGCGGCGCTGTTGCGATATCACTTGACTCTCGCGGTTCATTTAACCAGTCCGATGTCTTTCAGGATCGTTTCCGTCGCGGAAATGTCCTGCGCGAGCTGTGCTTCGAATTCCGGACCGGAGAGATAGGTGTCCATCCAGCCCTTTGTCTTCAGGTTGTCCTGCCAGGTCTTCGACTTGGCGAGCTTCTCGACATCATCGGTCACGGCCTTCTTCTGCTCGTCGGTAAGGCCGGGAGCCGCGGCAACCATGCGCCAGTTCTGCAGCACGACGTCGAAGCCGGATTCCTTCAGCGTCGGCGCGTCGATGCCTTCAACCTTCTTGTCGGCAGAGATCGCCAGCAGGCGCAGCGCACCGGCCTTGATCTGGCCTTCGAATTCGCCATAGGACGAAACGCCTGCCGTCACCTGACCGCCGAGGATGGCGGCCAGAGCCTCGCCGCCGCCGGAAAACGCGATGTAGTTGATCTTGGTCGGATCGGCACCGGCAGCCTTGGCGAGCAGGCCGACGAGAATGTGGTCGGTGCCGCCGGCAGAACCGCCGCCCCAGGAAACCGCGCCCGGATTTTCCTTCAGCTTGGCGACCAGATCGGCGACCGTCTTGATATCGGAATTGGCCGGCACGACGATGGCCTCGTATTCGCCGGTCAGACGGGCGATCGGGGTTACGTCCTTGAGGGTCACCGGCGACTTGTTGGTCAGGATGGCGCCGACCATGACATAGCCGCCGACGAGCAGGGCGTTCGGATTGCCCTTCTGCTGGCTGGCGAACTGGGCGATGCCGATCGTGCCGCCGGCGCCCGGAACGTTCATGACCTGAACTTTGCCGGAAATTTTCTCGCTCTGCAGCGAGGTCTGCATGGTGCGGGCCGTCTGATCCCAGCCGCCGCCGGGAGCGGCAGGCGCCATGATCGAATAGTCGGCGGCATAGGCGGGCAGCGCGATTGCCGCCGCAAAAATGCTGGTCAGGAAAATATGCTTCAAGAGACTGTCCTCCATGAGCGCGGTCTGTGACCACGCATTGTTCTCGATCGGATCGGGAAGGACAGCGCAAATGGATGCGAAAAGGCATCCGAAATATCTGGCGAAACTCCTCCCGAAACTTCCCCTATCCGCCTCCACGGAGTTGAAGTTCGTCAAAAGGGACCACAACAAGCTGTCATTTAGCTGACACCCCGCGCTTATCCAGTGATGTCGGACACTTTTTTGCCGCAATTCGAATTCTTGGCCGAAGCAGCGGATTTTTGATCCACGGCG
This sequence comes from Rhizobium sp. NPDC090275, assembly GCF_044772225.1. Lineage (NCBI taxonomy): Bacteria > Pseudomonadati > Pseudomonadota > Alphaproteobacteria > Hyphomicrobiales > Rhizobiaceae > Rhizobium > Rhizobium sp. NPDC090275. Next base: position 180,646 of record NZ_JBIVYL010000007.1, on the reverse strand, counting down.
GGAACCCTTGTCGCCTTTCGACGTTAGACGAAAGTAATAGGGGAATTTGCGCCATGAGCACGCACATCGACATCAACCAGATCAACGACGACCGCCAGAATGACCGCTTGCGGGAAGTCTGGAGCGTCGCCGATTTTTCGCGCCGTCACCGGCTGGAAAAGGAAGAGGAGCAGCGTCTTCTCAAGCTCTTCGGCTCCTTCGCGACGAAGCAGGAACTGCTCTCGAACGCCCAGCGCCCATGCCGCTTCCGCTGAGAAGCGGAGCGTCGCGCGAATAGGTCAAAACACCCATCCCTGGCGAACACCACGGGCGCGCTGTCGAGCGGCCTGCATATGCGGCATCATCCGATGCCGAAGCCGACCTATTTTCAAATCAGAAAAATGAGAATTTAGAGAACCGCCAAGCGGCTTACGATGCCAGCGGCATCAGGAAGCGCGGCGAGATCAGCGATTTGCCGAAGCGGATCGCGGCCGCGTAATCGAGCGCTTCCGATACCTTCTCAGGCCAATGCGGCTTGGAGACGACGCCGACGGCGCTGCGGCTGTTGCGCACCATCTCGGGATTGCCGGTGACGAAGACGACGGTCACGCCATGCTCGCTGGAAAGACGCTCGGCTATCGCGGGGCCGGTCACGCCATCGGCAAGCTGAACATCCACCAGAGCCACCTCGGCCTGCTCGGCAAGCTCCAGAGCTTCGTCCAGCGTTCGGGCCGGGCCGATGACGGTGTGACCGAGATCCTCGACGATGGATTCGAGATCGAGCGCGATCAACAATTCGTCTTCGACAATAAGAATATTCATGCGGTAGTGCCCATATCTGTGGAATGCATGCCTGCCTGAAACTCGAAAACGCGTGACGCCGCGATTGGTTCCCGACCTTTCCAATTTCCTAATATGGAGCCTGAGGGTTAAAAGAATAGTAGCCGCGCCATACCAATTTTGGGCTTTAAATGTTCAATACAAATCCCGCATTTCCCGGCAAAACCGATGAAGTCGGGCGACAATATACTTATGCAACCCTTCCGATATAAATGCGCCAAAATAACACGCCCAGCGCTCATCCGACACTGATCTAGCACTTACTGCGTGCGCAGCACCTCGTTCCAATGCGCGATCAGCCGCGCCCGCTTCACCTGGTCGAGATAGACCATCAGGCCGGGGCTGACGGGCACGGGCCTCAGCTGCGCGCCGAGCAGCGCCTGCATGGTGTTGGCGGTGTTTTCACCGGTCACCTCAGGGCTGACGGCCGGGATCTGCAGCTCCCGCGCCATGATTGTCTGCCCCTCCTTCGACATGAAGAAGGATAGGTAGCGCCGCCCAAGCTCCGGATTGGCCGCCGCCTGCGGCACCAGCCCGATCCGCGACATCACGACCGTATAATCCTTCGGCAGCACGATGCCGACTTGCGGGTTACGCTTGGCCCAATCGGCGGCATAGGAGCCGAGAATATTGTAGCCGAGCACGAAGCGCCCGTCCGACACCCGCTCCAGGATCGCCGAACTCGTCGAATAAAGCTTCACCCCCGCCGCCCCCATGGCGCCGATGACCGACCAGATATCGCCGAACTGCTCCTGGTCGCGCGCCATGAACAGGAAGCCGACGCCGGAGCGCTCGATATCATAGGTGCCGATCCGCCCATGCACCGCGTCGCCCTTGCGCTTCAGATAGTCGACGAACTCGGCGCGCGAGCTCGGCGGCTCCTCGTTGACGAAGCTCGGCTTGTGATAGACGAAGACGGCGGGCTCGAAGGTCAGCGCATAGGCGGTGTTGCGCCAGTTCGCCCATTTCGGCCAGATCCCGCTCATCGGCAGGTTGCTCGGTTGCGCATAGCCGTCGTTGGAAAGCTTCACCTGCAGGTCCATGGCCGACGAAAAGGCGAAATCCGCCGTCGGCTTCCCCGCGTCAGTCTCCTGCACGATGCGATCGTAAATCTCCCCGGTCAGCATGTCCTCGTAGGTGACGGCGACGTCGGGGTTCGCCTCCTGAAATCCGCGGATCATCGGCTGCGCCAGCGGCTCGTCGAGCGAGGAATAGACGACGAGCACGGGTGCCGAAGCATTGCCCGACACAGCCGGATAGAAAATCGGCTCCGCCAGAGCCAAGCCCGGACAGAGCAACATCAACGCAAGTAGTGGCAGTCTCCTCATGGAATGAGAATGCATGACTGCGCGATCAGGCACAAGGGAGCAGGACCCGCGCCATTTGCCCACCGCGCCATGCTGCACATGCTCAATCCCCGTCCAAAGGCGTAACCGTCGCGCGCGACAATCAGCGCCAAAGACGTTAGACTTCCCGCGACCCAGTTGCCCTATCACGCGGAGGCCGCATTGGAGCGACGACTGACAGCCATTCTCGCCGCCGATGTCGTCGGTTATTCCAGGCTGATGGGCATCGACGAGGCTGGCACGCTGAAGGCCTTCAACCGTCACCGCGTCGAGCTGATCGAGCCGGCGATCCTCGAATATGGCGGCCGGGTGGTGAAGCTGCTGGGCGATGGCCTGCTGGTGGAATTCGGCAGCGTCGTCAACGCGGTCGCCTGCGCCGTCGAAATCCAGCGCGGCATCGCGCTCGGCAATGCCGAGGTGCCCGAGGAACGCCGCATCCGCTTTCGCATCGGCGTCAATCTCGGCGATGTCATCGTCGAGGGCGGCGATATCTTCGGCGACGGCGTCAATGTCGCCGCTCGTCTTGAAGCCGTCGCGGACCCCGGCGGCATCGCCGTCTCCTCCTCGGTACGCGACCATGTCGGCGCCCGTCTCGACCTGCGTTTTGAGGATCGCGGTCGCCAGACGCTGAAAAACATCGAGCAGAAGGTCCACGTCTACGCCGTGCTCGTCGATCTCCCTGATCAGAGCACTGGCGTGGCCTCCGAAACGCCCATCGCCGGCACGCGCTCGATCGTCGTGCTGCCCTTCACCAACATGAGCGGCGATCCCGACCAGGAGTATTTCTCCGACGGCCTGACGGAAGACATCATCACCGACCTGTCGAAGATCTCGGGCCTGCTGGTTACCCCGCGCAACACCACCTTCGCCTACAAGGGCCGCGCCATGAAGATCGGCCAGATCGCCTGCGAGCTGTCGGTCCGCTATGTGCTGCAGGGCAGTGTTCGCGCATCCGGCGGCCGCGTGCGCATCAGCGCCCAGATGATCGACGCCTGCAATGAGGACCACCTCTGGGCCGATCGCTACGACCGCGACCTGACCGACATCTTCGCCATCCAGGACGAGATCGCCCATGCCATCGTCGGCCAGCTGAAGGTCAAGATGCGGCCGGAGGAAGTGCGCGCCATAGAGAGCGACCCCACCACCAATGTCGAGGCCTACACCTACTATCTGCGCGGCCGCAAATTCGCCCGCACCATGACCATGTCCTATCTGATCATGGCGAGGCGCATGTTCTACAAGGCGGTCGAGCTCGATCCGAACTATGCCCGCGCCTATGCCGGCATCGCCGATTGCGACAGCGCGCTTTACATCTGGTACGCAGCCGAGCTGCCGATCGACGAGATACTCGAAATGACGTCAAAGGCGCTGGCGCTCGACCCCAATCTCGCCGAAGCCCACGCCGCCCGCGCCATCGCGCTCCATCACGCCGCCCGTGACCAGGAAGCCGACGTCTATTTCGCCCGCGCACTGGCACTCGATCCCAATCTTTTCGAGGCCAATTTCCACTTCGCCCACCGCCTGTTCAAGCGCGGCCAGTTCGAGGACGCGATCATCTATTTCGAGCGCTCCGCCAGCCTCTACGGCGATGATTACGTCTCCCCGGTCCTGCTCGCCGCCGCCTTCCGCTCGCTCGGACTTCCCGAGGATGGCCGCAAATGGGCGGCAGAAGGGGCGGTCCGCGCCGAGCGCGCCGCCGAGCAGAACCCCGGCAACTCCGCCCCCGTGCACCGCGCGGCCCTTGCCTACGCGCAGATCGGCGACGACAGGCGCGCCGTCTCCTGGATCAACCGCGCGCTCGCCATGGACCCGCACGACGTCATCACCCGCTACAACGCCGTCTGCGTCCACGCCTTGCTCGGAGAAACCGACCGCGCCGTCGAGCACATGCAGCAATTGCTGCCCAACAGCTCCTCCTACCAGATCGGCTGGTTCGAAAACGATTCAGACCTCGACAACATCCGCTCCGACCCACGCTTCATCGAGCTGATGGCAGCCATCGCGCAGCAGTGAAGCCGTAAAAAGCGCATCGTGACATCGTCAGCGCCGCCCTGTAGTCTCCGGCAAAAATCAAGGGAACATCCGTGCGCATTCTACTGGTGGAGGACAATATCGCGCTGGCCGACGGGCTGTCGGCCATTCTGCGCGGCACCGGCCATGCCGTCGATGTCGTCCATGACGGCGCATCCGCCAATGCGGTAACGGCGGCCGAGAGCTTCGACCTCGTGGTGCTCGATCTCAACCTGCCCGAGATGGACGGCCTCGACGTGCTGCGCGCCATGCGCGCCCGCCAAAACCAGGCCGCCGTCCTTATCCTCACCGCACGCGGCACCCCCGAAGAACGCGTCAAGGGGCTCGATCTCGGCGCCGACGACTACCTGATAAAGCCCTTCGACATCTCCGAATTCGAGGCCCGCGTGCGTGTGCTGCTGCGCCGCCAGGCCGGCCTGCATTCGGCGACCGTCAGCTTCGGCGGCCTGTCGCTCGATCTGAATTCGCGCGCCTTCTTCTCCGGTGGCACACCGCTCGACATCCCCGCCCGCGAGCTCGGCCTGCTCGAAATCCTCTTCATGCGCGCCGGCAAGGTGGTTGCCAAGGAAGCGATCATCCAGTCGCTCACCGCCTTCGACGACGACATCTCCGCCAACGCCATCGAACAATATGTGAGCCGCCTGAGAAAACGCCTTGCCCCGCATGGGCTCACGGTGAAGACCGCGCGCGGCATCGGCTACTACCTCGACAAGCTGCCCGAGCCCGCACCCTATGTTGCCCCGCCCGAGGCCTCATGACGTCGGCCTATTCGCTCCGCCGGCGACTGCTCTTCTGGCTGCTGATCTCCACCGCCGTAATCGGCATCGTGGCGCTCGCCGACACCTATAGCGAGGCGGTCGAGACTTCCAACATCGTCTCCGACCGCGTTCTCGCCGGCTCGGCGCTGGCGATCGCCGAGCGCGTCGTCGTTGCCGAAGACGGCTCGTTGCAGGTCGACATCCCCTATGTTGCGCTGGAAATGCTGACATCGGCCGCGCAGGACCGGGTCTTCTACCGCGTCGACGGCCCACCCGGAGACTTCATCACCGGCTACCAGGCGCTACCCGTCATCAAGGACACCAAGGGCGACGGCGCCGCCTTCGCCGACGATCGCTTCCGCAACGAGCCGATCCGTGTCGCCACCCTCAACCGCTCGGCCTCGACGGGCATCCGCTCGGTGCCCTTCACCGTGACCGTCGCCGAAACCACCATCGCCCGCCGCCAGCTCGCCCGCGCCATCCTGCTGCGCTCGGCGCTGCGCCTGTCGGTCATGATCCTCGGCGCCGCGATCATCGTCTGGATCTCCGTCACCGTGGCGCTGCGCCCGCTCTACAAGCTGCGCGACGCGATCGGCGAGCGCAGCCCCGACGACCTGCACCCGATCGAGCAATCGGTCCCGAGCGAAGTCCAGCCGCTGGTCGATACCGTGAACGGCTTCATGATCCGGCTCGAGCAGGCGCTCGACGCGCTGCGCAACTTCACCGGCAATGCCAGCCACCAGCTGCGCACCCCGCTCGCCATCATCCGCACGCAACTGGCGCTGTCCGCCCGCGCCACCTCGCTCGCCGACGCCCAGGCTGTGGCGCTGAAGGGCGACCAAGCCGTGGCGCATGCCGAGCGGGTGCTCGCCCAGCTGCTGCTGATGGCGAAGATCGACGCCGCTACCTCGCGCGAAGCGCTGACGGCCACCGCCATCGACCTCACCGCGATCGCCCAGGAGATCACCGGCGAACTGATCCCGACCGCATCCGCCGCCGGCATCGATCTCGGCTTCGAAGGCGATGGCCCCGAGATGATCCGCGCCGAACCGCTTCTGATCGGCGAACTCCTGCGCAACCTCAGCGGCAACGCCATCGCCTATGCCGGCCACGGCGCCGAGGTCACCGTCCGCATCCGTGGTCTCGACGATGCCGTGCTGCTAGAAGTCGAAGACAACGGCCCCGGCATCCCGCCAGACCAACTCGCCGCCGTCCGCCGCCGCTTCTCCCGCGCCGACCAATCCGGCGCCCCAGGTGCGGGATTGGGCTTGCCGATCGTCGAGGAGATTTGCGGGTTGTTCAATGCTAGGCTTGACCTCGGTCCCGGCGGTGATGGACGAGGGTTGAAGGCAGTAGTTACGTTTGCCAGAGGATGAGGAGATCATCGATACGGGGGGCTACACGCCCGTCCTACAGCTGAATTAGACCTGCTTCTGTCGATCTGAAACCGCAACCACGATAAAATGAAACCAGGTGCGGTTCAAAGTCGACATGCAGCCATGTTGCGCCTCTGTCTCGGGCAACGCGTATCGCTTCCTCGACCAACATCGTGGCAATCCCCTTCCCCCGCATATCAGGCGTGACGCAGGTGTCCAGAATGAATGCGTGCAGACCACCATCCGTCGCGACGTTGACAAATCCTACCAGGCGCGGGCCCTCGTAGGCTCCGAGATGGGCGAGACTGCGAGCGAGTACCTTGCCGAAATCCCGCGCCTCATGAGCGCCCCAGGCTTCCACCCAAAGGCCGTTGAGTTCATCATCCGAGGGAAATGGATCTACCTTGATAACGATCCCGGCCGTTCCCGCCTCGGCGACGGCATCGTTGATTTCCTCGATCGAAAGCGTCCGGCCGTTGGTCTTGCCCTTTAGCATGCCGCTCAGCTCACGCCAGGAACCGCTGCCTCCGGCTGCTTTGAGTTCCGCGCGCCCGTCTGGCAGCAGATCGAGCCTGATCGCCTCGCCGGGTCGGATTCCGAGATGCTCCAACACCTCTTTCGGCAAAATCGCGCTGCCCTGCTCCGTTACCGTCACTGTCGTCATGAAACGATCTCCGATCCGACGCGATGATACGGCACAAACGCACGACCGCCAAACCACCCCATCCCTACCTTGCATTCTCTCGCTGCATTGCACACACTGCACCTGGGAACAGTAAATGCCGTACAACGATACGGCAGCGGATAAGGCAGTCCATGTCGATCAAAGCCAGCATCTATCACCTGACGCACTACAAATACGACAAGCCGGTCCGCCTCGGGCCTCAGATCATCCGCCTCAAGCCCGCGTCGCATTCCAAGACGAGGGTGATCAGCCATTCGCTGAAGGTCTCGCCGGCGGACCATTTCGTGAACCTGCAGCAGGACCCCTACGGCAACTATCTGGCCCGCTACGTCTTCCCCGACCCGGTGACCGAGTTCAAGATCGAGGTCGATCTCGTCGCCGACATGACGGTCTATAACCCCTTTGATTTCTTCATCGAGGAGAGCGCCGAGATGTGGCCCTTCTCCTATCCTGAGGAGATCAGGGACGACCTGAAGATCTACATGCAGCCGCAGCCGGTGGAGCCGGCACTGGCAGCCTATCTCTCAGGCATCGACCGCACCCCTATGCGCACCACCGATTTCATCGTCGGCCTCAATGCGCGTCTTAAGAACGACGTCGAATACGTCATCCGCATGGAGCCCGGCGTGCAGTCGCCGGAGGAGACGCTGAAGCTGGCGCTCGGCTCCTGTCGCGATAGTAGCTGGCTCCTGGTCGAAATCCTCCGCAATCTCGGCTTCGCCGCCCGCTTCGTCTCCGGCTATCTGATCCAGCTGACGCCGGACCTGAAGGCGCTCGACGGCCCATCCGGCACCGAGGTCGATTTCACCGATCTGCATGCCTGGTGCGAGGTCTATATCCCCGGCGCCGGCTGGATCGGTCTCGACCCGACCTCGGGCCTGTTGACCGGCGAAAGCCACATCCCGCTTGCCGCCACCCCGCACTATAGCAACGCCGCCCCCATCTCCGGCGCGCTCTACGGCCACGCCAACACCGAGTTCGCCTTCGACATGAAGGTCACGCGCGTCGCCGAACATCCGCGCATCACCAAGCCTTTCTCCGACGACAGCTGGGACGAACTCAACGCGCTCGGCGCCAAGGTCGACAGCATCCTGCAGGCAGAAGACGTCCGCCTGACCATGGGCGGCGAGCCGACTTTCGTCTCGATCGACGATTTCGAATCCGCCGAATGGAACACCGAGGCCGTCGGCCCGACCAAGCGCGAAAAGGCCGATATCCTGATCCGCAAGCTGCGCGAGCGCTTCGCCCCCGGCGGCTTCCTGCATTATGGCCAGGGCAAGTGGTATCCCGGCGAAAGCCTGCCGCGCTGGACCTTTTCGCTCTATTGGCGCAAGGACGGCAAGCCGATCTGGCGCAATCCTGAGCTCATCGCCGGCGAAGGCAAGGACACCGGTGTCGCGGCCGACGACGCCGCCAACCTTCTCGGCGCCATCGCCCGCGAACTCGCCATCGAACCTGACATGGTGCTGCCGGCCTATGAGGACCCCGCCGAATGGATCCTCAAGGAAGGCAGCCTGCCCGACAATGTCGATCCCTCGAATTCCAAGCTCAAGGACCCGGAAGAACGCAACCGCATCGCCCGCGTCTTCGAGCGCGGCCTGACGACGCCGACGGGCTACATCCTCCCCGTCCAGGCCTGGAACGCCCAGGCATCCGGCCAGCGCTGGATGAGCGAGCGGTGGAAGACCCGTCGCGGCAAGATCTTCCTGGTGCCCGGCGACAGCCCCGTCGGCTACCGCCTGCCGCTCGGCACCCTGCCCTACGTGCCCCCGGCCCGCTTCCCCTATATCCACCCGGCCGACCCCTCGATCCCCCGCACGCCGCTGCCCGATGTCTTCGTGCCCTCCGGCCGCGCCATGCCGGAAGCCTCGCGCCATAGCGAGGAGGCCGGGCAGAGCCGCGTCGAGCAGACGCTGGGCGAGATCGGCGGCGCCGTGCGCACCGCGATCTCGGTCGAGCCGCGCGACGGCCGGCTTTGCGTCTTCATGCCGCCGGTCGAGCGCATCGAGGATTATCTCGAATTGATCGCGGCCGCCGAAAACGCCGCCGCCGAGCTCGGCCTGCCCGTCCATATCGAGGGCTACTCGCCACCGCAGGACGAGCGCATCAACGTCATCCGCGTCGCGCCCGACCCCGGCGTCATCGAGGTCAACATCCACCCGGCGTCGAACTGGCAGGACTGCGTGGCGATCACCAGCGTCGTCTATGAGGAAGCGCGCCAGTCGCGGCTCGGCGCCGACAAGTTCATGATCGACGGCCGCCACACCGGCACCGGCGGCGGCAACCATGTGGTGGTCGGCGGCGCCAATCCCGGCGACAGCCCTTTCCTGCGCCGTCCAGACCTGTTGAAGAGCCTGGTGCTGCACTGGCAGCGCCATCCCTCGCTCTCCTACATGTTCTCAGGCATGTTCATCGGCCCGACCAGCCAGGCGCCGCGCATCGACGAGGCCCGCCACGACAGCCTCTACGAGCTGGAAACCGCGCTCGCCCAGATCCCCGCGCCCGGCAAGGGGGTCACCCCCCTGCCCTGGATCACCGACCGCCTGTTCCGCAACCTCCTGATCGACGTCACCGGCAACACCCACCGCGCCGAGATCTGCATCGACAAGCTGTTTTCGCCCGACGGACCGACCGGCCGCCTTGGCCTCGTGGAGTTCCGCGGCTTCGAAATGCCGCCGAATGCGCGCATGTCGCTCGCCCAGCAGCTTCTGGTCCGCGCCCTCATCGCCCGCTTTTGGCAAAACCCGGCCGATGGCCGCTTCGTGCGCTGGGGCACCACGCTGCACGACCGCTTCATGCTGCCGCACTTCGTCTGGCAGGATTTTCAGGACGTGCTGGCCGACCTCAAGCAGAACGGCTTCGATCTCAGCCCGGAATGGTTCAAGGCGCAGCTCGAATTCCGCTTCCCCTTCTGCGGCGAGGTCGAATATGAGGGCTCGAAGCTGGAGCTGCGCCAGGCGCTGGAGCCCTGGAACGTCATGGGCGAGGAAGGCGCGATCGGTGGCACCGTGCGCTATGTCGACAGCTCCGTCGAGCGCCTGCAGGTGCGGCTCGAGACCAGCAATTCTTCCCGCTACACCGTCACCTGCAACGGCCGCACCGTGCCGCTGACGCCGACGGGCACCGCCGGCGTCTCGGTCGCCGGCGTCCGCTTCAAGGCATGGCAGCCGGCGTCGGGATTGCACCCGCTGCTGCCGGTCAACACGCCCCTCACCTTCGACATTTATGATACATGGTCGAAGCGTTCGATCGGCGGCTGCATCTATCATGTTGCCCATCCGGGCGGGCGTAACTATGACACCTTCCCGGTCAATGGTAACGAAGCCGAAGCTAGGCGTCTGGCGCGATTCGAGCCATGGGGGCATACATCGGGCGGCTATATCCCCGCGATCGAGACCGGATCACCGGAGTTCCCGCTGACGCTGGATCTGAGACGACCGGCAGGCATTTAGACGCATTAGACTAGGGGTTCATGGGCAAGAAACCGGCAAGAGAGCTACGGCAGCAGAAGAGCGAGCGCATCGGCAACGAGGCGGTGCTCGGCTATCGCCCGCCGCCTGGCGTCGCCGACGAGATGGTCGACCAGAACGGCGCGATCCGCCCGGTCTGGCAGCGCTTCATGGCGCATCTGAGCGGCATGCCGGAAAAGGACCTGACGGAGCGCTTCGCCCGCGCCGACCGCTATCTCCGCGATGCCGGCGTCTTCTACCGCGCCTATGGCAGCACCGGCAGCGCCGAACGCTCCTGGCCGCTCTCGCCCATCCCCGTTCTGATCGACGAGCGTGAATGGGAGAGCCTGTCGGAAGGCCTCGTCCAGCGCGCCGACCTGCTCGAAGCGATCGTCGCCGATATCTATGGCGACAACAGGCTGGTCGAGGATGGCGTGCTGCCGCCGGCGCTGATCGCCTCCAATCCGGAGTTCCAGCGCCCGCTCGTCGGCGTCAAGCCGGCCGGCGGCCACTATCTGCATTTCTGCGCCTTCGAGGTCGGTCGTGGCCCCGATGGCAACTGGTGGGTTCTGGCCGACCGCACCCAAGCCCCATCCGGCGCCGGCTTCGCGCTGGAAAACCGGGTGGCGACCACCCGCGCCTTCTCCGACATCTACGCCGAAACCCCGGTGCACCGCCTCGCCTCCTTCTTCGGCGCCTTCCGCGATGCGCTGCAGGGCATGAAGCACAGCGGCGACGACCGCATCGCGGTTCTGACCCCCGGCCCCGCCAACGAGACCTATTACGAGCACGCGTACATTGCCCGCTATCTCGGCTTCATGCTGCTCGAAGGCGAGGACCTGACCGTCGTCAACGGCAAGGTGATGGTGCGCACCGTCTCCGGCCTGAAGCCGATCACCGTGCTCTGGCGCCGCCTCGATTCCGCCTATGCCGATCCGCTTGAGCTCAACCAGACCTCGCACATCGGCACGCCGGGCCTCGTGGAAGCGCTGCGCGCCGAAAGCGTCACCATCGTCAATGCGCTCGGAAGCGGCATCATCGAAACGCGCGCGCTGCTCGCCTTCATGCCCACCATCTGCCGCCGCCTCTTCGGCGAGGAGCTGAAGATGCCGTCGATCGCCACATGGTGGTGCGGCCAGAAGAGCGAGCGCGACCATGTCGCACAGAACATCGAGAAGATGGTCATCGGCCCGGCCTATTCGCGCGCGCCCTTCTTCGACGACAATGGTGAATCCGTGCTCGGCTCGGCGCTGCGCGCCACTGCCCGCGATTCGATCGGCGATTGGCTGAACAGCGATGGCCCGAAGCTCGTCGGCCAGGAGGCCGTGACGCTCTCGACCACGCCGAGCTGGGTGAACGGCAAGCTGGTGCCGCGGCCGATGTCGCTGCGCGTCTTCGCCGCCCGCACAAAGAACGGCTGGCAGATCATGCCCGGCGGCTTCGCCCGCATCGGCGCCGGCGACGACGTGGCGGCGATCGCCATGCAATCGGGTGGCGCCGCCGCCGACGTCTGGATCGTTTCTGACAAGCCCGTCGAGCGGCACACGCTGCTGCCGACGGAGGCGAGCTTCACCCGCAACATGCCGGGCAGCCTGCCCAGCCGCGCCGCCGACAATCTCTTCTGGCTCGGCCGCTATATCGAGCGCGCCGAAGGGGCGCTGCGCATCCTGCGCGCCTGGCACGCCCGCTTCGCCGAGGCCGCCGATCCAAGCCAGCCGCTGCTGGCCGATGTCAGCGCCTATCTCGCCGCCGTCGATATCGACACCGAGGACGCGGTGCCCGACACGCTGCTGCGCAACATCGACAGCGCCGTCTATTCGGCGAGCAACATCCGCGACCGCTTCTCGCCGGATGGCTGGCTGGCGCTGACCGATCTCGCCAAGACCGCCCGCCGCTTCCACGCCACCGTATCGCCGGGCGACGACGCCAGCCATGCGATGACGATCCTGTTGCGCAAGCTCGCGGGCTTCGCCGGTCTCGTGCATGAAAACATGTACCGCTTCACCGGCTGGCGTTTCCTGTCGCTCGGCCGCCATATCGAGCGCGCGCTGCACATGACCCGCCTGCTCGGCCACATGTCCGGCCCGGAAGCGCCCGATGGCGCGCTCGACATGCTGCTCGAGATTGGCGACAGCGTCATGACCCACCGCCGCCGCTACAACGTCAACACGGCGCGGCTGACCGTCACCGACCTTCTGGCGCTCGACCCGCTCAACCCGCGCTCGATCCTCTTCCAGCTGAACGAGATCCTGCGCGAGGTCGAGCAGCTGCCGAATGCGCTCACCAACGGCCAGATGTCGCCCTTCTACCGCGAATCCATGCGCCTTCGCTCCGGCCTCGCCGTCATGACGCCCGAGACGATGACCGACGACGTCTATCGCAGCCTCGAACGCGAGCTCGAAAATCTCTCCGATCTCCTCGCGCAAACCTATCTGGGGTGATTACGTGCTCTACGATCTGTCGCTGCACATGGGCTATAGCTACGATTGGCCGGCCTCGGGCGCCCGCCACATCATGCGTCTTCTGCCGCTCTCGCTGCCCGATCGCCAGCGCCTGATCGCAGGCTCGATCAAGGTATCGCCGACGCCGGACGAGCAGTCCAATTTCATCGACTTCTTCGAGCACCCCGCGACCTCCTTCATGGTCCGCGCACCCCATGAGAAGCTCGATATCCGCATGCACGCCCGCGTGCAGGTCGAGAGCCACTCGATCACGGCCGATTTCTCGCCCGTGCTCGCCGATCTGCCGGAGGAGATCGCAGGCGTCTGGTCGCTGAAGCCGGGCTCGCCGCATCATTTTCTCGGCAACAGCCCGCGCCTGATCGAAACGCCCGTCATTTCGGATTACGCACAGGGCGTCGTCCAGCCCCGGCTGACGGTGCTGGAGATCGCCACCGCCCTCTGCGCCTCGATCCACAAAGACTTCACATACGACGCCGAGGCGACCAACGTCGACACCACGCCGATCGAAGCCTTCCGGCTGAAGCGCGGCGTCTGCCAGGATTTCAGCCATGTGATGATCCAGGCGCTGCGCAGCCTCGGCATACCCGCGGGCTATGTCTCCGGCTTCCTGCGCACCATCCCGCCGCCGGGCAAGGAGCGGCTGGAAGGGGCCGACGCCATGCATGCCTGGGTGCGCGTCTGGTGCGGCGAGACCACCGGCTGGGTGGAACTCGACCCCACCAATAACATCCCCGCCGGCACCGACCACATCGTCGTCGGCTACGGCCGCGACTACTCCGACGTCGCCCCCGTCATCGGCGTGCTGAAAAGCTATGGTGGCCAGCGCGCCGTGCAGGCGGTGGATGTCATTCCGGTGAAGTAGGGGTCGGAGGCCGGTTTCGTTCGAAAGCGCGTGAGAAAGCGACAATTCGCTAAAATTAGACCAGACTCATAAAGCTCACCTAAATGAACGTGGCCCAAGGATATTCCCAGACTTTGGAAAACCATCTGGGTGAACATGATGCGCGCCTTGCACTTGCTGAAGACCACTATCTCCCGTCTCGCGAATGATCGCGGCGGGAATTTCGCCATGGTGACGGCGTTGATTGCCACCCCGCTGCTTCTGGCAGGCGGCGCTGCGGTCGATTTCTCCTATGCGTCGAGCCAGAGAACCAATCTTCAGGAGATCGCCGACGCCGCGGCCCTGGAAGGCGGCAAGGTTTTCGACGGCACCAATCTCGCGGCGGCGACCACGCTCGCCAAGGCCTTCATCAAGGGCTATTCCGCGCAGATGCCGAGCGACGTCGCGTCGACCATGTCCGCCGATGGACGCACCTTCAAGGTCGCCATGACGGCGTCCGTACCGACGTCCATGATGAAGATCGCCAACATCAATTCGGTCGCCATCGGCGTCAACGCCGCAGCCATAGCCCCCGTCAAGCCGACGAAGATCACCTTCACCCCGACGCAGGCCCAGGGCTACTGGTACAAGAAGATTTCGATCATGGTCATCCGTCCCGGCAGCCCGTCGGAAGTGACCTTGGGCACGATCGTCTATCAGCCGACAACCCTCAACAACGCCGGCCAGGGTACGATGACGGTCGATCCGCCCAGCGGCGTCATCAACCTTGACAACTACACCAAGCTGATACTGAAGATGGAAATCAAGACGGATTATTGCGGCACCGGTTATGCCGGCTCGGTTTCCAACAATTCGAAGCAGACGGTAACCTGCACGGTCGTCGATGCCGCTTATAAGCTGAAGAACCCGGGCACCTGGCAGCAGAAGATGGTCTATAGCAACACGCTGCGGACCGATAATCCCGACCAGATGGACTCGCTTTATGTCGACGGCAAGCAATTGCAGAAGGGTACGGCCTATCCGCTTGAAAGCTACTTCGGTTGCTCCGCCAAGCAGAGCCATGCGTGGGAAGACGGTGGCGGCGCCGATCGCCAGGACTTCTTCTACACCGTCAGCGCCGACTGCAGCGGCAGCGACAGCAACTACGTTCGCCTGACGCAATAACATCGATTTCATTGCACGAAAAAGCCGCCCCGAACCGATCCGGGGCGGCTTTTTTGTTGCCGTGAAACCGGGGACGACCACGCCGCGCAACGCGATGGTGATGCCGGAAGGCCACAGCGCCGGGCGCAATTCGCCAGAATGACAAGCCCAGCCCGAATTCGTGTTGGAAAGCGACATTTCGTTAAAATCGAAGCGAATCCGTAAAAACAACCTCAACATGTTGGGCGCATGACTGC
The DNA here is from genome assembly GCF_044772225.1 of Rhizobium sp. NPDC090275. NCBI lineage: Bacteria > Pseudomonadati > Pseudomonadota > Alphaproteobacteria > Hyphomicrobiales > Rhizobiaceae > Rhizobium > Rhizobium sp. NPDC090275. Next base: position 165,479 of record NZ_JBIVYL010000007.1, on the reverse strand, counting down.
CACATTGTTAAAAGCAACTATTCGGGTGAGCATGATGAACACCTTGCATTCGTTTAAGCAAAGCATAACCGCCCTTTGGCGTGATCGCGGTGGCAATTTCGCGATGATGACGGCCATTGTTCTGCCCGTTCTGATTGGCAGTGCAGGCGTTGCTATCGACCTTTCGAACATGACCATGCAGAAGCGTCAGCTTCAGGACGCTGCTGACTCGGCAGCCTTGGCAGCCGCGACGGCGCTGGCCAATGGCAAAGTAACCACCGACGCACAGGCTCAGGCCCTAGCAAAGGATTTCGTTGCTGGACAGATGGCCAATTATATCAGCGGCACCGATGCGACAGCATTGAAAGACTCCATGACTGTCACCATCACGACGACGACGACCGCGACCAGCAAGAGCTACAAGATCAATGTGAACGCAGGCTACAACATGAGCCTTACGCCGCTCATGAAAGTGCTCGGCCAAGACAGCGTTACCATTGCCAGCAACAGCACCTCAACCAGCGGCATCAGCGAGCAGCGAAGCGCTGTCTCGATGACCCTGATTCTCGACCAATCCGGCTCGATGCTGGCTGACACTTCCACGCTGGACACCACCAAAACCAAATGCGCCAAATGGGACGAATCGGGTAGTCAGATCACCGAAAAAAGCGGCAGAACGACCATTACCGAGTTCAGTCCTTGCTACATCAAGAAGATCGACGCGCTGAAGACGGCCGCCAATCTGCTGTTGGACGAACTGGACAAGGCCGACCCATCGAAGCCCGCCAAGTATAGCCGTACCAATGCGATCGGCTGGAACAACATCATTCGCAGCTCCAGCTCCTTTGTATGGGGCACGAAAGATACGCGTACCTTGGTCAACGGCCTATCCGGCGGCAACGGTACAGAATCCTATGCCCCGATGAAGGCAGCTCATGCTGGCCTCCTCGATAGCCCGGCAGGTTCTGAAGCAAAGGTACAGGCGGCGGCCGGCAACACGAAGTTGACAAAATACATCGTCTTCATGACGGATGGTAACAACAACGCGACCAGCTCAGACACAAACACGCTCAACGAATGCACCGTTGCGAAGGACACCGACAACATCAAGATCTATTCGGTTGCCTTCATGGCCCCGGCCGGTGGCCGTGGGCAGGCGTTGCTCAGAAGCTGCGCATCCAGCCCCAGCTATTACTTCCAGGCTGAAAGCATGAGCGATCTGGTCGCAGCGTTCCAGAAGATCGGTCAGGATGCAGCGTCCGACAAGACCCTGCTGACACAGTAAGCCGCTCCCATTCCACAAAACAAAAAAGCCGCTCCGGAACAAACCGGAGCGGCTTTTCGTTGTTGTGCAATCCCATCTATCAAAATCAGAAAGCCGATAAAAATCAAGTTCTTTCCATCGTCCACGGGTGCCCCGCGTCAATTTTTCCGTTTGCTGGTTTTCCCTTGTTGCAAGTGCGTAGTAACGGTGCATAAACTGCATCGCTAGTGCGTGAGTAAATCGATTGAAGTACGTATAACCTACTGAAACCAAAACAGAATTGGCGAGCCCTGACGATGACCACCGTTTCGAAGCCCACCATCCCCTCTCCCGCACCGCGCAGCTCAAAGCCGGAAATTCTCGCAGAAGAAATCATCGAGCGCCTGACCTACCGCATCGGCAAGGATGCCAAGGTCGCCAAGCCGCACGACTGGCTGACGGCAACCATCCTCGTCATCCGCGACCGCATCATCGACAAGTGGATGGAGAGCACCCGCAAGGTCTACGCCACGGGCGCCAAGCGCGTTTATTATCTATCTCTCGAATTCCTCATCGGCCGCCTGATGCGCGATGCCGTGTCCAACCTCGGCCTGATGGAAGAGGTACGTGACGCGCTCGCTTCGCTCGGCGTCGATGTGTCAGTCATCGCCGGCCTCGAGCCGGATGCAGCGCTTGGCAATGGCGGTCTCGGCCGTCTCGCCGCCTGTTTCATGGAGAGCATGGCGACCGTCGACGTGCCTGCCTATGGCTATGGCATCCGCTATGTCCACGGCCTGTTCCGCCAGCAGATGGCCGATGGCTGGCAGGTCGAGCTGCCGGAAAGCTGGCTCGCTCACGGCAACCCCTGGGAATTCGAACGCCGCGAGAGCGCCTATGAAATCGGCTTCGGCGGCTCGGTCGATGTCGCCAACGGCGCCGATGGCGAACCGCGCTATGTCTGGAAGCCCGCCGAGCGCGTCATCGCCGCCGCCTTCGATACGCCCGTCGTCGGCTGGCGCGGCAAGCGCGTCAACACGCTCCGCCTCTGGTCGGCCCAGCCGATCGACCCGATCCTGCTCGATGCCTTCAACGCCGGCGACCATATCGGCGCGCTGCGCGAGAGCAACAAGGCCGAAAGCCTGACCCGCGTTCTCTACCCGGCCGACGCGACCCCTGCCGGCCAGGAGCTGCGCCTGCGCCAGGAGTTCTTCTTCTCGTCCGCCTCGCTGCAGGACATCCTGCGCCGCCATCTGCAGCAGTATGACGACTTCACGTCGCTGCCCGACAAGGTGGCGATCCAGCTGAACGACACCCATCCGGCCGTCTCCATCGCCGAACTGATGCGCCTGCTCTGCGACGTGCACGGGCTGGAGTTCGACCAGGCCTGGGACATCACCCGCGGCACCATCGCCTACACCAACCACACGCTTCTGCCCGAAGCGCTGGAAAGCTGGCCGGTGCCGTTGTTCGAGCGTCTCCTGCCGCGCCACATGCAGATCATCTACGCGATCAACGCCAAGGTTCTGCTCGAGGCCCGCAAGACCAAGAACTTCTCCGACACCGAAATTCGCTCGATCTCGCTGATCGAGGAAGGCGGCAGCCGCCGGGTGCGCATGGGCAACCTCGCCTTCGTCGGCTCGCATTCGATCAACGGCGTCTCGGCGCTGCACACCGACCTGATGAAGGTCACCGTCTTCGCCGACCTGCACAAGCTTTATCCCGACCGTATCAACAACAAGACCAACGGCATCACCCCGCGCCGCTGGCTGCAGCAGTGCAATCCGGGTCTGACGGGCCTGATCCGCGAGGCGATCGGCGACGATTTCCTCGACGACGCCGAAAAACTGCGCGCGCTCGACAAATTCGCCACCGACAGCGCCTTCCAGGAGAAGTTCGCGGCCGTCAAGCGCAACAACAAGGTGGCGCTCGCCAATCTGGTTGCGTCGCGCATGGGCGTGAAGATCGATCCGTCGGCGATGTTCGACATCCAGATCAAGCGCATCCACGAATACAAGCGCCAGCTCCTGAACGTCATCGAGGCGGTCGCGCTCTACGACCAGATCCGCTCGCGTCCCGAACTGGACTGGGTGCCGCGCGTAAAACTCTTCGCCGGCAAGGCGGCGCCGAGCTATCACAACGCCAAGCTCATCATCAAGCTGATCAACGACGTCGCCCGCACCATCAACAACGACCCGGCCGTGCGCGGCCTGCTCAAGGTCGTCTTCGTGCCGAACTACAACGTCTCGCTCGCCGAGGTCATGGTTCCGGCCGCCGACCTTTCCGAGCAGATCTCGACCGCCGGTATGGAAGCGTCGGGCACCGGCAACATGAAGTTCGGCCTCAACGGCGCGCTCACCATCGGCACGCTCGATGGCGCCAATGTCGAAATGCGCGACAATGTCGGCGAGGACAACATCAAGATCTTCGGCCTGCGCGCCGATGAGGTCGCCAACCTGCGCACCGACGGTCACAATCCGCGCGCCATCATCGAGGCCTCGCACGAGCTGTCGCAGGCGCTTTCGGCCATCGGCTCCGGCGTCTTTTCGCCGGATGACCGCAACCGCTATTCCGAGCTGATCGAGGGCATCTATTCGCACGACTGGTTCATGGTCGCCGCCGATTTCGATGCCTACGCCCAGGCCCAGCGCGAAGTCGACGAGCTCTGGAACGACAAGTCCGCCTGGAGCGAAAAGACCATCCGCAACACCGCCCGCATGGGCTGGTTCTCGTCGGACCGCACGATCCGGCAGTATGCCAAGGAAATCTGGAGAGCCGGATGAAAACGCCGAAGGCGACCCCTGAAGTCAAGCTTCCCTGGGAAATTTCGGCAGATGAAATAGCGGCGATCCTTGCCGGCGCGCATTCCAATCCGTTTGCCGTTCTGGGCGTCCACAAATCGGGCAGCGTTTACGTTGCCCGATGCTTCATTCCCGGCGCCGAAGAGGTGACCGCGATGTCGCTCGACGGCACCGCGATCGGCGATCTGGCGCTTCAGCATCCCGATGGCTTCTTCGCCGGCACCATCGCGGTCAACAAGCAGGTGCCGGTGCGCTATCGCGCCCGCCGTGGTGATGCCGAATGGGCCGTCACCGACCCTTACAGCTTCGGCCCCGTTCTCGGGCCGATGGACGATTATTACGCCCGCGAAGGCTCGGACCTGCGCCTCTTCGACAAGATGGGCGCGCACTGGATCAAGCACGAAGGCGCTCAAGGGATCCACTTCGCCGTCTGGGCGCCGAATGCGCAGCGCGTCTCCGTCGTCGGCGATTTCAACAATTGGGACGGCCGCCGCCACGTCATGCGGCTTCGATCAGGCGCCGGCATCTGGGAAATCTTCGCCCCCGATGTGCCGACGGGCGTCGCCTACAAATTCGAGATCCGCGGCCAGGACGGCGTGCTCTTGCCCTTGAAGGCGGACCCCTTCGCGCGCCGCAGCGAGTTGCGCCCGAAGAACGCCTCGGTCACCACGCCTGAACTTCTGCAGGAGTGGGAGGACGAAGCCCACCTCAAGCACTGGAGCGAGATCGACAAGCGCCGCCAGCCGATCTCCATCTACGAGGTGCATGCCGGCTCCTGGCAGCGCCGCGACGACGGCACGTTCCTCTCCTGGGACGAGCTCGCCGCCCGCCTGATCCCCTATTGCGTCGACATGGGCTTCACCCATATCGAATTCCTTCCGATCACCGAGCACCCCTATGATCCGTCCTGGGGCTACCAGACAACGGGCCTCTATTCGCCCACCGCCCGCTTCGGCGAGCCGGAGGGTTTCGCCCGCTTCGTCAACGGCGCCCACAAGGTCGGCATCGGCGTCATCCTCGACTGGGTGCCGGCGCATTTCCCGACCGACGCGCATGGCCTCGGCTGGTTCGACGGCACCGCACTCTATGAGCACGAGGACCCGCGCAAGGGCTTCCACCCGGATTGGAACACGGCGATCTACAATTTCGGCCGCACCGAGGTCGTGTCCTATCTCGTCAACAACGCGCTCTACTGGTCCGAGAAATTCCATCTCGACGGCCTGCGCGTCGATGCCGTCGCCTCGATGCTCTACCTCGATTACTCCCGCAAGCACGGCGAGTGGATCCCCAACGAATATGGCGGCAACGAAAACCTCGAGGCCGTCCGCTTCCTGCAGAACATGAACACCCGCATCTATGCCGAGCACCCCGGCGTCATGACCATCGCCGAGGAATCGACGTCATGGCCCAAAGTCTCGCAGCCGGTGCATGAAGGCGGCCTCGGCTTCGGCTTCAAGTGGAACATGGGCTTCATGCACGACACGCTGAGCTACATGAGCCGCGAGCCGGTGCATCGCAAGCATCATCACAACGAGCTCACCTTCGGCCTGCTCTACGCCTACTCGGAAAACTTCGTGCTGCCGCTGTCCCACGACGAAGTGGTGCACGGCAAGGGCTCGCTGATCGCCAAGATGCCCGGCGACGATTGGCAGAAGTTCGCCAATCTGCGCGCCTATTACGCGCTGATGTGGGGCTATCCCGGCAAGAAGCTTCTGTTCATGGGCCAGGAGTTCGCCCAGTGGAGCGAATGGAACGAGGCCGGCTCGCTCGATTGGAACCTGCTGCAGTATCGCATGCACGAGGGCATGCGCCGCCTGGTGCGCGACCTCAACTTCACCTACCGCAGCAAGCCGGCGCTGCACGCCCGCGACTGCGAGGGCGAAGGCTTCGAATGGCTGGTTGCCGACGACCACGAGAACTCGGTCTTCGCCTGGCTGCGCAAATCGCCAGGTGAAAAGCCGGTCGCCGTCATCTGCAACATGACGCCGGTATACCGCGAGAACTACGCAGTCAGGCTGCCGACCGAGGGCCGCTGGCGCGAAATCCTGAATACCGATGCCGACATCTATGGCGGCAGCGGCAAAGGCAATGGCGGTCGTGTCCAGGCGGTCAACGCCGGCGGCACCATCGTCGCATCACTGACCTTGCCGCCGCTGGCGGTTATCATGCTTGAACCTGAGACTTGAGACTGGTGGGAGGAAGACAATGGTAGAAAAACGCATTCAGCCACTTGCCCGCGATGCAATGGCCTATGTTCTCGCCGGCGGCCGGGGGAGCCGTCTGAAGGAACTCACCGACCGACGCGCCAAGCCCGCGGTCTATTTCGGCGGCAAGTCGCGCATCATCGATTTCGCGCTGTCCAACGCGCTGAACTCCGGTATCCGCCGCATCGGCGTCGCCACCCAATACAAGGCACACTCGCTGATCCGCCACATGCAGCGCGGCTGGAACTTCTTCCGCCCCGAGCGTAACGAGAGCTTCGACATCCTGCCGGCCTCCCAGCGCGTCTCCGAGACGCAGTGGTATGAGGGCACCGCCGACGCGGTCTACCAGAACATCGACATCATCCAGGACTACGGCGTCGAGTACATGGTCATCCTCGCCGGCGACCACGTCTACAAGATGGACTACGAGTACATGCTGCAGCAGCATGTCGACAGCGGCGCCGACGTCACCATCGGCTGCCTCGAAGTGCCGCGCATGGAAGCCGTGGGCTTCGGCGTCGTGCATGTCGACGAGACCGACCGCATCATCGATTTCGTCGAAAAGCCCGCCGATCCGCCGGCCATCCCTGGCAAGCCGGACAGCGCCTTCGCCTCGATGGGCATCTACGTCTTCCGCACCAAGTTCCTGATCGAGGAACTGCGCCGCGACGCAGCCGACCCGAATTCCAGCCGCGACTTCGGCAAGGACATCATTCCTTATATCGTCAAGAACGGAAAGGCCGTCGCGCACCGCTTCGCCAATTCCTGCGTGCGCTCCGATTTCGAGCGCGAGCCCTACTGGCGCGACGTCGGAACCATCGATGCCTACTGGCAGGCCAATATCGACCTGACGGCGATCGTTCCCGAACTCGACATCTACGACAAGTCCTGGCCGATCTGGACCTATGCCGAGATCTCGCCGCCGGCGAAGTTCGTCCATGACGACGAGAACCGCCGTGGCTCGGCGACCTCCTCGGTCATCGCCGGCGATTGCATCATCTCCGGCGCCACGCTGAACAACAGCCTGCTCTTCACGGGTGTGCGCGCCAATTCCTACTCGAAGCTTGAGGGCGCCGTCGTGCTCCCGAGCGTAAAGATCGGCCGCCACGCGCAGCTGACGAATGTCGTGATCGACCACGGCGTCGTCATTCCGGAAGGTCTTGTTGTCGGCGACGACCCGGTTCTCGACGCCAAGCGTTTCCGCCGCTCAGAAGGCGGGATCTGCCTCATCACGCAGCCGATGATCGACAAGCTGGATATGTAAACGATGAAAGTTCTTTCGGTTTCGTCCGAAGTCTTCCCATTGATAAAGACAGGGGGCCTGGCCGATGTGGCCGGCGCCCTGCCGATCGCGCTGAAGCGCTTCGGCATCGAAACCAAGACGCTGATGCCCGGCTATCCCGCGGTGATGAAGGTCATCCGCGACCCGGTCGTCCGCATGCGCTTCGACGATCTGCTCGGCGAACCGGCGACGGTTCTGGAGGTCAATCACGAGGGGCTCGATATCCTCGTCCTCGACGCGCCCGCCTATTACGACCGCTCCGGCGGCCCCTATCTGGACGCAACAGGCAAGGACTACCACGACAACTGGCGCCGCTTTGCCGCGCTATCGCTTGCCGGCGCCGAGATCGCCGCCGGCCTGATGCCCGGCTGGAAGCCAGACGTCGTCCATGCGCATGACTGGCAGGCGGCCATGACGCCCGTCTACATGCGCTTTTACCCGACGCCCGAACTCCCCAGCATCCTCACCATCCACAACATCGCCTTCCAGGGCCAGTTCAGCGCCGAGATCTTCTCCGGCCTGCGCCTTCCCCCGCAGGCCTTCTCGGTGGAAGCGCTGGAATATTACGGCAATATCGGTTTCCTGAAGGGTGGCCTGAAGACCGCGCACGCGATCACCACCGTCAGCCCCTCCTATGCCGGCGAGATCCTGACCTCCGAGTTCGGCATGGGTCTTGAGGGTGTCATCGCCAGCCGCATCGAGGCGCTGCACGGCATCGTCAACGGCATCGACCACGAGGTCTGGGACCCCGCCACGGACGCCGTGCTGCAGACCCATTACACCGGCGCGACGCTGAAGAACCGCGCCGCCAACCGCGCCGCCGTCCAGGAATTCTTCGGCCTGCACGACGACAACGCGCCGATCTTCTGCATCATCAGCCGTCTCACCTGGCAGAAGGGCATGGACCTGATCGCCGCCTGCGCCGATGAGATCGTCGCCATGGGCGGCAAGCTTGCCATTCTGGGCTCCGGCGATCCGGCGCTTGAAGGCTCGCTGCTCGCCGCCTCCGCCCGCCATCCCGGCCGCATCGGCGTGTCGATCGGTTACAACGAGCCGATGTCGCACCTGATGCAGGCCGGTTCCGACGCCATCATCATCCCCTCGCGCTTCGAGCCCTGCGGCCTGACGCAGCTTTATGGCCTGCGCTATGGTTGCGTGCCGATCGTCGCCCACACGGGCGGCCTTGCCGACACCGTCATCGATGCCAATCACGCCGCACTTGCGGCCAAAGTGGCAACCGGGATACAATTCTCTCCGGTGACCGCTTCCGGTCTGTTGCAGGCAATCCGCCGTGCGCTACATCTCTATACCGATCAAAAGGTCTGGACCCAATTGCAAAAGCAGGGCATGAAATCGGATGTTTCGTGGGAGAAAAGCGCCGAGCGCTATGCTGCCCTCTATTCAAGCCTCGCCCCGAAAGGCAAGTGACAGAAAATGAACAAGTCCGTATCCACCACCCCCTATCAGGATCAGAAGCCCGGCACATCGGGACTGCGTAAAAAGGTCCCGGTATTCCAACAGCCGAACTACGCGGAAAACTTCATCCAGTCGATTTTCGATTCGCTGGAAGGATTTCAGGGCAAGACCCTCGTCATCGGCGGCGACGGACGCTACTACAACAAGGAAGTCATTCAGAAGGCGATCAAGATGGCCGCCGCCAATGGCTTCGGTAAGGTCATCGTCGGCAAGGGCGGCATCCTCTCGACGCCGGCTGCCTCGCACGTGATCCGCAAGTACAAGGCCTTCGGCGGCATCATTCTCTCCGCCAGCCATAATCCCGGCGGCCCGACCGAAGACTTCGGCATCAAGTACAACATCAGCAATGGCGGCCCGGCGCCGGAAAAGATCACCGACGCGATCTATGCGCGCACCAAGGTGATCGACACCTACAAGATCGCCGATTTCCCCGACGTCAATCTCGACCGCATCGGCAAGGACGAGCTGCCCGGCGGCATGCTGCTTTCGGTTCTGGACTCCGTCGAGGACTACACGGCGCTGATGGAAGAGCTGTTCGACTTCGGCGCCATCCGCAACCTGATCAGCCTCGGCTTCCGCATCGCGTTCGATGCGATGAGCGCCGTCACCGGCCCCTACGCCAAGGAAATCTTCGAAAACCGCCTCGGCGCCCCGTCCGGCTCGGTCCGCAACTTCATGCCGCTGCCCGATTTCGGCGGCCACCATCCGGACCCGAACCCGGTTCACTGCAAGGAACTCTACGACGAGATGATGGGCGACGACGCCCCTGATTTCGGCGCGGCATCCGACGGCGACGGCGACCGTAACCTGATCATCGGCCGCGGCATCTTCGTAACCCCCTCCGACAGCCTGGCGATCATCGCTGCCAACGCCAACCTCGCCCCCGGCTATTCCGGCGGCCTCACCGGCATCGCCCGCTCCATGCCGACCTCGGGTGCGGCCGACCGCGTCGCCGAAAAGCGTGGGATCGGCATGTATGAAACGCCGACCGGCTGGAAGTTCTTCGGCAACCTGCTCGACGCCAACATGGCGACGATCTGTGGCGAGGAGAGCGCCGGCACCGGCTCCAACCACGTGCGCGAGAAGGACGGCCTCTGGGCTGTCCTGATGTGGCTGAACATCCTGGCCGTGCGCGGCGAGAGCGTTCAGGACATCGTCACCCAGCACTGGCAGACCTACGGCCGCAACTACTATTCGCGCCACGACTATGAAGGCGTCGACACAGAAGCCGCCAACGGCCTGGTGGACAATCTCCGCGCCCAGCTCTCCAGCCTTCCCGGCAAGACCTTCGGCCCGCTCAAGGTCGAAAAGGCAGACGATTTCGCCTATCACGATCCGGTCGACAAGTCGGTGAGCGAACACCAGGGCATCCGCATCATGTTCGAGGGCGGCTCCCGCGTGGTCTTCCGCCTGTCGGGCACCGGCACCTCGGGCGCCACGCTGCGCGTCTACATCGAGCGCTACGAGCCCGATTCCAGCCGCCACAACATCGAGACCCAGGAAGCCCTGGCCGACCTGATCGCCGCCGCCGAAACCATCGCCGACATCAAGTCCCGCACCGGCCGCGACGCCCCTTCGGTGATCACCTGAGATAGCCTCTCTAATGCCCGATCGGGAGCAGCGGATGCCTCTACCCCCCTCTGCCCTGCCGGGCATCTCCCCCACAAGGGGGGAGATCGGCTGGGAGCACCGATCGGTATCATTCCTCGAACGTAGCGTTTCCGCCAAAGCAACCTTTCAAGCTGGGCGAGCGCTAGCCGCTTGCGATCTCCCCCCTTGTGGGGGAGATGCCCGGCAGGGCAGAGGGGGGTAACACCGCATGCCGCCCTTCCTATTTGCCCGAAGCCCCGGCGCAACGCTCACTGACACCGGCCTTTCACTCTCTGCCGTGCAGCCGGATGAGGGGGCCACACGGCACCACATCAACCCCATCAAACACCCCCCCGGAACAAGGACCGAGCACCCCATGCCCTTCGCTTCCGGCGTAACCCTCACCGCCACAGGCGCCACCTTCGTCGTCCGCTCGAGCGAGGCCACGCAGCTCCACCTCTGCCTCTTCGACCAGACCGGCCGCGAAACCGATCGCCTGCCGATGACCCGAGGCGAAGACGACCTCCACCACCTCTTCGTCGAGGGCATCGCGCCGGGCGCCTGCTACGGCTACCGCGCCGAAGGCACCTACGCGCCCGACGAAGGCCTCTGGTTCGACCCCGCCAAACTGCTGGTCGACCCCTACGCTAGAGAAATCGACCGCCCCTTCCGCTACGACCCGCTGCTCTCGAAATTCGGCGCCGACACGCAACACCTCGTCCCCCGCGCGATCGTCACTCGCGACGTCGCCGTCAAGCCCGCAGCCCCCGTCTTTCGCCCCGGCGGTTTCATCTACGAGGTCGCGGTCCGCCCCTTCACCATGCTGCACCCGGATGTGCCGGAAGCAGAGCGTGGCACCATCGCGGCCCTTGCCCACCCCTCGGTCATCGCCCACCTCAAGCGCATCGGCGTCGACGCCATCGAGCTGATGCCCATCACCGCCTGGATCGACGAGCGCCACCTTCCCCCGCTCGGCCTCACCAACGGCTGGGGCTATAACCCCGTCGCCTTCATGGCGCTCGACCCGCGCCTTGCCCCCGGTGGCATGACAGAGCTGCGCGACACGGTCGCCAAGCTCCACGCTGAAGGCATCGGCGTCATCCTCGACCTCGTCTTCAACCACACCGGCGAGAGCGATCGCTTCGGCCCGACGCTTTCCATGCGCGGCCTCGACAACCGCTCCATGTTACGCCACGTCCCCGGCCAGCCCGGCACGCTGGTCAACGACACAGGCACCGGCAACACGGTCGCCTGCGACCACCCCTATGTCCGCCAGCTGATCGTCGACACGCTCCGCCATTTCGTACTCCACGCCGGCATAGACGGCTTTCGCTTCGACCTCGCGCCGATCATCGGCCGCACCGCGTCAGGCTTCGAGGCACACGGCGAAACGCTGAAGGCGATGCTCGACGACGAGGTTCTGCGCGACCGCATCATGATCGCCGAACCCTGGGACATCGGCCCCGGCGGCTACCAGCTCGGCAACTTCCCCGCCCCTTTCCTTGAATGGAACGACCGCGCCCGCGACGACCTCAGATGCTACTGGCGCGGCGACCACTACAAGACCGGCGCGCTGGCATCGGCCCTCGCAGGTTCATCCGACATCTTCGCCCGCAACAACGCCACCGCCACCCGCAGCGTCAATTTCCTCGCAGCCCATGACGGCTTCACGCTCAACGACCTCGTCTCCTACGCCGGCAAGCACAACGAGGCGAACGGCGAGGACAACCGCGACGGCCACAACGAGAACCACTCCTGGAACAACGGCACTGAGGGCGAGACCGACGACCCCGCAATCATCGCGCGCCGCAGCGCCGACCTGAAGGCTCTCCTCTCCACGCTATTCGCGACGCGCGGCACGGTGATGCTGACGGCGGGCGACGAAGGCGGACGCAGCCAGCGCGGCAACAACAACGCCTATTGCCAGGACAACGCCATCACCTGGGTCGACTGGGCAGCACTCGACGAAGATCTGATCGCCCACACCGCCCTCGTCTCAAAGCTACGCAAGCGCTTCGGCGTCTTCTCGCAGTTCGCCTTCTTCAAAGGCGACGGCGACGTCTCCTGGATCGCGCCCTCAGGCCAACCGATGAGCGTTTCGGATTGGGAAACGCCTGACTTCGCCATGCTCGGCATGATCGTGCAAACCGAGGACGCAATCACCGGGAAACAGATCAGGCTCGCCGTCCTCTTCAGCCGCGCCGAATCCGAACAGACCTTTTCGCTGCCCGCCGATGCGACATGGCGCCGGGTTGAAGAAGAGGAAGGCTCCGAGCCGCAAACACAGGCGCGCGTACCGGCACGGTCCGTTTCTTTCCTTGTAGGAAATTGACGCGCCCGTAAGTTGTACTAATATCCTTGTCGTAATTGTCACGAAGCCATTGTAAGTCTTTTCGAAGCAGCTTTTTTCAAGAGGAATTGATGGTCAAGGAAATCTCGCTCGCGGATGTCCGCGGGCTGGTCGGCACGGAAGCCGGCCTTTCTGATTGGATCGTCGTCGATCAGACGATGATCAATGCCTTCGCCGACGCCACCCACGACCACCAGTTCATCCATGTCGATCCGGCCCGCGCCGCCGACAGCCCCTTTGGCGGCACGATCGCCCATGGTTTCCTGACGCTCTCGCTGCTGTCCGCGATGAACTATAACTGCCTGCCCAAGGTGCGCGAGCAGACCATGGGCATCAACTACGGCTTCGACACCGTCCGCTTCGTCGCCCCGGTCAAATCCGGCGCCCGCATCCGCGGCCGCTTCGTTCTCGCCGAAGCCCGCTTCCGCGGCGCAGGCATGCTGATGACCACCTACGACGTATCGATCGAGATCGAGAACGAACGCAAGCCGGCGCTGACGGCCCGCTGGACGACGATCATCCAGTTCGACCCGAAGGATCGGCCGGAGGACGTGTAGGCGGGGCCAGATATAGCGCGCGGAGGGCGGCGATGAGCTTGGCATATGATGAGCAGACAAAGCTTTTCGCCAACGCCCTGGACCGCGCCTCGACGGCCTGCTTCACCGTCGGCATCGTCACGCCGATCGCCGGCGTGTTCTACGGGATCGGCAATTTCGCTCAGCTGTCGCGCCTTTGGCTTTCGGGTTACCTCTGCGCTTGGCTTTCGGTGGCGGTGCTATTACATTACATAGCGAGATTGACGCTCAGGAGACTGATCCCATGAGCTTTGGTTTACTATTCTTCATCTCATTCGGCCTGCCCGCCATCATCGCGGCCCTCGCCTACATCGCCTTCCTGCTGCACGAGCGCGAATGGCGCAAGCAACGCAATCAGCCGGGCGAGTAGTAGTCTCCTGATAAGACATGTTCTGAATGGGATCGATCGATGAGCGATTGGACATTTGCTTTTGTCGCCACACCGGCAATCGTGATCGTACTCGGCTACATCGCGATGCGCCTGCACATGTGGGACATCAAGCGTCACCACAAGGAGCCGGGCGAGTAGGTTGGCTAGGGCAACCCCACGCGCGACGTCATGCTCGGTCTTGTGCCGAGCATCTGCCTTGGCTCAATCAGCGCTGGACGTGAATTGCCGTTACGCGACGGAGGACTGAGGCCGCAGCCTGCAGAGCCTTGAGCCATGACCGTTGAACCCGCGGAGACGTGCTTAGATCCTCGGGACAAGCCCGAGGAAGACGTCGCGCAAGGGACAGACGTGCTCTACAGCATCGGCAACTTTGTCCAGATATGCAGCTGGTGGCTTGCCAGCTATCTCGCAGGTTGGCTTTCGCTCGCAGCGACATTACACTCTGTGGCGAGACGAACGCCGAAGGGATTGAAGCTATGAACACTGGCGCCTTGCTGTTCATATCATTCGGCCTGCCGGCTATTATCGGCATCCTCGCCTATGCCGTTGTTCTTTGGCACGAGCGCGAGTGGCGCAAGCATCGCGATCAGCCGGGCGAGTAGGCTTGCCCTCTCAACCCCACGCGCGACGTCATGCTCGGTCTTGTGCCGAGCATCTGCCTTGGCTCGATCAGCGCTGGACGTGAATTGCGGTGACGCGACGGGGGACCGATGCCGCAGCCCAAAGAGCCTTGAGCCATGACCGTTGAACCCTCGGAGACGTGCTTAGATCCTCGGGACAAGCCCGAGGAAGACGTCGCGCAAGGGGGAACGCACCGGCGACGTTGTACGAATGCCCGCATCCGACAATCGAAAGCACATCGACCAAAACCAAATCGGGGATGGCGCCCTCGCACCGTCCCCGACCTCATAATCACAACACCCCGAAGCTCAGTGCCCCGCATCCTCGGCGCCCTCGGCGAGCAGGCCGAAGACGAAGTCCGCGAAGGAGCGCCAACATTCGACCCGGAAGGTATCCTCCTCGGTGCGGAAGAGCACGATCTCGGCCTTGCCGAACAGCGTGCGCGAGCAGGCGCCGACGGGGAAGGCTTCGAGCGACAGGTCCTGCGGGCAGCCCGTGGAGATCGTCGTTTCGGCGCCGGGGCCGGAGACGATGATTGCGACGTTGCGGTGCGAGACGTCAGTTGCCGAATGCACGACGCCCACGTCCTTCAGCGCGCCCATGAGGTCAGCGCCACTCTCGTCGATGACGAGCCATTCGTCCGGCCCGAGCCAAAGCGCGGCGCGGCCGCCCTTGCGGCCCGAGGTCTTCGGTGCGTCGGGAACGGTCACGCCGAGCGCCGATGAGAGAGCCGAAAGCGCTTCCGCCGGTGCGCGAAGCGCAACGCGCGTGGCGTGAGGTGCCGCCGTCAGCCGTACGCTGGCCGAGCCGCCCTGCTTGCCCGAGAGAACGGATGTGCGAACTGCCGTATCAGCCATTGATGCGGCCTCCTTCCTTGTCAAAGAACACCATATCCGTCACCTCGACCGCGATCGTCTTGTCGGGCATCGGCACGTAGAGCGTTTCGCCCATACGCTTGCGGCCGCCGGCGACCAGCGCGAATGCGATCGACTTCCCTAGGTTTTCCGACCAGTAGGACGAGGTCACGTGGCCGAGCATGGTCATCGGCTTCGGCTCGTTCGGGTTGGCGACGAGCTGCGCGCCCTCTTCGAGCACCAGCGTCGGATCCTTGGTGACAAGGCCGACCAGCTGCTTGCGGCCTTCCTTGACGAGATCCGGGCGCTTCAGGCCGCGAATGCCGACGAAGTCGGTCTTCTTCTTCGACACCGCCCAGTTGAGGCCGGCATCGTCAGGGGTCACGGTACCATCCGTATCCTGGCCGACGATGATATAGCCCTTCTCGGCGCGAAGAACGTGCATCGTCTCGGTGCCGTAGACGCAGGCGCCAAGCGGCTCGGCATTGGCCCAGACGGCTTCGAGAACCGACTGGCCGTAATCGGCCGGCACGTTGATTTCGAAGCCGGTTTCGCCGGTGAACGAGACGCGGAAGAGACGTGCCGGAACACCCATGACCGTGCACTCGGCAACGCTCATATGCGGGAAGGCCTCGTTGGAGATATCGACGCCTTCGACCAGCGGCGCGATGATCTCGCGCGCCTTCGGACCCTGCACGGCGATGACGGCCCACTGCTCGGTCACAGACGTCAGCCACACCTTCAGATGCGGGAACTCGGTCTGCAGATAGTCTTCCATGTGGTTCAACACGCGCGGCGCGCCGCCCGTCGTCGTCGTCACGTGGAAGCGATCGTCGGCGAGACGCCCGACGACGCCGTCGTCATAAACAAAGCCATCGTCGCGGGTCATGATGCCGTAGCGGCACTTGCCCGGCTTCAGCGTGTCCCAGGCGTTGGTATACATCAGGTTCATGAACTCGGCCGCGTCAGGTCCGACGACCTCGATCTTGCCGAGCGTCGAGGCATCGAACACGCCGGCCACATCGCGCGCCGTCTTGCATTCGCGCGCGACCGCCTGGTGCATGGTTTCGCCGGCACGCGGATAGAACCACGCACGCTTCCAGTTGCCGACATCCTCGAACACCGCGCCATGGGCTTCTTCCCACTGGTGCAGCGGCGTCTTGCGCGTCGGATCGAACAGCTCGCCACGCGAATGCGCGATCAGCGTGCCGTAGGTCACCGGCGTGTAGGGCGCGCGGAAGGTCGTGAGACCGACCTGCGGAATCTCCTTGCCCAGCATCTCGGCGGCAATCGCCAGGCCGTGCATGTTGGAGAGCTTGCCCTGGTCGGACGCCATGCCGTTGGTGGTGAAGCGCTTGATGTGCTCGATCGAGTGCATCCCCTCGCGCACGGCAAGGCGGATATCCTTGGCGCAGACGTCGTGCTGGAAATCGATGAAGGCCTTGGCGCTGGTCTCCGGGCCCGCCCCTTCGGCGGCACCGATCATCCCACCGGTCCACTGATGCGCCTGCTCGGCCGAGATGCTGATCTTGCCGGCGGACGCCTTGCCGGCCGCCTGCGCCATCAGCTCGCCGGCTGCCAGCGATTCCTCGATCGTCCGCTGCAGGTCGTCGGTGCCATTGCAGGCGCCGACGGAGAGGCAATCCTGGGCATAGGTGCCGGGCAGGAAGCGCTGCGTTTCCGCCTCGAACTTCACCTTGCCGCGCGACTGCGAGAACAGGTGCACCGAAGGCGTCCAGCCGGCCGAGACCAGCAGAGCATCGACCGCGATCTTGCGCGGCGAGCCGCCGCCGTTGCGGGCAACCGTCATCGACGAGATGCGCAGCTTGCCGGATGTATTGATAACCGACTGGCCAGAGAGAACATCGATGCCGAGCGAACGGGCCTCGGCCAACACGGCCGCACCCGGCGTCTGCCGGCAATCCACGATCGCCGCGATCTCGACGCCGGCGCGCTTCAGGTCGAAGGCTGCCTCATAGGCCGAGTCATGCGCCGTATAGACGCCGACCTTCTGGCCGACGGCAACTCCGTACTGGTTGAGATACATGCGCGCGGCGGACGCGAGCATGATGCCCGGACGGTCGTTGTTCGGGAACACCATGTGGCGCTCGATGGCGCCGTTGGCGAGGATGACGCGCTTGGCGCGCAGCTGCCACAGACGCTCGCGCGGCAGATGGCGGCTGGGGTTGGCGACATGGTCGGTCACGCGCTCGGCGAGGCCGACGAAATTGTGGTTGTAATATCCGAAAGCCGTCGTGCGGGTCAGAACCTGCACATTGTCCATCGCCTTCAGAGCCGCAACCGTCTTCTGCGCCCACTCATAGCCGGAAAGGCCGTCGATCGTCACACCGCTATCGTAGCGCAGAGCGCCGCCGACATCGGCCTGCTCGTCGCAGAGGATGACCTTGGCGCCGGTCTGCGCCGCGGCAAGGGCCGCCGAAAGACCGGCCACGCCGGCGCCGACGACGAGCACGTCGCAATGCGCGTAGCGACCTGCGTAATGATCCGGATCGGCTTCCTTCGGCGCGACGCCGAGGCCGGCCGCGCGGCGGATGATCGGCTCGTAGAAGCTCTTCCAGGCGGCCTTCGGCCACATGAAGGTTTTGTAGTAGAAGCCGGCCGCGAAGAAGGGCGAAAGCAGGTTGTTGATGCCGCCGATATCGAAGGAAAGCGACGGGAAGCGGTTCTGCGATTCGACGATCATGCCGTCGAACACTTCCTGCACCGTGGCGCGCACGTTCGGCTGCTTGCGGGCGGCGTCACGCGACACGTCGATCAGCGCGTTCGGCTCCTCGGCGCCGGCAGACAGAATCCCGCGCGGGCGGTGATACTTGAACGAGCGGCCGACCAGATGGATGTTGTTGGCAATCAGCGCCGAGGCGACGGTGTCACCCTCGAGCGCGGTGTAGGTCTTGCCGTCGAAGGTGAAGCGCGCGGTCTTGGCGGGCGTCAGGCGGCCCTTGCCGGATATACGGTTCGCAGCACTCATTTCGCTTCTCCTTCGAGCTGCTCATAGGTCTCGACGGGAGCATGGGGCGCAGCCGCGGCACCGATATCGGGCTTCGGCTCGCCGGCCTTGTACGTCATGATGAACTTGTCGCTGATCGTGTCGCGCGCCGCGTTGAAGAAGCGGCCGCATCCGTGCTGGTGGCGCCAGCGCTCGAAGATCAGCCCCTTCGGGTTGTCGCGCAGGAAGAAGAACTCCTCGAACTGTTCGTCGGAGATCTCGGCGATATTGGTCGGGCGGGCGATATGCGCATCGCCGGCGCCGCGGAATTCGAGCTCGGAGCGCTCTTCCTGACAGTATGGGCAATAGATAAGAAGCATGATGTCCTCGTGTCAGTGCGCGACGGCTGCGGCGGCGGCTTCGTCGATCAGACGGCCGGTGCGGAAGCGGTCCAGCGTCAGGCCGGCATTGAACTTGTGCGCCTCGTCGCGGGCAATGAGGTGCGCGAAGAGATTGGCCGAGCCCGGCGTCGCCTTGAAGCCGCCGGTGCCCCAGCCGCAGTTGACGTAGAGCCCCGGAACCGGCGTCTTCGACTGGATGGCCGAACGATCCGGCGTGTTGTCGACGATACCGCCCCACTGGCGCATCATCTTGACGCGGCGGAACATCGGGAAGAGCTCGCAGATGGCATCGAGCGTATGCGTGATGATCTGCAGGCCGCCGGTCTGGCTGTAGGAATTGTACTGGTCGGTGCCGGCGCCGATGACGAGCTCGCCCTTGTCGGACTGCGAGATATAGGCATGCACCGTGTTGGACATGACCACGCAAGGGAAGATCGGCTTCAAGGGTTCGGAGACCAGCGCCTGCAGCGGGCTCGATTGCAGCGGCACGCGCACATCGGCCATCTTCATGACCGTGGTCGTGTGGCCGGCGGCCGAAACGCCGACCTTCTTGGCGCCGATGAAGCCGCGCGACGTCTCGACACCGGTGACGCGACCGTCGGGGCCGCGGCGGATGCCGGTCACTTCGCAGTTCTGGATGATATGGACGCCGCGATCGGACGCCGCACGCGCATAGCCCCAGGCAACCGCATCGTGGCGCGCCGTGCCGCCGCGACGCTGGAGCGCCGCACCGTTGATCGGATAGCGGGCGCTGGCGGAGATATCGAGCGGCGGACAATAAGCCTTGGCCTGTTCCGGCGTCAGCCATTCATTGTCGATG
Organism: Rhizobium sp. NPDC090275; assembly: GCF_044772225.1. Taxonomy (NCBI): domain Bacteria; kingdom Pseudomonadati; phylum Pseudomonadota; class Alphaproteobacteria; order Hyphomicrobiales; family Rhizobiaceae; genus Rhizobium; species Rhizobium sp. NPDC090275. The sequence continues at coordinate 145,948 of NZ_JBIVYL010000007.1, read as the reverse complement.
CCGTAGAGACGGTTGGCATGGATGTGGCGCTTGAAGGATTGCTGGTCATGCACATTGTGCGACAGCATCATCACGCCGCGCGGCGAGTACATGACATTGTAGTTGAGATCCTGCGAGAGGTTCTCCCAGAGCTTCATCGAATGCTCGTAGATGTGCATGCTCTCTTCATAGAGATAGTTCGAGCGGATGATGGTCGTGTTGCGGCCGGTATTGCCGCCGCCGAGCCAGCCCTTCTCGAGCACCGCGACATTGGTGATGCCGTGCTCCTTGGCCAGATAATAGGCCGCGCCCAAGCCATGTCCGCCGCCACCGATGATGATGACGTCGTATTCGGCGCGCGGCTCCGGCGAAGTCCATTGCTTGTCCCAGCCCTTGTGCCCCCTGAGAGCCTCACGTGCCACGGCAAAAACCGAATATCTGCGCATCCGCCTTGATCTCCTTGCGGGGAAAATCCCCTGTCGTCGGCCATACAAATCGCAAATCCAAATGCGGCACAACGTTTCTTTTGCGACGCCGGAAGGCTTTTGTTTTGACACGGTGCAAGATTGCGCCGGATGCGGCAGAAAGTGAGGCGGGAAGGACGTGGGGAGTGAAGTGGGCGCTGGCGGATGTGGCCGGCAGCTTTGCGCCAATAGCGGTCATTTACGGGCGCGCTTACCGTTGCGTACTTACGCCGGTTTTGCCTCCATGACATCGTTCCGTCGTCGCATAGCGCGGTGATGCCTGCCGCCAAGCTGCGGCGCTCGACGGAGGTTTGGATGATAACGATTTCGAAGATGGTGTTTGCAGGCCTTTGTCTGGTGGCGAGCTCAGTGCTGGCCGATGACGGTACAAGGGTGACCCCCGACAACTTCGTTCGGGCGGAAAGCGATATGTACTTCGCGGTTTCTGCCAAGGAAGCCGGCATCGGCAAGATCTTCCATCGTCGCGAACCCTTCGACGTGGAGCACCAGACGGTCGTGCGTGGCAACCGTGATACCTTGTATTCCAGTGGCGTCTTTGATCTTGATGCCGGTCCCGTGACGATTACCATGCCGGATGCGGGCAATCGCTTCATGTCGTTGATGACGGTCAACCAGGATCACTATGTGACAGGCGTCTATCACGGCGCGGGGAGCCACACGCTCACCAAGGACGCCACCGGCTCGCGGTACGTCTTTGCGGCAGTTCGCACCCTGGTCGACCCCGGCAAGGAAGGAGATGCCGACGAGGTTCACAGGCTCCAGGACGCGATCAAGGTAGAACAACCCGGTGGTCCCGGCAAGCTTGAGCTGCCCACTTGGGATAAGGCCAGTCAGGACAAGGTGCGCAGCGCGCTCTTGGCCCTCAACGCCACCATGGACAGCTTCAACCGGGCGTTCGGTAGCAAGAATGAGGTTGATCCCATCAATCACCTGATCGGGACTGCAGCGGGGTGGGGTGGCAATCCCGACAGCGAGGCAACCTATATCGCCGTCACACCGGAAAAGAATGATGGGACAACAATCTACACGCTGCACGTTCCTGCGGATGTACCCGTCGATGGCTTTTGGTCGGTTAGCCGCTACAACAGCGAAGGCTTCTTCGTTCCCAATCCGCAGAAGGCTTATTCGGTCAACAATCTGACCGCCGCCAAGGACATAGACGGAGGGATTACGATTCAGTTTGGCGGCTGCAACGGCAAAGCTTCGAACTGCCTGCCTGTCGAGGCCGGGTGGAATTACACCGTCCGGCTGTATCAACCACAGCCGAAGGCTCTGGATGGAACCTGGAAGTTTCCCGAACCACAACCGCATTGATCATTGCGTTAAATCGCAGGTACGCGAATGGCCGCAATGGGCCGACGGCGGTCTCCGTTTAGCGCCAAAAGCCGACATCGCACTACCCTGTCGCGATATGCTGCTGTGCGGCGGAGACAATGTCGCGCCACCGCCCTCCCTGAGCACACAATAGAGGCTAGATCCCGGAAAGAACTCCGATGTCGCCGGAGCGCCAGATATTATCGACCGTATTGCGGGTGATGACCCAGATGTCGCCGCTCCTCTTCAGCTCGACGTCGTAGCGGTTCTTCATCAGGTAATGACGCGAGGGATCGCTGCGGGGAACGTGCTGTGCTTCGACCAGAACATCCATGCGTGCCGTGTCGCCATCGATCGTCACCCGCGGATTGCTGACGGAATGCGTGGTGTCCAGGGCAGCGAGCGATGTCGTCAACGCCGAGACAATGACATCCCGGCCCTCGATAACAGGATACTCGAAGCCGGCTTTGGCAGCCGCCGGCCGGAAGTCGGAGACGGCATTCTCCGCCAGCGAGGAGGCGAGCAGATTGTTGTCGCGAAGATCGATGCCCGCGGCGAAGCGATAGAGGGCCTCGACGACGGCGAGCCGGTCCGCGGCATCCTGTGTGAACGATGACGATGTGTTGGTCATGAACGTGCTCCTTGTCGTGCCGGAGGCCTGCGGAACGCAGACCTTCCCCGGCATCGGCGCTGTGCGCCGATGGTTATGGTTTGATAGGACTGCTGGTTGGTGAGTTATTCGAGATCGGCGTCGATGCGCTCGATCAGGCCGGTGGCATTGATCGCGATCTTCAGGATGCCGGTCTCGTGTCCGAAATCGCCGGTGAAATCGAGCCGGACGCTCGAATGGAAGGTGTCCAGTTCTACCATGGATAGTAGCTTGCTGCTGGTGTTGTAACCGACGAAGAACCGATCAAGGTATTGGCGGACACCAGCGTGGCCAACAAAGGCGTCGCCGACCGAGATATCGTCGATGACGGCGTCGGCTGCGAACAGGGACAGTGCCGCTTCGACGTCGAAGGCATTGGCGGTCGCGATGAAGGATTCGACGAGCTTTTGCATAGTGCCGTCTCCCTCAGACATCGCTGATCGAGGTGTCGGCAACGGTCTGCGCGAAGCCGGCGCCGAACAGGGCTGCGGGCGTCTGGAAGCCGGGGCGGACTTCGCCCCCCAGAACGCGCCGCCCAGCCTCGGCTGCCGCCATCGCCGTGAACGTGTAGCCGTTGACCGTATCGAGGACGGAATGTGTGACCTTGCCATCCGCGTCGGTAACTTCGACGGATGCCTGGTAGCGGTTCGCCAGTCTCTCCTCTTCACTCGGTCCATCAGGGAGCGTCGAAAGGTCACCCTGCGGGAAACCGTCGCCAGTGACGTGCACAAAGGTCTCGACATCGGGAACGCCCGTCGCCCGCCAAATGGTGATAAGATCGGGCAGCGTCACCGGGAAGCAATCGACCGCGCCCTTGCCGAAATCGAATTTCCGAATGCCGTCGGCGGCAATGGCGACAAGCGCGCCGTCCACCCGCGCCAAGGTCTCGACGGTGACGTTCTCCATGGCGCTGATCGCCGATCCGCGTGACAGTCCGCCCGTCACATGCAGCGCGATCCCGATCTTGCGAGGGTGCTTCACACGCGACACCGCATGTCCCGCGAGACTCCCGAGCATGGCGACGCTTCCGCCGCCGCCCGGCATGAGCATGACACCTGCAGCCTTCGCGTCGTCGTCCAAAGTCTCGGCCAGACGATAGCTGTCGAGTTCGGCAGCCGTGTCGAGATAGTGGATACGGTTGCGAATAGACGCCTTCATCAGCGCATCGGCGGTGCGCATGAATGGTCCTGCGCAGTTCAGGAGGACGGAGATTCCGGCCAGACCGGCATCGATCGCTGCAGCATCGTCGAGACCAAAGACGCGGTATCCGACGCCGAGTTCTGCAGAGAGCTTGGAGAGGCTCGCTTCGTTGCGGCCGGCGAGAACGATGGGCGTACCTGCCGCTTTCGCATGCTCGGCCGCCATGCGGCCGGTATAGCCGGTCGCGCCGTAGATCATCAGTTTTGTCATTTTAGTGCTGCCATTCCTTGTAGACGAATTCGAGGCTGTAGCCGTCCGGATCGCGGACCTGGGCGGCGTAGTAGCGGGGGTCGTAATGGAGCTGTGGTCCCGGCGGATGGAGCTCCGAGGCGCCGGCCATCATGGCGGCGGCGAAGGCTGCATCGACCTCAAAGGTGCCATCGGCGACGAAGCCGACATGAGTTGCGCGGCCTTCGACCACGCCTTTGCGCAGCCAGAAGAACACCCGGCCGTTCGCGCCGAACCCTTTCAGATCCGGATGTCCGGGTGGGCCGTCCTTCCCCTCGTAGTCATGGGCGTGAACGATGCCGAGCGGGGTCAGCGCCGCCTCGTAGAAGGCGATCGAGCGATCGATGTCGCTGACGGAAATGAAGACATGGTCGAGCATATTGCTCTCCGCGGTTCAGATGATGTAGCCGCCCGCGACCTCGATGTTCTGGGCGTTGATCCAGCGGTTTTCCGAAGACAGCAGGCTGGCGACGACGCCACCGATCTCTTCAGGCTCGCCAACGCGGCCAAGTGCCGTCTGGCCTGCCAGCATCGCCTCGAACTCGTCGTTCAGGCCGCCGCCGAGTTCAGTGCGGATTGCGCCGGGCGCGATCGAGTTCGCCCGGATGCCCCGCTCGCCGAATTCCTTGGCCATGTAGCGGGTCAAAACTTCCAGACCACCCTTGAAGGAGGCATAGGGGGCGACGCCTGCCGTCGCCACGCGCGAGGTCGCACTGGTGATATTGATGATCTGGCCGCCGTCGGCCATCAGCGGCAGCAGGATCTGGGTCAGAAAAAACGGCCCCTTCAGATGGACGTTGAACAGCCCGTCGAACTGTTCTTCCGTAACAGTCGCGATCGGATTGAAGAGCCCGTATCCGGCATTGTTGACGAGATAATCGAAGTCGTCCCGGCCGAAGACGGACCGCAGTTCCGATGCGACAGCGTCGCGAAACGCCGGAAACGCGCCGATGTCGCCGACATCGAGTTTTAGGGCAACGGCCTGACCGCCAATCTCCAAGATTGCCTTCACGACATCCTGCGCCTTTGCAGGGTTGCTGTTGTAGGTCACGACGACACCCATTCCTTTGCGGGCGCATTCGATGGCTGTGCTGGCTCCGAGACCCCGGCTTGCCCCGGTGACGATGACGATCTTCATGGCTGTTTCCCTGTCCGTTTGCTGTGCCCTGAAGCTAGGCCTGTGCCGTCTCGCCCGCTCACCTATTCCTCTCCGAAGCTTGCCTATTTCTGCTTCCCTGTTGCGGACGCGGTCCTGACATGCCACGGTCGCTTCCATGGAAAAACAACTTCAGGAACTGCGTGGCCTGGCCTCTTCGGCGGAAAACCGCCGCACGGAAACGGGAATTCCCCGCGTCGCGATGGTTCAGGGCGAGATTCCGGAGCATCGGCTCTCGGCCGTCTACGAGCCGATGATCAACCTGATCCTGACCGGGTCGAAGACGATGACGGTCGGCGAGCGGACTTTTGCCTACGACCCGGCAACGTATTTCGTCATGTCGGTCGATCTTCCCGCGGTGGGGTCGGTTCACCCTTCGGTGGCAGGAGAACCCTATCTCGCGGTCAGCCTGACACTCCACCCGCCGACGGTTGCCGCCCTCATCAGCGATCTGCCCGTGCAGGTGTGCAGCAAGCTGTTCGGCTCCGGTTTCTCCGTCGCGCCGGTCAACGACGAGTTCCTCGACGCCTGGGTGCGGATGCTCCGGCTGATGGACCGTCCGGACGAAATCGCCGTGCTTGCGCCTGCCTACGAGCGTGAGATCCTCTTTAGGGTACTGCAGGGCCCGCTGGGCTGGATGCTGCGCGACATTGCCGCGCCCGATGCGGCACTGTCGCGGATCGGCGTTGCGATCCAATGGATTCGAGAAAATTTCGCCAAGCCCCTGAGGGTCGAGGCTCTCGCGGAGATGGCGGCGCTCAGCGTCTCGGCGTTCCATCGACATTTCAAGGCCATCACGGCGCTGAGCCCGATCCAATACCAGAAGCAGGTCCGGTTGCTGCATGCGCGCAGGCTTTTGATGGCCGGAGAAGGAACCGCAACGTCGGTCGCTTTCGGCGTTGGTTATGAAAGCCCGAACCAGTTCAGCCGGGAATATGCAAGGCAGTTCGGGCTACCACCCTCGAAGGATGTCGTGCGTCTTCGGGGCGTGGCTGGATGACGAGCACCTCGGCCGGGATGTGGTAATCCCAACAACCGCTTCGGGCCGAAGGCAACCCCAGCCCCGGCTCTATCGACAACGAGACTACAGTGCCACCGGCATCGCCCATGCCATCCGTTGCAATCGCCGCCTCTTCGCCTAGCTTTCCCTGTAGATCACGCCCCACAACCGTGCGGCAATGACGAGAAAGGGAGGCAAGGCATGTGCCGGAATATCAAACCCCTGTTCAATTTCGACCCGCCGGCAACGGACGCGGAAATCCATGATGCGGCGCTCCAGTTCGTGCGCAAGCTGAGCGGCACCAACAAGCCGTCGAAACGCAACGAGGAAGCCTTCGAGGCCGCCGTTGCGTCGATCGCCGCCTGCGCCCGTGAATTGCTGGACACGCTGGAAACCTCGCAGCCGCCGCGCGACCGCGAGGAGGTGGCCGCCAAGGCGCGCGCGAAATCAGCACTCCGGTTTGCGTGAGGGAGGCAGGGCGTATGGCAGTCAAGCGTATGGACAATGTCGGCATCGTCGTCGACGACCTCGATGAGACGATCGACTTCTTCCGCGAACTCGGCCTTGAGCTGGAGGGCCGCACAATGGTCGAGGGAGAGTGGGCCGGACGCATCACCGGGCTCGGCGATCAGCAAGTCGAGATCGCCATGATGCGCACGCCGGATGGCCACAGCCGCCTCGAACTCTCCCGCTTCATCTCGCCTGAAATCATCGCCGATCACCGCGACGCACCGGTCAACGCGCTCGGCTATCTCCGCGTCATGTTCGCCGTTGAAGACATCGACGACACGCTCGAACGGCTCGGCAAACGCGGCGCCCGGCTCGAAGGCGAGCTGGTGCAATATAAGGACGCCTACCGGCTCTGCTACATCAGGGGTCCGGGCGGGCTGTTGATCGGCCTGGCGCAGGAACTAGACTGAGGGAATCGATCGCTGCACAGAGCCGTCGCCACACCGCCTCAAGCCAGCCATTCCCCTCACTCTCCCGGCGTCCACCGCACCTCCGAAACCTCGCGCGCCACATCCGCGATCAGCGAGCGCAGCCAGCGGTGGGCGGGGTCGTTGCGGTGGCGGACGTGCCAGGCGAGATCGACGGGGAAGCTGCCGAGATCGACGGGCGCCGGCACGATCTTCAGCCTGGGGTCAGCCGCCAGGTGCCGGCAGATCAGCCGCGGCAGCGTCGCGCAATAATCGGTAACGGCGATCATCTCCGGCACGGCGAGGAAATGCGTCACCGACACCGCCACCTCGCGCCTTAGCCCCCGTTGCTCCAGCGCCTGGAACAACCCGACGCGCAAGCGGCCATGGGGCACGACGTTGACATGCCGCATCCGCTCGTACTGCTCCTTCGACAGGCTATCGGAGACCTCGGGATGATCGGCCCTGATCACGCAGGCGAGCCCCTCATCCATCAGATGCTGCACCACCAGATTGTCCGGCGGCTCGACGATGCGGCCGAGCACCATGGCCGTCGTGCCAGACATGACACCGGTCTCGATGAGGTCGTTGCCATAGGGCGTCAGCCGAAGCCTGATCCCCGGCGCCGTCTCGCGCAGCCTCGCGACGATGGCGGGCATCAGCACATATTCGACATAGCTGTTGGGCGCGATGGTGAAGGAGAGACCGGCCTCAGCGGGATCGAACTCCTGCTGCCCCAGCACCGCCCCGTCGATCGCCGCCAGCGCGGTGGCGATCACGGGCGCCAGCTCCAGCGCCATCTGCGTCGGCTGCATCCCATAGCGCTCGCGCACGAAGAGCGGATCGCGCATGACGACCCGCAGCCGCGCCAGCGCATTGGAGAGCGCCGGCTGGGTAATGCCCAGCCGGTCGGCGGCGCGCGTGACATTGCGCTCTTCCATCAGGGTCACGAAGACGGGGAGCAGATTGAGGTCGTATCGCATACAGTTATAATGCACGGTGAATATCTAGGATCAAACAAATAAATTTCTGAAATATCGCCGCCGAGCGCATGATCCCGTCATCGAAGGCCGACACAGTCTGGCTGAAACAGGGAGAACGATCATGAGTGAGAACATCAAGGGCAAAGTCGTACTCATCACCGGTGGCAGCACCGGCCTCGGCGCTGAAACCGCGCGCCATCTGGCAGCCAACGGCGCCCGCGTCGCGATCGCGGCCCGCCGCAAGGACAAGCTGGATGACGTCGTCGCCGAAATCACCAAGGCCGGCGGCGAGGCCCGCGCCTACCAGCTTGACGTCGTCGACAAGAACCAGGTCAAGCAGGTCACCGACGCCGTGATCGCCAATTTCGGCACACTGGATGTGCTGATCAACAATGCCGGCATCATGCCGATCCGTCCGATGGCCGAGGTCAACACCGAGGAATGGGACGCGATGATCGACGTCAACATCAAGGGCACACTCTATGGCATCGCCGCTGCCCTGCCCTTCTTCCTCGAAAAGAGCCGCGGCCACATCATCAACCTGAGTCCGGTTGCCGGCATCAAGGTTTTCGCGCCGGGCGGTACCGTCTATTCCGGCACCAAGTTCGCCGTCCGCGCCATCTCCGATGGTCTGCGCCAGGAAGTCGGTGCCAAGGTTCGCGTCACCTCGATCGAGCCCGGCGCCGTCGACAGCGATCTCAAGCACAACACCACGGGCACCGCGCAATCGACCGTGCTCGATTTCTACAAGATCGCCATTCCGGCAAGCGCGGTGGCCCGCGCCATCGCCTATGCCATTTCACAGCCTGATGATGTCGATATCAACGAGATCGTCCTGCGCCCGACCGCCCAGGATTTCTGATCTATTTAATGACGTGACGATGCAGCGGCTCGCCTCTCCGGAAAGGAGCGGCGAGCCGTTTCTGTTTATCAGTTGGTCAGCCGGCTCATCGTCTTGGTCGCCGCCTCGCCGATCGAGCTGAACGCCGCCGTCAGCGCATCCATGGTGTTCGGCTCGTAGTAGTTGGCGTCGGTAGAGGCGCAGAATTTCAAGAGCGCCTTGCCCTTGTCCGGCGCCATGAAGGCCACCGTATAGATCTTGATGCCGGCCGCCTTGGCGTTGGTGCACTCGTCGCGCACCGACTGGTCGAGCTTGCTCACCCAACTGCCGGTATCGCCCGTCATGTCGCCGTCGGTCATCAAGATGATGATGCGGTCGGAAGTGGTGTTGAGCTTTTTCGCCTGCTCGACGCTTTCCTTGTCCGTGCCATATGAGTTCTGCGCGATATTTGCATTCGCCGTTTTCACAGCCGCCGTCGCGTCCGTGCCGCTATTTCCTACGATTGTGATGTTCTTGACGTGGTCCCGCGCGCCGGCTGTGCCCCAGGCCATCGCCGATTGCCCCTTGATGCTGCTGGTATAGGAGATTGCCCCGCTTCGCACATAGCGAGGGGTCGGATCGTACTTGTCGAGCGAATCGAACAGCTTGCCCGCGGCACTCTTCAACGCGTCGATCTTGGCGTAATAGCCAGGCGGGGTGATGATGCAGATGCCGAGCAGAGCGAGCGTGCACTTCAAGCCGTTTACATCGTCGGCCATCGAGGTCGATGCATCGATCAAAAGCTCGATCGAGATGCCGTTCTTCGTCGTGCCTGAGCCGCTGGTGGTCTTGCTGCCGGCAGACACGGTTTTCGTATTGCCAGCCATAAGCGCGCTCAGCGGCGACAGCGTCACCGGCATCGACGCATTGACAGCAACCACGAAATTCTTGCCGGCTGCGGTGGTCGTCGTCGTGATCGAGACCGTGGCTGCTTGCTTGGCGGCCGCGGCGGCGGTGCTGCCGGCAATGCTGGCCACCTGGCCGGAGAGAAAATCGAGCCCCAGCGTCTTGCCTGACGTCTCGTCGGCGGTTCCCTTCATAAGCGCGGTCGAGACGGCCAGCGCCGACGCATCCGTCGCTTCCTGCAATTGGCGCTGCGACAGGGAGAGGTTAGCGGTATCGACCGCCAGCCCCGCGACGCCGACCAGAATGGGCAGCACGAGCGCGGTGGTGATGCCGAAGTTTCCATCTCGACGCCTCAGGAGGCGCTTTATGTCTTGAACGTACAGCATGCTCGAAAACGAGCACGCGGCGCAAAAGTGCCATCGCACGTTGAATCGAACTTAACCGGAGGTAAGCCTACCGAGAAGTCCGGGTCATTTTAGAACAGAGGAATAAACCACAGATCGGCGACACAGACCCAAAACGGCCCCATGCCGATGTGCATAATCAACCGATTGTCTGGGAGGAATGACGCGTGCCCGATCGGGCGCTCCGAGATCAGGAGGACGCGGTCTTGGACGTTGCCCGCTTTTTCTTCACGGGCTCGGCCTCAGGCGGGGCCTCGGCAGCGCGTTGCAGGCGGAGAGCCTTGAGCTTCTCCGTCTTCAATTCGCGAGCCGCGGCCTCGGCTGAAATGATCGCACGGGCCGTCGTGTCGGTCACGACAGCCTTATCGCGAGACGAGAGCTTGGCCTGATTGAAGAATTCATTGTCTGAAGTCATCTGTGCTCTCTACATCTAAGCGTTGGGCCAGCCTTTAGCGGGCCGGACGCACGGCCTTCTTCGGTGCAGGAAGCAGACCTTCGCGCTGCAGCTTCTTGCGGGTCAGCTTGCGCTGGCGGCGAACGGCTTCGGCCTTTTCGCGCACGCGCTTTTCCGACGGCTTTTCATAAGCGCTGCGCGCCTTGAATTCGCGGAAGAGACCTTCGCGCTGCATCTTCTTCTTCAGGACGCGGAGCGCCTGGTCGACATTGTTATCCCTGACGAGAACCTGCAAATTGTATTCCTTTCTTGCGGCAACGGATTGCCGGTTTTTGACGAACCGAAAACTGTTCCTGTCCTTGGCTGACTAAGCTAGGCCGGGATGTCTTGGCGGCAATCGTCGCGGTTTCGTGTCTGGCATCGAGGATGCCGGCTAAGTGGTGCCGAAATCGCCGCCGGCAACTTCGACAATCGAGACCAAGGCCCCGAAACGGTCTGAACTGCTGCGCCGGAGGATCGAAATCCTGAGGCGACCGGCAAAAAGCCGATCCTCGCAGCGATACCAATGATCACTTCCAATGCGAGGCATTTCCCGACAATTGCGTGCCGGGCATGATCGATTTTGAGAGGAGATCTGACGGAGCGATTGGGCTCTTTGACAAAGGTCACAAGCAATAGTCGATGGCGCAATTATAGTGCAAACGACAGCCGATGCAAGGAACGAACCGGAATTAGCCGCCAAGCCCTGCCGTCACGGGGCTTTCGGGCACCGCACCGGGCACTTGTGGCGTGATGCGAGGGGGAAAATACCTTTTGCGCCAATACGAGCCTGGATTGCAGGGTTTTTTCGGCTGAAACCCGCTGATCCATATGGACTTCGGCCAAGTGATCTGCTATCCCGCACACCAATCGCGAGGCGCTGCCGCGCGGAATGAACATTTTTTGCCTCTGTCATTGGGATGACCCAGGCATCAACCGAACCAAAGGAACGTGATTCTCGTGCAGGTACTCGTCCGCGACAACAATGTTGACCAGGCTCTCCGCGCTCTCAAGAAGAAAATGCAGCGCGAAGGCATTTTCCGCGAAATGAAGATGCGCGATTACTACGAAAAGCCTTCGGAAAAGCGCGCTCGCGAAAAGGCTGAAGCTGTTCGTCGCGTTCGCAAGCTGGCCCGCAAGCGCCTTCAGCGCGAAGGCGGAGTTGCTGCACGCTAAGGCGTTCCCGTCGTTATTTCGACGTTTTCAGATGCATGTTGGCGGGGGCGATCTGGTCGCCACCGCCTTTTTTGTTTGCTGCTTCGCCTGCCCGTCTCAAGACCGGCCGGCCGTAATGGGGAAAACGAGCCCGCATGGCTGATACGATGTTGAATGCCCGATCCTTGCGTTCGTCGACGAAAATGACCGCCCTGCTGGCGCTGGTCGCCGCTCTCGGCCTCGCCGGCTGCACCACGAACAGCACCTCCGATGCCGTCATCCGCATCGACAAGGCCCAGGGCTCGCAGGAAAACATCGCATCGCTGACCTCGGTCATCAACGCCAACCCGCGCGATCCCGAAGGCTACAACGTTCGCGGCTCCGCCTATGGTCGCGGCGGCGACTTCCGCGCGGCGCTGAACGATTTCAACACCGCCCTGCAGATCAACCCGAAATTCTACCAGGCCTACGCCAACCGCGCGCTCGTCTACCGCAACATGGGCCAGCAGCAGCAGGCGATCCAGGATTACAACACGGCACTGCAGATCAACCCGAACTACGACGTGGCTCTGATCGGCCGCGGCAACGTCTACCGCACCGCCGGCCAGGACGACGCCGCCTTCAACGATTTCAACAAGGCGATCCAGAACGGCACCACCGACGGCCGCGCCTACCACAATCGCGGCCTGATCTTCCAGAAGCGCAACCAGCAGGACAAGGCGATCGACGATTTCTCCAAGGCGATCTCGCTCTCGCCGAACTCGCCGGAACCCTATAACGGCCGCGGCATTTCCTACATCGCGCTCAACGACGACGACAACGCCTTCGCCGACTTCAACCACGCGATCGAGCTGAACGGCAACATCGCCGAGAGCTGGGCCAACCAGGCGCTGGTCTACGAGCGCCGCGGCGACAAGCAGAAGGCTGCCCGCTCCTATCGCCACGCCATCGGCCTCAGCCCGAAATACCAGCCTGCCAAGGACGGCCTCGCCCGCGTCAGCGCCGCCGGCTGATCCAGCCTAATCAGCGAAGGATGAAGACGACGATGGCTGCCAAACCGCATGTGATCGTCGTCGGCACCGGCATCATCGGCGCCTCCATCGCCTGGCATCTTGCCCGCGACGGCGCCAAGGTCACCGTCGTCGCCGAGGACAATGGCGGCGTGGCCACCCCCTGCTCCTTCTCCTGGATCAACGCCAGCTGGGGCAATCCCGAATTCTACTATCGTTTCCGCCGCCGCTCGATGGCCGAGTGGAAGAGATTGGCCGGCGAACTGCCCGGCCTGCCGCTCGAATGGTGCGGCAGCCTCTCCTGGGACCTGCCGCCGGAGCGGCTGGACGCCTTCATCGCGGAGCATGGCGCCTGGGGCTACGGCATCGAACGCGTCGATGGCGATGCGATCCGTAAGCGCGAACCCCATCTCGCCAATTGCCCCGACCACGCCGTGGTCGTTGCCGAGGAAGGCGCCGTCGAGCCGGTCGCCGCCGCCCGCATGATGCTCGCCGATGCCAAGACGCGCGGCGCAACCGTGATCGACGCCGCCGTGCGCGGGCTGCTGCGCACCGGCGAGCGCATCTCCGGCGTGGTGACGTCTGCGGGTGTGATGGAGGCCGATCATGTCGTGCTCGCCTCCGGCGCCGGCACCGCGCCCTTGACCGCAAGCATCGGCATCACACTGCCGATCGAAACACCCGCCGGCCTCATCGTCCACTCCCGCCCGCATGCAAGGCGGTTGAACGGCCTCGTCATGGCGCCGGAGCTGCACATGCGCCAGACATCGGAGGGCCGCATCATCGCCGGCAGCGATTTCGGCGGCGCGCAGCCGGGCGAGGACCAGCATGCGACGGCGCAAGCCCTGTTCGCCAAGGTGAAGGCCGCACTTACCGAAAGCCAGTCGCTCGCCATGGACGTCTTCACCGTCGGCTACCGCCCGACGCCGAAGGACGGTTTCCCTGTTATCGGCGACGTCTGCGAAGGCCTCTATATCGCCGTCATGCACTCCGGCGTGACGCTGGCGCCGCTGACCGGCCTGCTCGCCTCCAGCGAGATTTTGCAGGGCGAGAGCGATCCGATGCTCACGCCCTTCCGGCCCACCCGCTTCCTCTGACAGCGCGAGAGCACTGACCGAGAAATGCCTTCGGGTATGTTTTAGTGTGTTGCAAGCGATCCCCCCTGCCCCTAACATGCGACACGTTCGATAGCAGGCTATCGGGAATGTGATAGCGCGTTGAGGGCGGATATCGTGATTGAAGTCTCTGCTGTTACCTGTTGGAAACCTGTGTCCGCGGCCGTCTTCTCACGCGTCAGGCGGTGCCAGTGCCGATGAAGCGTAGCCTGCGTTTCTTCCCCAAGGCATCGATCGGTACCTACCTGATCGCGATGGCTGTTGCCGTGGCGCTCCCCATTTTCGCGCTGGTGGCGCTGCTGCTCGGCCAGCTGGAAGACAGCCAGCGTTCGATCCTGAAGCGCGAGACCGCGCAGGACGCGACCGCCCTTGCCCGCACCGTCGATCGCCAGCTGCAGGACATGGCGACAACGCTCAGACTGCTCTCGACCTCGCCAGAACTCGAGCACGACGATTTTGCGGCCTTCCATAACCGCACCGAAACCGCGATGCGCGCCGATACGCTCTACGTGCTGGCAGTGGACAAATCGGGCCAGCTCCTGCTGAACACCCGCGTCGATTACGGTACGCCGCTCGGCAAGGTGGCCAACATCCCATCCGTCGAATCGGTCCTGCGCTCCGGCCGCATCGAGGCATCCGACGTCTTCATGGGCCGTACCAGCGGCGAGTGGGTCTACAACGTCGCCATGCCGGTTAATGTCGGCGACGTCGCGGCCCTGATCGTCACGCAGAATGCCAAGGACCTTGCGAAGCTGGTCTCGACGGAGGGATTGGCGGCCGATTGGTCGGCGGCGATCCTGGACCAGAGCGGCCACGTCGTCGCCTCGGCGGGGGCCACCAGCCTCGCCTTCGGCAAGCCTTTCGATCCGCGCATCCTCCCCGAACTCATCAATTCGAGCGGTGTGTACGAAGACAGCGTCGTCATGCCGAAAGCCCTGCTCGGCTATGCGCAGATCCCCGGCTGGTCGTGGAAGGCCGTGGTCTGGGGGCCGGTCGCCACCGCCCAGGCCTCGATCCTCACGACATGGCGCTTCCTGATCATCGGCGGCATCGCGCTGCTTCTGGTCGCCATCTTCGGCGCCTACATCGTCGCCCGGCAGGTGCGCACCACCATCCGCGCCATCGCCGATATGGCCAACCGCATGGGCGAAGGCCATATCGTAGCGCCGATCGAAACCAGCGTGATCGAGGCCAACCGCGTGGCCGTGGCCCTCTCCAACGCCTCCTTCGACCGCAGCCAGACGGAAGACCGGCTGCATTTCGTCATGAACGAGCTCGTCCACCGCACCAAGAACCTGCTTGCGCTCGCCCAGGCGATGATGCGCCAGATCGCCCGACAGGCGAGCTCGGTCGAGGAATACCAGGCAGGCGTCGCCGACCGCCTCGAGGGGCTGGCGCGCTCGATCCAGCTTCTGACCAGCGAGCAATGGGCCGGCGCGTCGCTGCGCCGCGTCATCGACATCCACCTCGAAGCCTTCCCGCACGCCCTGCAGCAGATCGAGGTGACCGGCACCGATTTCATGTTGAAGCCCGAGGCCGTGCAGAACCTCGGCCTCACCCTGCATGAGCTCGCCACCAACTCGATCAAGTACGGCGCGCTCTCCGTCCCCCAGGGCCGCGTCCGGCTCTATTGGCAGAGCATCCAGGAAGACGAGCACACCGAGGAGATGCTCCGCGTCGTCTGGGACGAGCGCAACGGCCCGCCTGTCACAGCACCCGAGCGCTCCGGCTTCGGCACGACTGTCATCAAGAACCACGCCGCCGCCGCCTTCAGCGGCAGCGTCCATGTCGACTTCCGCCCGGAAGGTCTGCGCTGGGAACTGACGGCGCCGCGCCGCGTGCTGCAGCGCGACTGAAGCAATCCCCCCGCTACACGCGCATGAACGAAATCCGGGCGGTTACCCACCCGGATCCATCACTTTAAGCTCTCTTGAAGTCGCCGGCCGGCCGCGCTTAGCGCAGCAGCACGAGGCCGGCGATGAACACGATCAGCAGCACCACGATGCCGCCGAGCAGGCCGGCGCCGGCGAAGAAGCCGGCGGTCATGCCGAGCAGCAGCGCGATCAGAAACAGCGTGCCGAACTTCGCGGCCGCCAGAAACATGTTGTAGGTCTGCTCGTGCGCTGGATAGTCCATCGGCGCGCCGACTTCGGCGGGTCCGGTATTGTGCTCGGCCATGCTTGTCATCTCCCTGAAACCCCGGCCCGCATCAAGATGCGGCCGCATGACTTTCTCATCCACGCGCTCCCACGCGCAAATGTCCCGCTAGAGGAATTGCACAAAGCCTTCAAAAGCGCAATGCATGAGAATGCCGCGGCCACGCGGCTTTCCCATGCATCGTGCTTAACTGCTTAGAGCGGCAGATCGGTGCCGAACTGGCCCTCGGGCACGAAGCGCGCCGTCGGAATGATGGTCAGTGGCGGCAGCGTGTCGTTCGGGTTGCGCGAGAACATCATCCGCTGTTCGCTGGCGCTGGAGATGAAGAACGGATAGCGGGTCAAAAGCTTGCGCCCGACCTCGATCACGTTGGTCGCCATCAGCGTCATGTCGATGCCGTAGTTCTTCGCCAGCTGGCCGGGCACAATGGTGTCGGCGTAGAAGACGCGCTTGTAGAAGGCGGCATGCGGCGGCCGGCAGAACTGCAGCACCCGGCTGGCGCGGAAATAGGCCGCGGCAACGATCGAGGGGCGCAGCGTGAGATAGGGGATCCAGGAGAGGTCCGCCGTCATCTCGGGATCGGCGGCGAAGCGTGCCGGGTCGATCAGCGTCAGCCCTGCATCGAGCATCGCATCCATCGCCCAGGGGAACGCCCCGCCCGATTGGCTGAGGCGATGGTCGGGTGTCACATAATGGATCCGGACGGTGCTCACCATCTCGCCATAATAGTACAGTCCGAAAACATAGGCATGGCTGTCGAAATCGCTGTCGTCGAGCAGGCCCTTGGGAGCCAGCGCCAGCACGTCGTGCGCCTTGTAGGCCTTGTAGCGCAGGCGTTCCACCTGTGCCAGGTCCTCGTTGCTTTCAACGCGGCGGTATTCGACATTATCGAGAACTTCAAGAATCTTGCGGCTGAAATCACTTACGTTGGAATGTGATCCTGACATTTTGTCCGTCCGTTCGTTAACGGCTTATTAATCATACGATTACGGCCCGGAACGCAAGATTTTAAGATAAATTTAATCGTATTTAAGTTGTTAAGGTTAACGTGCCGCAATCATTAAGAAACAGCTAAAAGCCGCCCGGTTGCAAAGCGGACGGCGTCAGCGGCGATCAGAAGTGGTGAGATGAACGATCAGGCGACGTTGTTGCGGCGGCGCGGCACCGGCGTACGGCGGCCAATCGCCTCCTGCAGCAGCGCGATGTTCTGCGACGGCACCGGCGGCGAGAAGACGTAGCCCTGGACGAGATCGGTCGCGCGGTACTTGTTGAGCAACGCCAGCTGCTCGGTGGTCTCGACACCTTCGGTGACGATCTTGAGCCCGAGTTCGCGGGCAAGGTTGACCGTCCCGCGCAGAAGCTTCAAGCGGCGGCCGTCCTCCACGATATTGCGCAGGAACGAGCGGTCGATCTTGATGATGTCGAGCGGCAGCGTATCGAGATAGCTCAGGCTGGAGAAGCCGGTGCCGAAATCGTCGATGGCGATGGTGATGCCGCTGTTGCGCAGCTCCGCCAGGATCGCGCGTACCGCCGCGGGCTCGTCGATCAGGCAGCTCTCGGTGATTTCGAGGTGCAACCGATCGGGGCTCAGGCCGGAATTCTTCAGCGCCTGCGAGACGACGGCGAGAATATCGTTGTCGCGCAGGTCACGCGCCGAAAGGTTGACGGAGACCGCGATGTGATCCGGCCACGTCATGCAGTCCATGCAGGCCTTCATCAGGATGAAGCGCGTGATGTCGGAGATGATGCCCATGTCCTCGGCAAGGCGAATGAACACATCCGGCGGGATGGCCCCCTTCTCCGGATGCACCCAGCGCGCCAGCGCCTCGGCGCATTCGATGCGCGAGCCGTCGGCCTTGAACATCGGCTGGTAGGCGATGTTAAGCCCGCCGGCAGCCACCGCGTCGCGCAGGTCCGCCTTCAGCTTCTGCTTTTCGATATAGCGGCCGTCCATCTCGCGCTCGAAGCCGGAAATGCCGCCGCGCTCCTTGGACTTGCTCTCGAACAGCGCCAGATCCGCCTTGATGCTCCATTCGTCCATCGCGAAGGCATCGCTTTCGAGGATGGCGAAACCGGCCGAGAGCGACACCAGGAAGGTGACGTCGTCTGCCTCGTAGTTCCCCTGGATTTCGGCATGAACGCGGCGGATCTCCGCATCCATTGCTTCCGCATCCTTGGCATGCGGGAAGAACAGGATGAACTGGTCGCCCATCAGGCGGCCGACGATCGCCTTGCGCGAGCGCTCCTCGATGCGGTTGGCGATGGCGCAGAGCAGCCGGTCGCCGGTGATGTGGCCGCGCATGTCGTTGACATGCTTGAACTCGTCGATGTCGAGAACCATGAAGCCGAGCGGGCCACGCTTCTTCGGATGCTTGTTCAGGTAATCCTGGACGAGGTGGCTGAAATATTCGCGGTTCGGCAGGCCCGTCAGCGCGTCGTAGCGCACCATGTGCAGGATCTTCTGCTCGGCCTTCACGCGGCTCGACACGTCCTCGAAGATCAGCACGGCGCCGCCATCGGCGCGGCGGCTGGCGGAGAACTCGAGCGACAGGTCTTCCGGAAAATGGATGAGCATGCGCGACAGCTTGCCCTCGGCGACATGTGTCATCTGCCGCAGGATAAGCTCAGGCTGCGAGGAATCCATGAAATTGTAGCGCGCGCCATAGCGCAGCACGGCACCGAGATCGCGGTCCTTCAACCGGTCCGGCGCACCGATCTTCAGGAGTTCGCATGCCTTGCGGTTCACCACCTGGATGCGGTTTTCCGCGTCCACCATGACGAGCCCGTGCGGCATGTTGTTGAGCGCCGTATCGAACCGGTCGGCGATCGAGGTGATCTCGCGCCGCGCGATGACGTTCTCATAGAGGAACTCGCGCACGCCGTTGGCCATCGCCCGGGTGGTCAGCCAGAAGGGAATGAGGAAAATGGACAGGATGCCGCGATAGAAATCCATCGCCATCAGGCTGCAGATGATCATCGGCAGGCAGCAGGAGAAGGTCTGCAGGTCGACCGCCATGCGCGACCCGTAGTTGCGCCCGACGACGGAAACCATGGTCGCCATCGTCACCGAGATGCTGGCAAGCTCCGAGAAGCTGTCGTGCACCATGAAGATCGCATAGCCGCTGCAGATGCCGAGCAGCGTCGTCGTGCAGGCCGCCCCCGCGACAAGTATCCGCTCCCAATGCTCGATGCCGGCATGCGACAGCGTCTGCTTGTCGACGCGGTCGAACTGGCGGAAAATGATCATGCGTGCGCAGAAGACGAGGAGAAAGCCTGCGGCAAGCCATAGATAGAGGGTGGTGCCGGTCTTGAAGGCAATGGCCAGGCAGGTCGCGATGTGAACGATGACACCGGCGAGCAACGTCATGCGGTTTCCCGAAAGGGAACTCACAAACGAGAGATATACATCCGTAGGGACCCTGCTCGGGCTATCTGGCTTCATCCAATATTTTCCCTGTACCGCAGCACCCTACCGCCAACCCTTTAAAAATTGATTTCAGGGCACCCATACATTTGGTGGATTTTTCTACAACCTTAACAAGAACAACCTTGGGAATTTGCTGTTTTTGCAGCTTCACGGGGATGTTTCACAATAAGGCGGTCCATCCACAAGTTGTTATCACCCTCGCCGGCAAGTGCGGCTGGCGGTCCGCCCTCGATCGCCCGCGATATAAGACTATAATCCAACATCCGGGCTTTCCGCTTCCAATTTCAGGGTCCCTGATCTACCACTTGAGGTGGGAGAGCATGGGGTAAAACCCATGAAATAGGAGGGGGAAAGGCATGCCGGTTTTTCTAGCCGCCAGCCGGCTGATCGATGCTGTCAGCCAGTTCATGGGCAAGCTGTCCGAATATATGGTGCTGTTCTGTTGCCTGATCAGCGCCGCCAACGCGCTGATTCGCTACACCTTCAATTACAGCTCCAACGGCTGGCTCGAGATCCAGTGGTATCTCTTCGCCTTCGTCGTCGTGCTCGGTGCGGCCCATACGCTCAGAATGAATGAACATGTCCGCGTCGACCTGATCTATGGCTCGGTGTCGGACCGGGCGCGTCTGTGGATCGACACGATCGGGCTGATCGTCTTCCTGCTTCCGGCCTGCATCTTCCTCACATGGCTCTGCTGGCCCTTCTTCTGGCTCTCCTATGTCCAGCACGAGGTCTCCTCCAATGCCGGCGGCCTGATCCGCTGGCCGGTCAAGCTCATCCTGGTCGCCGGCTTCGGCCTTTTGACGCTGCAGGGTCTCTCCGAGCTGATCAAGCGCATCGCCGCGCTGACAGGTCATTTGGTCGTCGAGACCAAATACGAAAAGCCGCTGCAGTAACCGCGACCGGGAGGAAAGCCATTGTTCGACTTCGGCATCATTCCGCCGGCCATGTTCGTGGGCATGGTCCTGTTCATGCTCTACGGTTTCCCGGTCGCCTTCTCGCTGGCCGCCGTCGGCCTGTTCTTCGGCATCATCGGCGTCGCCACCGGCCATTTCAGTGAGGCCTTCCTGCAGGCGCTGCCGCTGCGCTTCTTCGGCATCGTCTCCAACGATCTGCTGCTCGCCATCCCCTTCTTCACCTTCATGGGCGCCATCCTGGAGCGCTGCGGCCTGGCGGAAGATCTGCTCGAGGGCATGGGCAAGCTCTTCGGCCGCATCCCCGGCGGCCTTGCCTATGCGGTCATCCTCGTCGGCGCGGTGCTCGGCGCCATCACCGGAACGGTCGCAGCCTCCGTCATCACAATGGGCGTTATCTCGCTGCCCATCATGCTGCGATACGGCTATAGCCCGCGGCTCGCCACCGGCGTGATTGCCGCATCCGGCACCATCACCCAGGTCATCCCGCCCTCGCTCGTCCTCGTCGTGCTCGCCGACCAGCTCGGCAAGTCGGTGGGCGACATGTATCTCGGCGCCATCGGCCCCTCGATCCTGCAGGTGGCGATCTTCATGATCTACATCCTGATCCTGTCGATCGTAAAACCCGCCTCCGTGCCGCCGCTCCCCAAGGAAGTGCGCGGCGATTTCACCTGGGCGCTGCTCTTCAAGGTGTTGTCGGGGATGGTGCCCTCGATCGTGCTGATCTTCCTCGTCCTCGGCACCATCTTCATGGGTCTTGCGACTCCCACCGAAGCCGGCGCGCTCGGCGTCGTCGGCGCCATGGCGCTGGCCGCCATGCACCGCCGCCTGACCTGGCCGCTGATGCAGGAGGCGATGCGCTCCACCATGCACATCACGTCCATGGTGGTGATGATCCTCATCGGCTCCACCTGCTTCAGCCTCGTCTTCCAGGGCATGGACGGCTCGCGCTGGATCGAGCACATGCTATCCGGCATCCCCGGCGGCCCGGTGGGCTTCCTGATCTTCGTCAACATCTTCATCTTCGTGCTGGCCTTCTTCCTCGATTTCTTCGAGATCGCCTTCATCGTCATCCCGATGCTGGCCCCGGTCGCCTCCGCACTCGGCATCGACCTGATCTGGTTTGGCGTGCTGATCTGCGTCAACATGCAGACGAGCTTCATGCACCCGCCCTTCGGCTTCGCGCTCTTCTATCTGCGCTCGATCGCCGACCGCAGCGTCAAGACCTCCGATATCTACATGGGCGCCCTGCCCTGGGTCGGCATGCAGCTCATCCTGGTTGCCATCGTGATCTTCTGGCCGCAATCGGTAACCTACTGGCTGAAGAAGGGGCCGGAGGTGGACCTGAATTCTATCAAGATCGAGGTCCCCGGCTTTGGCGGCAACGGGCTTGGCACTCCACCCGGAATGCCGGGCCTGGCGCTGCCGCCGATGAACGGCTTGCCGGGACAGCCGCCGGCGCAGGTGAAACCTGCGCAGCCGGATTTGAGCCAGCCGCCGGTGATCAAGTAGGGCAGTAAGGAAGTCCCCTCCCCAACCCCTCCCCACAAGGGGGAGGGGCTAACCTGGGCTCAACGCCTTGGCAAAAAAGGGGGCTAATGGTGGGCGAGAAGGGCGCAACGAGTTAAGCCCCTCCCCCTTGTGGGGAGGGGTTTGGGGCGGGGTCTTTCTTTAGAGCAAAACCCTCAGATCTTCCCAGCCCGCTGCTGGATCATCATGAACGTATCGAACGTATATTCCGACAGCTGCATCCACAGATACGCATCGCGCTTGAACGCCGTCTGATCCTCGTAGATCTTCTTGAAGTAGGGATTGGACGCCGAAATCTCCGCATAGATCCCAAGCGATGCCTGGAAGCAGGCTTCCATGATTTCCTGGCTGAAGGGCCTGAGCGTCGCGCCCTCGGAGACTAGCTGCTTCAGCGCCGGCGGGTTCTTCATGTCGTACTTCGCCATCATGTTGGTATTGGCGAAGGCGCAGGCATCGGTGAGTGCCGCCTGGTAGTGCTTCGGCAGGCTGTTCCACTTTTCCAGGTTGAAGAAGGCATGCACCGTCGGGCCACCCTCCCACCAGCCGGGATAGTAGTAATACTTCGCGACCTTGTGCAGTCCGAGCTTCAGGTCGTCGTATGGGCCGACGAACTCGGAAGCGTCGATCGTGCCCTTTTCCAGCGCCGGATAGATGTCGCCGCCGGCGATCTGCTGCGGGATGACGCCGAGCTTGCTGATCACCTGGCCGGCGAGGCCGGCGATGCGCATCTTCACGCCCTTCAGATCATCCAGCGTATTGATTTCCTTGCGGAACCAGCCGCCCATCTGGGCGCCGGTATTGCCCGCCGGCAGGCCGTAAATGCCCTGCGTGGCGTAGAATTCGTTCATCAGCGTGTTGCCGTTGCCCTCGTAGAACCAGGCATTGGTGAGGCGCCCGTTAAGCCCGAAGGGAATGGCGGTGCCGATCGCGTAGGTCGGGTCCTTGCCGACGAAGTAATAGGAGCAGGTGTGCGCCGCTTCCACCGTTCCGGCGCTGACGGCATCGGCCGCCTGCAGGCCGGGAATGATCTCGCCGGCGGCAAAGGGCTGGATGGTGAAATTGCCGTCGGTCGATGCGGCCAGATGCTTGGCGATATCGTCGGCCGCGCCATAGATCGTGTCCAGGCTCTTCGGAAACGACGATGTCATGCGCCAGGCGATCTTCGGATTTTCCTGGGCGATGGCGGGTGCCGCCAGAGCCGAGGCAGCAACGGCGCCGACGCCCGCTGTTCCTGCCTTCTTGAAGAATGAACGACGATCCATCAAAAACCTCCCATTGTTGGTTCTGCGGGGCCAAACTCTCCCCACCCGCGGAACGAGGGAAGCTAAGCATGCGGACGCAGGTGATTCAAGCGCCGGCCTATTAGTCTTTGGGATCACGACACCAATATGGCGAGTAGCGCATTTCGATCGGAATCAGCGGCTTAGTCATGGATGGAGCGAGGCCGGCACATGGCCTTGCCGCAATTTGGCCGGGCACATCAGGCACACGTTGACAGGAAAGCCGTTCTGGTTTCTCTCTTTGGCAAGAGATGATCGCCCTCAGGATAGACAATGACCAAGCCCATCGTCGCCGTTCCCGCCGATATCCGCAGCTTTGACGGCGCCACCTGGCATGCCGTGCAGCACCAATATGTCCGTGCCGCGCTGAATGCCTCCGGCGTCATGGCCTTCATCATCCCGGCCTTCGAGGAAGGCTACGACATCGACGCCATTCTCGACCGCGTCGACGGCGTCCTCGTCTCCGGCTCGGCCAGCAACGTCCACCCCGCGCGCTACGGCAAAGAAGCGACCGAAGCCGACGGCCCCTTCGACCCCGCCCGCGACGCCACCTCGCTGCCGCTCATCCGCCGCGCCATCGACCGCGCCATTCCGCTGCTCGCCATCTGCCGCGGTATCCAGGAACTGAACGTCGCGCTCGGCGGCACGCTCGCCAGCGAGATCCAGGACCAACCCGGCATCTGGGACCACCGCAAGCCCGATAATGTCGACCGCGACGGCATGTACGCCATCCGCCAGAACGTGCATGTCAGGGAAGGCTCCTGCATCGCAGGCATCGTCGGCGCCGGCGAGATCAAGGTGAACTCGCTGCACCGCCAGGCGATCGCCGAGACGGCGCCCCGCCTTGCCGTGGAAGCGGTGGCCGAGGACGGCACGGTCGAAGCCGTCTCCGTCATCGACGCCAAGGCCTTTGCCGTCGGCGTCCAATGGCATCCCGAATACTGGGCCGAGACCGACAAGCCCTCCAACCAGCTCTTCACCGCCTTCGGCGACGCCGTCCGCGACTATGCCGCGACCAAGCTGCCTGCCAAGGCTACGAAGGTGGTGGCGTAGGTTTTAACCTCGCCGCGCCCAGCGCAGACCGCCCACGACGGCGATGGCGAGAAGCGGCCAGATCGCCCAGAAGGTGCCGTGCCAGGAGAGAAGGTTGATGCCGATCAGCCCGAGCGCCGAGATGGCAAGCGCCACGAGCCGCGCATCGAACCGATCCTGCAGATGCGCCCAACGCATCGCCGCGACATAGGCCAGCGCCAACAGCGGCCAAGCGGCCCAGAAGACGCCGTGCCATGTGAGCGTGTTGATGACGACAAGCGCGACCGCGATGACGCCAAGCACAGCAAGGTTGCGCCGCTGATCCGGCGATTGCCCCGCGTTCTGACCTGACAACACGCCGGCCACCAGCCCCCCTCGCCCACCAGCCGACGGCCCCGGCCCCGTCGATTGAGCCGCAGCGCCCGACGGCGACCCAGCGGCATGCGCATCACCCCCAGTCGCCCGCGCCGCATCCCCTTCCCCGATCCTGACGGCATAGCTCGGCACCGCCTCGGCAACATTCTTCACCGTCAGCGGCCCGAGAAAATCGAACCCTACCGCCACCTTGTTGCGCACCTGATCGTAAACCGTGTTCGAGATCACCACGCCACCGGCCGGCGCCTGCGCCTGCAGCCGCGCGGCGATATTGACGCCGTCGCCATAGATATCGCTGCCCTCGACGATCACGTCGCCAAGATTGATGCCGATGCGAAACAGCATGCGGCCATCGGCCGGCCGGGCTGCGTTCAACCCCGCGAGCTCGTTCTGCACGTCGACGGCGGCGCGCACCGCCTCGACCACGCTCGGAAACTCGGCGATCAACCCGTCGCCCCAGGTATTGACCACCCGTCCGCCATGCGCCTCGATCAGCCTCGACATCCGGTCGCGATACCGCTTCAGCGTATCGAGCGTCCCCTCCTCGTCGGCGCCCATCAGCCGCGTATAGTCCTGCACATCCGCTGAAAAGATCGTCGTCAGCTTGCGCTGCGTCTCACTCGAACTATCCGCCACCTCAGCTCCCTCTCGCATGATCTCGTGCGTTGCATCCTAGCGCCAACTGTCCATGAAAGTCGAGCAAGTGGGACCGTGCGCAGATCCTCGGGACGAGCCCGAGGATGACGTCGAGAGGATGTTTTCCCCATTACTTCAATAGGTTACGGGCGCCACCCACTCACTCCGCCGTCATCCTCGGGCTCGTCCCGAGGATCTAAGCACGCATCCAAGAATGCAACGGGAGTGGATCGAAGCAAGAGCGCAGCCACAGAGCAAAGCACCCCTTCAAACCCATCACCCCTTGACGGGCGTCTCAGCCACCGGCGTCAGCGGCTTGCGCGCATCGGACCACCCAACCAGATTGTCGACCACCAGATCAGCCATCGCATTGCGGGTCGGAACCGAGCCGGAGGCGATGTGCGGCAACAGCACGGCGTTCGGCAGCGCCATCAGCGCCGCTGGAACGTTCGGTTCGTCGTAGAACACATCGAGACCGGCAGCACCCAAGGCACCCGAGGACAGCGCCTCGATCAGCGCATCCTCATCGACGGTCCAGCCGCGCCCGACATTGATGAACACGCCATCCGGCCCGAGCGCCTTCAGGATATCGGCATTGACGGTCTTGTGCGTCTGCGGCGTCTTCGGGACGATCGCGATCATCGTATCGACGGCTTCAGCGAGACCTTCCAGCGTCGGATAGTGATCATAGGGCAGCGCCTCGTTGCGCGTGCGCGTGTGGTAGCTGATCTTCACCTTGAACGGCTCCAGCCGCTTGGCGATCTCCTGACCGATGCGGCCGAGACCGTAGAAGCCGACATGGCGGCCCTTCAGCGAGAAACGCGACAGCGGATAGCTCTGCCCCGGCTTCCAGTTGCCGGCGCGCAGCCAGTTTTCGGCGCGCGGAAATTCGCGGATGGTGTTGAGCAGCAGCCCGATCGCGGTGTCGGCCACTTCGTCGTTGAGGACATCGGGGGTATTCGTGACGACGATACCCTTGGTCGCGGCATGCCTGGCATCGACATTGTCATAGCCGACGCCGAAGCTGGAGATCAGCTCCAGATTGGGCAGCGCATCGATATCGGCGGCGGAGAAGGTACCGGATACGGCGACGCCGCGAATACGGCCTGCGGTCTGCGCATCGAGCGACTTGGCGTCAGCCTCGATGACGTCAAAGCCTTCCTTCAGGCGCGCCAGAGCGCGCTCGTGCATTTTCCCCGGAACGAGAACAGCGGTACGGGACATTGCTTTTCCTCTTCGATTTGTCGCGCGCCCTTGATGACTTGGGATGAAGGGCGGGGATTATGACCGGGGCCGGAAGGGGCTGGTCGATTGGCGGATGCGCATCTCGGGCTTGATGAGATGGATGCCGTCGGGTTCGTGGCTGCCGGCGAGGCGATCGAGAAGCGCCCGGGCGGCAAGCCGGCCGACTTCGGCCTGGCCGTTCCACACGGTTGTCAGCGCCGGCATCGAGATCGACGCCTCCTCGAGGTCGTCATAACCGGTTACGGAAATGTCGGTGCCGGGGACGAGACCGGCGCGGGCGATGCCGTTCATCAGGCCGATGGCGACCAGATCGTTCCAGCAGACGGCGGCCGTCGGTTTCTGCGGCAGGGACAGGAAGTGGACCGCCGCCTCGAAGCCGCCCTGCATCGAGCGGGGGCCCGGAATGCGCAGGCCGGGATCGACCTCGATCTCCGCCTTGCGCAGCGCATTCACATAGCCCTGGTAGCGGTCGCGGCCGGTGGAGGTCTGGTCGGTGCCGCCGATCATGGCGATCGAGCGATGGCCGAGGCCGATCAGATGATTGGTGGCAAGCGAGATGCCGTAGCTGTCGTCGCCGCGATAGGTCGGCAGCTCCGATCCGTCCATCGAGCGGGCAACGAGAATTGCCGGCATGCCGTTATCCTCGGCGAGCTGCATGTCCTCCGGCGGCGTGCCGATCGCCGGCGACATGATGACGCCATCGCCGCCGAGCTGCAGCAGCGTCTCGATGAAGGTGCGCTGCTTTTCGACGGAATCGTAGTGATTGGAGAGAATGAAGGTGTGTCGGCTGCGGTCGAGCTCGCTTTCGATCGCCTTCAGGATTTCCCCGTAGAACGGGTTCATGATGTCGTGCACGACGACGCCGATGATGCCCGAGCGCGAGGTGCGCAGGCTGGCCGCGCGGCGATTGTAGATATAGCCGAGCGCGCGCGCCTGTTCCTTGATCTTGTCGCGGGTGGCGCCGGCGACCAGCGGGCTGTCGCGGAGCGCCAATGATACGGTTGCGGTGGAAATGCCGAGCGTTTCGGCGATCGTCGAAAGCTTGATCTTCTGCGCCACTGTGCCTCCCGGATCGCGCGGAAGGACTGTGACGCGCGATGAACATATGCACCCGGCCAGCTATGAGCCGAGCGTCCTTAAAATGTTTAATTAAAAGATTAAACCGGAGCAGGCAATTTCTAATTTCACAAAACCGTCAGATTTCATCCGGCTCTTCGAGCATGATGGCATCGGCCTGCAGATTGCCGTCGATCGCCTTCAGAAGCCGCACCAGATTGCGGATTTCCTTCTCGGAAAAATCGAGCGTCGCCAGGCGATCGCAGGCTGTCGCGGCCTGCTCGATGGCAGCAACGCTGCCGCGGCCGAGATCGGTGAGGTAGACCTTGGTAAGGCGCGCATCGTCGGCATCGGCCTTGCGCTCGAGAAAGCCCTGCGCCTCCATGCGGCCGATCGTGCGCGTCATGGTCGGCGCCTTGACGCCGAGCTTGTGCGCCAGCGCCCCGGCGGTCATGCCGTCGCTTTCGGCGAGAGAGGTGATGACGCCATCCTGCCCGGCATATAGCCCGCTCTCCAGAAGGTTGCGGGAGAGCACGGTGCGCATCGAGCGGGCGGCCTGCGTCAAAGCCGGCGAAAGATCGACCACCGTATATTCGGTCTGGTCCTTCTTCTTCGACTTCTGCTTCTTGCCGTCCTTGTGCTTCTTACCCATTGCCGTCCCTTTGATCTTGCCGCGCCCTGCCCCCAATCGAGGTTGTGAGGGACGGCAACAGTTTCATTTGGCGCCTAAGCCTTCCTCCAAATCCATTTTGATTTAAAGGCTTATGCATTAAGCATTGAGATCGTTGCGTTATGACATTGCGCATGATCTCGTCATAAACAAGAGGCCTTAGCCGGATGAACGCGCCAGCGACCGAGTTCGACGACCACGATCCGCAATTTTCTGGTGCGGAGCGCGAGCGGCACATCGTTGTCCTGCCGCTCGGCGCCCATGAACAGCACGGCCCCCACCTTCCCTTCGACACCGACACGCTGATCGCCGACGGCATCGTTAGCAGGCTCAAAACCGCGCTTCCTGAAAAGCTTCCCGTGACCTTCCTGCCGACGGAATCAGTCGGCTACTCAATCGAGCATATGGATGTGACAGGAACGCAAACGCTGACCTACGGCGAGGCGATCGAACGCTGGCTCGGCATAGCCGAAAAACTGTCGCAACAGGGCATCCGCAAGTTCGTGATGCTCAACGCCCATGGCGGCAATTCTCCGCTGACGACTGTTGTCGCCACCGAAGCCCGCGTGCGCTTCAACATGCTGGCCGTCGCCACTAGCTGGACCCGCTTCGGCCTGCCCGATGGCGTGATCTCGCCGGAAGAGAAAGCGATCGACATCCACGGCGGCGACATCGAGACCTCGGTGATGCTGGCGCTGCACCCGGACAAGGTGGACATGTCGAAAGCCGAAAACTTCCCCTCCCGCCAATCCGACTTCGCCGCCCGCTACAAGCACCTGCGTGCCTACGGCCAGCACGCCTTCGGCTGGAAAATGTCCGACCTCAACGATAAAGGCGTCGCCGGCAACGCCGCCAAGGCGACCGCCGAAAAAGGCGAGGCGCTGATCGCGCATGCGGTGAAGGGTCTGGTGGAATTGCTGGAGGATGTGGACGCCTTCGACGTCGACACGCTGACATAGCGGGCCGCTTGTATCGGCCGGTGCTTTTCATCATATTGATTGCAATCGCAGTGGCTCACCAAGGAGGCCCGCATGCGCATTTCCGTGAAAGAGGCTGAGGGTCAGCTGACAGAACTGGTCCGCCTTGCCAATCAGGGCGAAGAGATCGTGTTGACGCAGGATGGTCGTCCTAGCGCGCGTATAACACCATTGAAAAAGCCCCTGAGCGCAGAAGAGAAGTCACGAATCTTCAATGAGGTCAGGGAGCGCGTCAGAAAGATGGATCTTCCCCCGGGTCCCGACGCCGCTCACAGCCAGGACTTTCTGTATGATGAGTACGGTCTGCCAAAGTGATCGTAGTCGACACGTCCGCACTCATGGCCTTCATCGCGAGCGAGCCGGCCGCAGAACAGTGCCAAGCTATCCTGGAGCGAGAGCGGGAGATACTGATGTCGGCGGCAACCGTGACGGAGGCGTTGATCGTGGCTGAAGGGCGAGGCATCTCAGCCGATATGCGCTATATCATCGAAACATCGGTCACCGAGATCGTCGAGCTGACATCAATCCGCGCCGAACTTGCAGCGAACGCCTATCGCTCGTGGGGCAAAGGCTTTCACCCCGCCTATCTTAACTTCGGCGATTGCTTCTCATACGCCACCGCCAAGGAGTTCGATTGCCCGCTGCTCTACATCGGCAACGACTTCTCAAAGACCGACGTGAAATCGGCGATCGCGGCCTCCACATCCTAATGTGATCTTATAACATACGAATCCCTTTGAACTGCCGCGCCGCACCCCTTATATGAGACGACGAATTTGAAAGGCCCGGGCGAAAAACCCCGAGCAAGCCCCCACCTATCGAGGTTCTCATGACCGACGCTCTCCAGACGCAACCCAAGCCCATCCCCGTCACCGTTCTCACCGGCTACCTCGGCGCCGGCAAAACGACGCTGTTGAACCGCATCCTGACGGAAGCGCATGGCAAGAAGTATGCCGTCATCGTCAACGAGTTCGGCGAGATCGGCATCGACAACGACCTCATCGTCGAATCCGACGAAGAGATCTACGAGATGAACAATGGCTGTGTTTGTTGCACGGTGCGCGGCGACCTGATCCGCGTCGTCGAAGGCCTGATGCGCCGCCCCGGCCGTTTCGACGGCATCATCGTCGAGACGACGGGCCTTGCCGATCCGGTGCCGGTTGCCCAGACCTTCTTCATGGATGACGACGTCCGCGCCAAGACCGAGCTCGATGCCGTGGTCGCCCTCGTCGACGCCAAGCATTTGCCGCTGCGCCTGAAGGACAGCCGCGAGGCCGAAGACCAGATCGCCTTCGCCGACGTCGTGCTGATCAACAAGACCGACCTCGTCACCCCGGAAGAGCTGGCGCAGATCGAAGACGTCGTGCGTGCCATCAACCCGTCGGCCCGCGTCTACAAGACCAGCCGCTCCGGCGTCGATCTCGCCCGCGTGCTCGATCAGGGCGCCTTCAACCTGGAACGCGCGCTGGAAAACGACCCGCACTTCCTCGACCACGATCACCCCGACCATGTCTGCGGCCCGGATTGCGGCCACGACCATGGCCACCATCACCATGCGCATGATCACGATCATCACCACCATGATCATGACCACGGGCACGATCATCACCACCACGATCATGGACACGACCACCATCACCACGGCGCCGTCTCCCCGATCCATGACGTGACGGTGCAGTCGGTGTCGCTGCGCGGCGGCGAGATGAACCCGGACCGCTTCTTCCCCTGGATCCAGAAGATCACCCAGACGCAGGGCCCGAACATCCTGCGCCTCAAGGGCATCATCGCGTTCAAGGGCGATGCCGAGCGCTATGTCGTTCAGGGCGTGCACATGATCATCGAAGGCGACCACCAGCGTGCCTGGAAGGACGGCGAGAAGCGCGAGACCCGTCTCGTCTTCATCGGCCGCGAGCTTGACCGCGAAAAGCTCGAAGCTTCCTTCAAGGCGTGCGAGGCCTCTGCCTGATGCCGACTGTTGCCCCGTTTGATATCGACGGCCATATCCTGGCCGTCGAATTTTTAGGTGATACCCCCTTCTTCGCCAGCGCCACCGGCACGTTTCACCGGCTGGATGGTTCGGAGAAGGTTACCGAAGCCCATCAGGGCATGCTCACCTGCATCCGCGATCCCTATAGCGAAAGCCTGATCTCGGGCGGCGAAGACGGCAAGGTGCTGCGGATTGCCGCCGATGGCGGCGTCACCGAGCTGGCGCATGCGCCGCGCAAGTGGATCTCGCAGCTCGCAGCCGGCCCGCAGGGCGCCATCGCCTATTCCCACGGCAAGAGCGCGATCGTCCGCCTTTCTGACGGCACCACCCGCGAATTCACCGAGGAACGCACCGTCGAAGGCCTCGCCTTCGCGCCCAAGGGCATGCGCGTCGCCGCCGCCCGCTATAATGGCGTATCGCTGCATTGGGTGGCGGGCGATGCTAAGCCCGTCGATCTCGAATGGAAGGGCGCCCATACAGGCGTGACCTTCTCGCCGGATGGCAACTTCCTCGTCACGACAATGCAGGAAAACGCGCTGCATGGCTGGAAGCTCGACATCAAGCCCGGCTCGGAAGCCCGCCACATGCGCATGACCGGCTACCCCGCCAAGGTCAAGTCGCTCTCCTGGTCGGCCAAGGGCAAGTGGCTCGCCTCATCAGGCGCCCCTGCCGCCATCGTCTGGCCGTTCTCGGGCAAGGATGGCCCGATGGGCAAGGCGCCGCTCGAACTCGGCACCCGCGCCAACATCATGGCGACATCGGTCAAGTTCCACCCGGCCGAAGACATCCTCGCCATCGGCTTCATCGACGGCATGATCCTCGCCGTTCGCCTTGCCGACAGCAAGGAAGCGCTGATCCGCCGCCCCGGCAAGGGTGCGATCACCGCCATGAGCTGGAGCAAGAACGGCAAGCTGCTGGCCTTCGCTTCGGAAGCAGGCGATTGCGGCGTGGTCGATATCGCCGCCTAGGGCATGTCGCGCGAAAGTGTGCAGCGGTTTTGCGGCACCGACATGCGACAGAACAAACACTTAAAGCGTGACGAGCGAATCCGAAGGATCGCGACACGCTTTAAGACACATATCCCGAGACTGGCCACCGGTTTCGGGATATGACACGCTTGAAAACAGTTGGCGTGAAAACAGAGAGCTGAGCCAGATGTCGCAGACCAGAACCGCCATCGCCGAAACCGCAGCCGCCAACGATGCCTCGGCGTGGGTGTTGATCCGCGCCGAGGCCCTGGCGCTCTGCGAACGCGAACCGGTCTTGCGGCCTCTTTTGACATCGCAGGTGATCGAGGCTGCGGATAGCGCGACAATCGTTGCCCGCGTGCTCGCCGCGCGCCTCTCGCGCGCCGATGTCGATACAGCGGCTCTGACGACGCTTCTCCAGGAAACGCTGACACCTGCTATCCTCACCGAGATCCAGGCCGACCTTATGGCAGTGCGCAAGCGCGATCCGGCCTGCACGACCTATCTGCATGCGCTGCTCAACCTGAAGGGCTTCCACGCCCTGCAGATCCACCGCGCCGCCCACAAACTGTGGATCGAAGGCCGCGTCGAGATCGCCAGCTGGCTTGCCAATCTCGCCTCGCTGGTCTTCGGCCCGGACATCCATCCGGCGGCAAGGATCGGCTCCGGCATCATGCTCGACCACGGCTCCGGGATCGTCATCGGCGAGACTGCTGTCATCGAGGACGAGGTCTCGATCCTCCAGGGCGTCACGCTCGGCGGCACCGGCAAGGAAACCGGCGACCGGCACCCGAAGATCCGCCGCGGCGTGATGATCGGCGCAGGCGCCAAGATCCTCGGCAATATCGAGATCGGCGCCTTTAGCAAGGTGGCGGCCGGCAGCGTGGTGGTGAAGCCGGTCCCGGCTCATTGCACGGTGGCCGGCGTCCCGGCAGCGGTGGTGCGCATCCACTCTGCCAGCGAAATCCCCGCCGAAAGCATGGATCAGAATATCTGAGCTCGGGCTAGAGCATTTTTGCGTTTCGAAGAAACGCGGAAATGCTCTAGGCCGCCTGCTCCTGCGCGGGCGATGCCTCGACCCGGTCGCGGCCTCGCCGCTTGGAAGCGTAGAGCGCGGTATCGGCCCGCTCCAGAAGCTTCTTGAAATCGATGTCCGGACCGCTGCAGGCGGCGACGCCGATGCTGAGCGTCGGAAGCGACGCGAACAGCGCCATCGCCGAAACCTGCTGCGAGAATGCCAGCCGCATCCGCTCGGCGACGGCAATCGCCCCATCCTCGGCGGTATTCTTCAGTACCACGAGAAACTCGTCGCCGCCGTGGCGCGACAGGAGATCATCGGGCCGCAGCACGCTGCGCGCCGCACTGGAAAACAGCCGGAGCACATCGTCTCCGACGGGATGGCCATGCTGGTCGTTCAGCTGCTTGAAGTGATCGATATCGACCACCAGGAGTGCCAACGCGTGGGCGTCGCGCACCGGCAGCCGCTGCGCCAGTCCACCGCGATTGAGCGCGCCCGTCAGCGGATCATGATGCGCCAGCGCGATCAGTTCGCTCCTGTTGCGCTCGGCCGCCATCAATACGATCAGCATGCTGCGCAGCGCCAGAAAGATGACCGCCGTCGATGCCATCCAGCTATGGGCGACGGTGGCGCCGTAGGGATCAGGACCCGCAATCTCGCCCGTTGCCGCCATGACGCTCCGCACCAGGAAAATCGCCGCCGTCGGCAGATAGAGCCACGCCAGCAGGCCCGCCGAGAAAAGCTTCTCGCGCCTGTGGATACCGATACCCTCGCGCAGCACCGCCAGATCGCACAGGCAGCAGATGGCCGAGACATAGAACAGCCGCGTCGACACAGCCATGTCGCCTGAGGGCAGAGCCGCGACCGGGAGGCTGATGCAGACGAGCGCCAGCGCGCAGGCAAGCATCGACACCGGCCGGCCGGCGAGCACGCGGATGGCGAAGAACGACAGCAGGTAACCGGCGATGGTCAGCACGTTGCCCAGCTGGATCGACAGCACATAGGGAATGAAATTGCGCAGGCAGACGAGGAGCGTCCCGACGCCAAGCACCAGATAGCTGGCGCCCCACCATGCCGGCCAGCGGCCGAACCGCCCGGTCCAATAGCTCACCATATGCGCGCTTCCGAGAACCAGCAGCGTCATGGCGGAGACGACGTAGATCGTCCGCAGATCCAAAATCATGTACGCGCCTCCAATTCACCGGCGCGTACACGTTACGAGATCGCTATTGCGTTTTGATTGGAACGCTTGGTCGCATTTTAACCAATGCGCTGAAAAGCCCGCTCAGACAGGGCGTGCGGCAGCGATGATCTCGGAGAGAAGCCCGTGCAGCGCATCGCGGTAGCCGGTTCTCGCCGAGGGGCCGTTTTCGTCGGACGTCATCACGACGGTGAGCTTCAGCGACGGCACGATATAGAGCATCTGGCCGCCATAACCCCAGCCGAAATGCACTTGCTCGCCACCGATCTGTCGCGAGAACCAGCCGTAGCCGTAGTCATCGCCCGAGAAGCGCGAATTGGTGCGGTGCTGCCAGGACTGGACGACCCAATCGGCGGGAACGACCTGCGTGCCATCTGGAGCCTTGCCGCCATTGCGGTAGAGCTCGCCGAAGGCAAGCAATGAACGGGCGGTCATCGCCATCTGGTTGCCGCCGAGATAGATCCCCTGCGGATCCCGCTCCCATGCGCCGATGCGAAAGCCATCGACGGGCGCTAGCCACTCCCGCGCCAGGGCAAGCGTCGATTTCCCGCCGACCTTGGTCAGGATCGCCGACAGCAGATGCGTAGAGGCTGTCGAATAGAGCATCTGCCCGCCCGGCGCATCGGCGAACGGCTGCGCTAGCGCGAACCGCACCCAGTTGCGCGACGACACGAAGCGCCCGTAATCGGGACCGGACAGGCGACCAAGCCCCGCTTGCATCGAGAGCAGGTTACCGATGGTGATCTGGCCGAGCCTCGGATCCGGATTGTCGGGCAGGTCGGCCTTCAGGATCGGCGCGATCTTTTGGTCCGGTCCCTCGAGCAGGCCCTTGCCGATGGCGATGCCGACAAGGCTCGAGATGATCGACTTGGAGGCCGACTTGATGTTGACGGATTCCTTGGTCGAATGGCCGCGATAGCCATGCTCGGCGATGATCTCGCCATCCCTGGCGACGACGACAGCCTTCAGCGGCCGCAGCTCCTCGCGCGACGCGCCGCCATCAAGCAGCGTGGTCACAGGGCTCGGTTGCTGCGCGAAGGCGACGGCTGGCGTGAGCGACAGCATGAAGAGAAGTGCGAGGCGCTTGATCATGCGCCATTATCTATGACGGGCGGCCGATCAAATCATCGGCCGCCCCTTCAAACTCACATGGATGTGAAACCTTATGATCGCCCTTGGCTCAAGATCATTGATGCACGCATTTTCGGTTCATCTGGGTTCGCTTTTGCGCCTTGGTGAATTTCGCGATCATCCCCGCCGGACATTTCTTGTCGTCGAAGAGAACGGATTCGCCCGGCGCCATCGACTCGACCGTCGGCTTCGCCGTCACCGTCTTGATTGCTGCAAAGGAAGTCGACGCGCCCGCAAGCAACAGCAGGCAGGCGCAGGAAAGGGAAAGAAGTAGAGACCGTATCATAAGTTCGCCCTCACGTTTTAGTGATAACTAAAATACATTCCTACGGAATCGCGCCGGCGGCAAGTCATCCGATCGGCGGGCAGCACGAATATCCGCGCGCGGGCTGCCCACGGCGGTGAAAAAGGGAGAAGGCAGGCGGTCGAGGTATTGAGTAGTAAGTGTCAGGCTGGTCCGCCTGCCCGATCGTTTCAGGCTTTCCGGCTTCATCAGACCGACAGGAGCGTCTCTCGATCTGGCGTCCCCGGACGAATCATCTGCCCTGACGGCATCCGATTCGACCTTTCGCGACCGTCATCAAGCGCCGAATTATGAACGGAGACCGAACCGGTTCATGAACCCGGCTCCCTGCTCGATGACGCGTTCATGATGCGCCGACCCTACGCCATGGGGATGATTCTCGCCCATATTTTCATCCATATGATTGTTTTTTCTGCATTTTATTAGAACGAAAAGTGAATTTCTTCCCCATAAAGGCGAAGCTGCAGTGTTGCTAAAATATCGTTAAAATTTACCGTCACAGTTTTTTGTTCATCTGGCGTTCAGAAAACTCTTGGGAAAGCCGACTTTTGCGCTCACATTAGATACCAGAGAACTAGGAGTGCATGAATGATTCTTAAGGCCACAGCCGCAGCGACCATATTCGCGGTCTATGCTTTCACGATGTTTTTCATCGCCGCCATACCGGACAATATCGTACAGACTGCCGGGACACAGCTGGTTGACGCCAGCGTCGTGAAATAAGCGCCGCTAGAAAACGGCGAAGCGAATACAGAGGGGATAATAGTCCGCCGGCTCTTCCGGCGCCCCTTCAAACTGATTTCCTGAAACTGGAAATGAAACAAAAAAGCCCCTCCCTTTTGGGGAGAGGCTCTGCCGGACAAGGCCTGATTCAGGCCGCCCTGCGGATCGGCGCGCTGGCCAGCATCCGCCCCGTCGGGACGATCATGCCGGCCGCGCCGTCAAGCCAGCCCTCGACCAGCTCGAGCGCCA
This sequence comes from Rhizobium sp. NPDC090275, assembly GCF_044772225.1. Classification (NCBI taxonomy): domain Bacteria; kingdom Pseudomonadati; phylum Pseudomonadota; class Alphaproteobacteria; order Hyphomicrobiales; family Rhizobiaceae; genus Rhizobium; species Rhizobium sp. NPDC090275. The sequence goes on along the minus strand of NZ_JBIVYL010000007.1, from coordinate 109,314 downwards.
GAAAGCGCGAGCGTTCGAACGGACCAGGCATGACGAGATGCTGAGCCTTTGCGGCGAAGAAGCCGAAACGCTCGTAATAGGGGGCGTCGCCCACAAGCAGGATTGCGCCGTGACCACGGGTCTTGGCTTCCAGCATGGCGGCGCGCATCAGCGCCGAACCGACACCCTTGCCCTCGAAGCTGGAATCGACAGCCAGCGGCCCAAGCAGCAGCGCGTCGATGGCAGTACCATCGGCATTGACGCCGGCTTCGACGTTCCACAGGCGCACGGTGCCGATCACGTGACCGTCGCGATCACGCGCAACCAGTGCCAGGCCTTCGGCCGGAACGCGGCCACGGCGGATCTTTTCCGACGACTTGCGGCGGCGGTTCGGGCCCATGGCGCGATCGAGCAGGTTCTCGCGCGCAACGACATCGCCGGCATTTTCGGCGTCGATGGTGAAAACAGAATGCGCAAAGAATGCGCGGACAGAATCAAGAACAGCGGCCATCGTGGCCTCCCGAACTCAAAACCGTTTCAAACGGTATCGTCAGATCATTGTGAGGGTGCCGCCCCGGCTGGCTGCGGGGCCGGCGGTATCAGATAATATAGGCCTTCAGCGGCTCGAAGCCGTTGAACGCGACCGCCGAGTAGGTGGTCGTGTAGGCGCCGGTGCCTTCGATCAGGATTTCGTCGCCGATCGAAAGAGTGAGCGGCAGCGGGTAGAGATTCTTTTCGTAAAGCACGTCAGCGGAATCGCAGGTCGGGCCGGCGATGACGCAGGGCTCCATTTCGTCGCCGTCGCGCTCGGTGCGGATCGGGTAACGAATGGCTTCGTCCATCGTTTCGGCCAGACCGCCGAACTTGCCGATGTCGAGGAACACCCAGCGAGCGGCGTCGTTGTCGGACTTCTTCGAGATCAGCACGACTTCCGTCTTGATGACGCCGGCGTTGCCAACCATGCCGCGGCCCGGCTCGATGATCGTCTTCGGCAGGTTGTTGCCGAAGTGGTCACGAAGGCTCTGGTAGATCGCACGACCGTAAGCTTCCGCCGACGGAACGTCGCGCAGGTACTTGGTCGGGAAGCCGCCGCCCATGTTGACCATCTGCAGGTGGATGCCCTGCTTGGCCAGCTGAACGAAGACGCGCTTGGCATCGGCAAGAGCCGAATCCCAGGCATCGACCTTGGTCATCTGCGAACCGACGTGGAACGACACACCGTAGGACTCGAGGCCCAGCTGATGCGCGTAGACGAGAACGTCGACGGCCATCTGCGGCACGCAACCGAACTTGCGGCTGAGCGGCCATTCAGCGCCTTCGCCATCGGTCAGAACGCGGCAGAACACGCGGGCGCCGGGAGCGGCACGCGAGATCTTCTCGACTTCCTCGTGGCTGTCGACTGCAAAGAGGCTGACGCCGAGCGCATGCGCACGGGCAACGTCGCGTTCCTTCTTGATCGTGTTGCCGTAGGAGACACGGGCAGCGGTCGCACCGGCGTTGAGCGCCATTTCGATTTCGGCGACGGACGCGCAATCGAAGTTGGAGCCCATGTCGGCGAGCAGCTTCAGGACTTCTGGAGCCGGGTTTGCCTTGACGGCGTAGTAGATGGCGCTGTCCGGCATGGCGTGACGGAAAGCGGAGAAATTGTCGCGCACGACGTCGAGGTCGACCACAAGGCAGGGACCGTCGGGACGTCGGGTTGCGAGAAAGTCGCGGATGCGCTGAGTGGTCATATCGATTCCCTTTTCAATTCCAGAGCTCCGGAAAAACCGGAGGACAAAGGGCAGCCGATCACTCGCATAGGAACCAGCCGGTGGAGACCCCGGAACCTTAGCAAGCGCTCGAATGCGCGAATGATGAATCAACGCCGCGAAAGCGACATGGATTCGGCTTTGTCTGCCATGGATTGGAGGGGATTCCCTACCGCACTTCCGGCAATGAAGGTGTGCCTCTTCAGTAACCCCCGCTGATGGAAAGCAGGGAGAGAACAAAAAGGCCCGCACCGTCGTTGCTTCAGGCGTCCTCGCATTTTCCGGTTGGCCGGAATAGCGACTGGAGGGGTTAATTCCAGGTACCTTACCGATTTCCTCACCAATTCGAGGGTTCGGCGGACACCCATGGGCACGTGCGACTTTGGGCTGAGGTCGAGATAAGAATATTCGCCGTCATAATCAAGAGTTTTTTTGGGGTTGCGCAAAAAAACGAAAAACGCCAGCCCACTTGCGTGGACCTATTGCCGCATGAACGTCGCGCTTGCCTTTGCTCTAGGATTATCTGATTGATATTCCGGATATAAATCAGGACCGCAAAGCACTCATGGACACCCTCACCCGCATCCGCGCCTTCATCGACGTCGTCGAAGCCGAGGGTTTTTCCGCTGCCGCCCGCAAGACCGGCCGGTCCAAGGCGCTGCTGTCGAAATACGTCCGCGAGCTCGAGGATGAGCTTGGCGCGCTGCTCTTGAACCGCACGACCCGCCAGTTTTCGATGACCGAGGCCGGCCACACCTATTATCGCACCGCTTCCGACATCCTGAAGGAGATCGACAACCTTGCCGATCTCGTGCGCGAGAACAACGCGCAGCTGAAGGGCAAGCTGAAGATCTCGGTGCCGCGCACCTATGTCGATGCCGATGTCGGCCAGTCGCTGATCGATTTCGCCCGAGAGAACCCGGACCTGCAGCTGGAAATCTCCGCCGACGACCGCTTCGTCGACCTGATCGAGGAAGGCTTCGACGTTGCGATCCGCGTGACGAAGCTCGAGGATTCCGGCATGATCGCCCGCAAGATCTCGGATTTCCGCATCCACCTCTGCGCGACGCCGGAGTTTCTGGAGCGTCATCCGCAGTTGCAGAACCCGGCCGATCTCTCGAACGTGCCCTTCATCATCGACACCAACTCGCGCAACCAAGGCAGCATCCGCTTCCAGAACCCTGACGGCACCTCGTTTGCCGTCGCCGTCTCCGGCCCGATCGAGGTCAACAGCCCGCATGCGACGCTACGCGCCGCCCTGTCAGGCATCGGCATCGCCTTCATTCCCGATTTCATCGCCCGCAAGCCGATCGAGAGCGGCGAGCTGGTGACACTCTTCAACGACTATATCGCCACCGATCGCGGCATTTACGCCGTCTATCCGCACCGCCGTTACCTGCCCGCCAAGGTGCGCATTTTCGTCGACTATCTTCACAATTGGTTCAAGAAGCACCCCTAAGCCGGAACCGCGGAAATCCGGTCCCAATTCGGTCCCATTTTCCGGCAAGATCGCAGCAACTGATTTGGGCCGCCCCACCCGGATTTATCGCCTTTCCGGCAACCGAACTTGGCCCGAACTCTAGAGATGAAGTTAGCGGACGCATGAAGATATCGACTTTACTGACGGCCGGCTTTCTGACGCTCGTGCCCGCCGCAGCCTTCGCGCATCCGCATATCTTCGTGGAGGCCCGCCTCGAGGTGGTCGCCGGCGATGACGGCAATATCGCGGAGTTCCGCAACGTCTGGCGCTTCGACGAGGTCTTCACCTCCTCTGTCGTCATGGATTTTGACAAGAACACCGATCTGAAGCTGGAGCCGAACGAGCTCGCCGAAGTCGGCAAGACGGTCCGCGATTCCCTGGCCGACTATGATTACTACATGAACCTGACGATGAACGGGAAGAACATCACCGTTCAGAAGCCCGACATCATCCATGTCGATTACCGCGACGGCCAGCTCTTGATGTTCTTCGCCGTCAAGCCGGTCGAGAAGATGCCGCTCAAGGGCAACCTCACCTTTGGCGTCTACGATCCGACGCTCTACACCTCGATCGACTTTCCGACCGACAAGGAGATGATCCTCGTCGGGGACGCCTTCAAGGCCTGCAAGCACCAGGTGGTCAGGCCCGATGCCGACCAGGTGATCTCGCAGAACAAGCAATCGCTGACCGACGCCTTCTTCAACGATCCGACCGGCACCAACATGTCGAAGCTCTTCGCCACCAAGCTGGACGTCACATGCTGAGGCGCAAGCCCACCCTCCTGCTATACGCCGCCGGCCTGCTGCTCGTGACCGGCCTCGCCGCCGCGCATGCGCAATCGCCGCTCGGCATCGGCACGGCGGAGCCGAGCTTCCAGCCCTCCGGCGGGCCGCTGGCGCCGCTCTTTCTCTACATCAATCACGAACAGCAGGCCTTCTATCGCGCGCTGACCAACGCGTTGAAGGCGATGCGCGAGGATCCCTGGCAGCTCGGCACGCTGGTCGGCCTGTCCTTTGCGTATGGTGTCTTCCACGCCGCCGGCCCCGGCCATGGCAAGGCCGTCATCTCCTCCTACATGATCGCCAACGAGATCGAGTTGAAGCGCGGCGTCGTCATCTCCTTCATATCGGCTTTCGTCCAGGGAGTGGTGGCGATCCTGCTTGTCGGCGGCGCCTGGCTGGTACTGCGCGGCTCGGGCATCACGCTCACCATGGCCACGCAGGCGATGGAGATCGCAAGCTTCGTCATGGTCATCCTCTTTGGCCTGTGGCTCTTGCTGCGCAAGCTGCGCGCCATCATCCCGGCCTTCCAGCCGGGGCAGGAAGCGCTGGCATCGGGCCCCGTCAGCATGATGCTCGACTGGCAGGACGCCGACCAGCGCGGCGAAAACAGCTCCTACGCCTTCGGCGAAACCCAGGCCGCCAAGGCCGGCCACAAGTTCATTTCAGGCATGGCTTGCGAGACCTGCGGCCAGTCGCACATGCCAGATCCGGCGATGCTCGGCGCGGAGAAATTCAGCATCCGCGAGGCCTGGTCGGCGATCGTCGCCGTCGGCCTGCGCCCCTGCTCCGGCGCGCTGCTGGTTCTGACGTTCTCTTTGCTGAATGGCCTCTATCTCGGCGGCGTACTCTCGGTCTTCGCCATGTCGCTCGGCACCGCCATCACCGTCGCCATCCTCGCAACCCTTGCCGTCACCGCCAAGGGCACCGCCATGCGGCTTGCCGGCCACGGCTCGCGCGTCTCGACATGGGTGGGCAACGGCATCGAGCTCTTGGGCGCGCTGCTTGTCATCGTGATGGGCGCGCTGTTGCTCGGCGCGTCGCTGCAGGGTGTGGGATTTGGTGGGTAGTTGGTGAGTTAACCTCACCCACCCCGCCGACGCTGATACCGAGCCCGCAACCAGAACACCGCGAAAAACGCCATCACCAGGCACACCCCGACGATGATCGCCAGCGTCGGCGAGTAATTGCCGATCCACAGCACCACCGACGGCAGGAAATAGATGACCAGCCCGGCGCAGACGAGGATGATGGCCGCGGCAATCGCCGGCGAGCGGCGTTCGGATCTGGGGTCGGCCATGCGAAAATCTCCTGCGGGTGAGGAGAAGGGCTTAGGCCAGCCGCCGACGAAAGGCAACTGGCCCTGATGGCAGGCTTGCCAATCGTCAAACGGCAAGCCTTTTTCGGCTCAGGCCGTGACCTTGGCTGACGACACGGTCGCGTCGATATGGTCGAGCAGCGCGTCCGGCAGGCCGAGGCGGCCGGCGAGCAGGTCGAGATAGCCGCGTTCGGCGCGGGTGTCGGGATTGATGGTCAGCCGCGTCGCGGTATAGAGCTCGACCTTCTGCTCCTCGGTGCGCGCGGCGGCTACGAGATCATCGATATCGACAGGATTGGCGAGTTCGTTGCGCAGGAAGGCTTCGGCTTCCGAGCCGAGATCGACTTCGCGCACCTTTTCCATGATGTTGGCGCGCTCGGCATCGTCGATATGGCCATCGGCCTTGGCGGCGGCGATCATCGCGCGGATCAGCGTCAGGGCGAAATCATTGGAGAGTTGCGGCCCTTCCAGGCTGAAGGCCGAATCCGGCGGCGGCAGCGCGATCGGCTGGCCGGTCGTGGCGGCAGGCTGCGGTGCGGCCTCAGGCGACTTGCCGGACTGATAGTTCTTGTAGGCGAGATAACCAAGCCCGGCGACGGCAGCGAGCCCGCCGATCGTCGCGACATTGCCGGCGATGTTGCGGCCCGTCTTGGTGCCGAGCACGGCGGTCGCAAGGGCCCCTGCCTTCCACGGATTGTTCTTGGCCATCTCGATCGCGCCGCCCGCCCGATCGCGAACGCTGCCGCCCACACCCGGAATCTGCGATCCCAGAAACTGCTCAAGAAGCTTCTTCGCGTCGAACATACCTGATTGTCTCCCTTTTAAGCTAAAACGGAAGATAGGTACGCCCGGCACGAATACAAATGCGGGCGGCAAGGCCGCCCGCACCATGCGGATCACAAAAATGTCAGGAGAAAGCCGTCTCAGCCCTTCAGCGCAGCCGCCTCGGCGGCGAGCTTGGTGATGCCGGCCCAGTCGCCCGAAGCGATCAGTTCCTTCGGCGCAACCCACGAGCCGCCGACGCAGATGACGTTGGGCAGCGACAGGTAATCCATAGCGTTTTTCAGCGAGATGCCGCCGGTCGGGCAAAACAGCGTGCCAGCGAGCGGTGAGGAGAACGCCTTCAGCATGGCCGCGCCACCGGCCTGCTCGGCCGGGAAGAACTTGAGCACCTGGTAGCCTTCTTCGCGCAGCGCCATGACTTCGCTGGCGGTCGCGGCACCCGGCAGAAGCGGCACGGAGGAATCGCGGGCCGCGTCGAGCAGTTCCTGCGTGGTGCCGGGGCTGACGATGAACTTGGAGCCGGCGGCAACCGCGGCTTCCCAATGCTTGGCGTTGAGAATGGTGCCGGCGCCAACCTCGGCACCCTCGACCTCGTCGGCCACGGCGCGAACCGTGTCCAGCGCTGCCGGCGTGCGCATGGTGATTTCGATCGCCTTCAAACCACCCGCGACCAATGCCCGCGCCAGCGAAACGCCCGACTTGACGTCGTCGACGATCAGGACCGGCACAACGGGCTGCAGTTTCAGGATGGAAAGGAGTTTTTCTGTCTTTTCGCCCATGGCCGTGGTTCCTTTGAAACGATTTAATTCCGGCAACGGAATAGACCTACCGCTAAAGTTTGTCGAGACCGCAACCATCTTTGGAACGGAATGGGTATCAACCTCAGCTAAATTGCGCTAGCGTACCGGCCGTCGTCAAAGAGGTTCATCGGTCATGGCAAAAGAGATCGAGCGGAAGTTCCTGGTACGCAGCGATGGCTGGCGCTCCGGCGTCGAGACGAAATCTGTCCTCAGACAGGGCTATATCGCGTCGATGGACGACCGTTCGGTACGCGTGCGCATCATCGACAAGAAGAGCGCGCGGCTGACCACCAAGATCGGTCGCAGCAAGATGACCCGCGACGAATTCGAATACGAAATCCCGGTTACCGACGCCGAAGAACTGCTTGGTGCGGCGATCGGCATCGTCATCGAAAAGACCCGCTACCGCGTGCCCTATGAGGGCTACGTCTGGGAGGTCGACGTTTTCGCCGGCCAGCACCGCGGCCTCGTCATCGCCGAGGTCGAGATGGGGTCGGAAGCCGAACGGCCGGCGCTTCCCGCTTGGCTCGGCCGCGAGGTCACCGGCGATTTCAGATACTCAAATCAGGCATTGGCAACCGAATTTGAGCACGACCGGCATGCCCTTCAGCATACGGCCTGACCGGTCCTTCAAATCACAGTTTCACAAGCTCGCGCGACGCCAGCTGCGCCATGCGATCGATGTGCTCGAAACGCGGCCTCAAGGCACCGACCACGCGATCCATGAGGCACGCAAGCGGCTGAAGCGGGTGCGCTCGCTCTACCGCCTGGTCGCGAGCGCCGTGCCGAAATTTTCCGCCCGCGAGAATATCAGGCTGCGCGGCATCGCCCGCTCGCTGTCCTCCCTTCGCGATGCGGCGGCGCTGGTCGAGACCGCCACCTATCTCCATGAACGCGCCCGCGACAGCGACGAGGCCGAGGCGCTCGGCCGCATCGTCGTGGCGCTCACCGCCCGGCGTGACCGGCTGATTGCCGCCCGCCGTGATCCCGAAAAGGTCGTCTCGGACACCATCTCGGCGCTGAAGCGGGCGATCGCGGCCGTTCAGGACGTCAACCTCAAGGGCGGGCACCGCAGGCACGGGCGGCTTCTGGCGCATGGGTGGGACACCACGGTGCGCAAGGCGCGCAAGGCGCTGGCCGCCTGCGAGGGGCATGTCTCGGCCGAAGCCTTTCACACGCTGCGCAAGCGCACGCAGGATTACCGCGCCTATCACAAGCTACTCAATCCACTCTGGCCGACCGCCATGAACGCGAAATACGAGGCGGCGAGCACGCTGGTCGACCTGCTCGGGCGCATCAACGATCTTGAGCTGCTGTGTGAGCTGGTCGAAACCGAGCATCACCATTTCGAGAATGCCGACGACCTCGCGCACCTGCTCTACGCCATCATCTTCCACCAGCAGCAGGGTCGCCACGATGCGCTGGATCGCGCCGAGCGCATCTTCGGCCCGGATGCGGATGACGAGGCGATGCGCATCGAGATGCTCTGGATCGCCTTTGGCGGCTGAATATTAGCCGCACCTGCAGGCGATTGCGCTTGGTCGCCGAAAGCTGTATTTCCAGCCGCATGACCGACACATCGACCCAACAGGCGACGAGCCCTTTCCTCGTCGCGGCCCTTTATCATTTCGTTTCCGTGCCGCACTTCGAAAGCCTGCGCGCGCCGCTGCAACAGCTGTGCGAGGACAATGGCGTCAAGGGCACGCTGCTGCTTGCCCATGAGGGCATCAACGGCACGATCGCCGGGCCGGATGCGGGGATCGCGACGGTGCTTGGCTATCTGCGCGCCATGCCGGAATTCGCCCGCCTGGAGCACAAGGAAAGCCGCGCGTCGAAAATGCCCTTCGTGCGCATGAAGGTGAAGCTGAAGAAAGAGATCGTGACGATGGGCGTCGAGAACATCGACCCCAACAAGATCGTCGGCACCTATGTCGCGCCGCAGGATTGGAACGCGCTGATCTCCGATCCCGATACGATCGTCATCGACACCCGCAACGATTACGAGACGGCGATCGGCATCTTCAAGGGCGCCGTCGACCCGAACACCAAGACCTTCCGCGAGTTTCCGGACTGGGTGAAGAACAACACCGGCCTGCACAACAAGCCGAAGATCGCCATGTATTGCACCGGCGGCATACGCTGCGAGAAGGCCACTGCCTTCATGAAGGAGCAGGGCTTCGACGAGGTCTACCACCTCAAGGGCGGCATCCTGAAATATCTCGAGGAAGTGCCGCAGGAAGAGAGCCTGTGGGAAGGCGCCTGCTTCGTGTTCGACGAGCGCGTCTCGGTCGAGCATGGGTTGAAGGAGGGCGACCACAAGCTTTGCCACGCCTGCCGCAATCCGATCACCGCGGAAGAGATCACCTCGGAGAAATACGAGGAAGGCGTGTCCTGCAGCCATTGCTACGACAGCCGCACCGAGGAAGACCGGCTGCGCTACCGCCAGCGCCAGCTGCAGATCGCGCTCGCCAAGAAGCGCGGCCAGAAGCACATTGGCACCTGAGATCATCCAAGGGGGCGATATAGGGACTTGATCAGGCGGCGCTGACGCGCCGCCCGCTGGTCTTGCGCGCCCGTGCTTCCATCAGCCGCTCGGTGATATCCTCGGCGGAGACGGGCTTGCTGAAGAAGAAGCCCTGCAGCGTATCGCAACCGAATTGCGAGGCGATATCGGCCTGCTCCGGCGTCTCGATGCCCTCGGCGGTGACGGGAATGTCGAGCGAGCTGGCCAGCGCCACGGTCGCCTTCAGCATCTCGCGCTGGCTCTCGCTGTGCTCGATATCCATGATCAGCGAACGGTCGATCTTGATGCGGTCGAAGCCGAACTGGCGGAGATAGCCGATCGACGAGAAGCCCGAACCGAAGTCGTCGAGCGCGATCTTCACGCCAAGCGTCTTCAGCTGCTCGATCGCCTGGCGCGTCCGCTTCGGATTCTGGATCATGTAACCCTCGGTCACCTCGAGCGTCACCCGTTTGGCCTCGATCTCGGTCTGGCGCAGTACATAGCGCACGTAATCGGTGAAGGCGGGGTTGCGGAACTGGCCGGGTGAGACGTTGACGGCGATCTTGAGCTCCGGCCACTGCTTGGCCGTCTCGCAGGCCTTGCGCAGCACGAACAGGCCGAGCGCCTCGATGAGACCGCTGGTCTCGGCAACCGGGATGAACACATCGGGCGACACCGGCCCGTGGCCCGACCGGTTCCAGCGCACCAGAGCCTCCACGCCGACCATCTCGTTGCTGTCGGCGCCGATCAGCGGCTGGTAGGCAAGCGTCAGGTCGCCGCCTTCGATCGCCTGACGCAGATCGAGTTCCAGCGCGTTGCGCTCCTCGCGATCGGCATCCATGGCGGGATCGTAGAGCGTCATGCGCGCACGACCGGCTTCTTTGGCCTTGTACATGGCAAGATCCGCACGACGCACCAGCTCCTCGCGATCGACGCTACCCGCGGGCGAAACCGCGATGCCGATGCTGGCGCCGATGACGACCACGCGGCGGCCGATTTCCAGCGGCTCGGCCAGGAAATCCAGAATATGCTCGGAGAGCTGCAACGCTGCCGCATCCCCCTGCTGTGACGCAAAGACGATGGCGAACTCGTCGCCGCCGATGCGGGCAAGCACGGCGCCCTCGGGGATCAGCACCTTCAGCCCGGCCGCGACCGCCCGGATCAGCTGGTCGCCGGTGCCGTGACCGTAGGAATCGTTGACTTCCTTGAAACCGTCGAGGTCGAGATAGAGAAGCTGGACATTATCCTGAGACTGCCTGGCGAGCGTCACCATCGCATCGACGGAGACGCGCAGGCCGTCGCGGTTCAGAAGTCCGCTCAGCCGGTCGCGCAACGCATCCTCGCGCGCGATGATCTCCTCGCTCTTCAGCCGGCGCCCGGCCAGCCAGCCGATGATCAGCAGCACGACGAAAAACAGGCCGACAAGGCAGATCGCCCGCACCACCTGGCTGCGCACATCGGCATAGCCGACATCGCCAGGCGCGCGCGAGGTCCAGATCAGCTTGCCGAGCGACGCGCCAAGCGTATCCTCGATCGGCACGGAATAGGTGGCGGCCTGATCGGCGCCGACGAGCCGCAGTCCGCCGATGACATAGGTCTTGCCGATATCGTCGATCTTGGCGGCGTCCAGATGGCGGATGAAGATGAGATAGCGGTGCTTGCCGGGCGCGGCCGCGAGCGCACCGGACTTTTCGCGCACCAGCGCCACGCCGCCGACGGCAATTCCCGACTTCGTGCTGATGAAGCCGGATGCCTCGGGAAGGTCCTGCGCGCCTGCGGCCTTCACCTTGTCGAACAGCGCCCAGAGCGCCGGCGAGAAGAACTCCTGCAGGCTGCCCGCCATCGGTTTGCCGTCGCGATAGACCATGATCGGCGTCTTGTCGTCGTCGATCACGATTGCCATGTCGAACAGCGCGCTGTTGACGGACATCTCGCCGTAGTTCGACACGGTCCAGTCCATGCCATCAGTGGCATAGACATTGGTCGCGGCATCGTCCCAGGCGGCATAGTCGTTGAGGGTGGCGCCGAGCTGGGCTACGAAATTCTGCAGCGCGCCGGAAACGGTCTCGCGCGAGCGCTCGTCATCGAGCACGTTGGATTTCTGCGCCACGTGATCAAGCGCGTTCAGCACCATCAGCGTCACGACAACGACAACAACGGCAAACGAAAACAGGACGCCGGCCACGGTTGTGTGGCGACCAGCTCCCAGAATCGCGCTTCGTTTGCTGAAGATCGACGACATGTATTCTCCCTGTGCGGGAATACTGCCGGGAAGCCTTCAAAAAACGGTTAAAACACGATTGAACGATTAAGCACTCTCGCATCAGCGACGCGAACGCAAGAGCGAAAAAAATGATTGTATTTCAATCGGATAAAATTATTCAAATCTACTTATAAAGCGCATCCTTACGAACGTGCGTGCAGAATTTTGCAAGCGCGTTCAAAATAACGCCGTCTCGCACGGCCGCCGCCAGAACCGTCGCCTGCGCCGCATCGTCCTTCCCGAGCAACCCTATCCGCAGATGCGCCTCCTCGACGATATCGAACGACATGGTCTTCAAGACCTCCGTCAACTGGCCCAGCGCGAAGTCGCCGCGATGCGATGCATGCGCGATCATCACGGGCTTGAATGGCACCTCGTCGCGCGACACCAACCAGTCCATCGCGTTCTTCAGCCCGCCCGGCAGACCGTGCGCATATTCGGGACAGGCGACGATGACGCCATCGGCCGCGCGCATCTTCGCCCCCAACCGCTCGACGATATCGGGCGTATGCTCGCCTTCGCGATCGGGATTGAAGATCGGCAGATCGCCGACGAGATCGCAGATCTCGATCGCGACACCCTCCGGCGCGTGATCGCGCAAGGTCGTGAGCAGCCGGCGATTGGTCGAGACCTTCCGCTGGCTGCCGCAGAGCGCATAGAGAAAGAGCGGTTTGGCGTCCATCCCACTGGTCTACGGCATCCGACGATTCGCCCCAACGAAAAAGCGGCCCGGCAAGGCCGGACCGCTTCATGTCGTGTAAGGATAAGAGCAGCTCTTACCAGGACGCGATCAGGGCGCCCTTGAACTGTTCGTTGATGAACTTGCGGATGCTTTCGTCGTGGTAGGATTCGACCAGCGTCTTGGCCCACGGTGCGTCCTTGTCGGCGGTACGGACAACGATCACGTTGGCGTAAGGCGACTTTTCGCTCTCGATGGCGATGGCGTCGGTCTTCGGGTGCAGGCCGGCTTCCATGGCGTAGTTTGTGTTGATGACGGCGGCGTCGACGTCATCGAGCGAGCGCGGCAGCTGCGCGGCGTCGATTTCGGCGAAGTCGATCTTCTTCGGGTTCTCGATGATGTCGGCGACGGTGACCTTGACGCCAGGATTGTCCTTGAACTTGATCAGGCCCTTGGAGGCGAGAACGAGCAGCGCGCGGCCGCCATTGGTCGGGTCGTTCGGGATGGCGACGGTGGCGCCTTCCTTCAGTTCGTCGAGGCTCTTCACCTTCTTGGAATAGACGCCCATCGGCGTGGTGATGGTCGTGCCGATGCTGACGAGATCGAACTTGCGGTCGGCGATCTGGTTGTCGAGGTAGGGCTGGTGCTGGAACGAGTTGGCCTGGATGTCGCCATCGTTGAGAGCCTGGTTCGGCACGACATAGTCGGAGAACTCGACGATCTCGATGTTGAGACCCTTGGTCTTGGCGATCTCGGCGACCTTTTCCATGATCTGCGCGTGCTCGCCCGGCGTGACGCCGACCTTGATGTCTTCGGCCAGTGCCGAGCCGGCCGCGAAGGCAGCGAGCGCGGCTGCGATGATGAACTTCTTCATGGGTGTCTCCTGTGTTGAATTATGGTTTGTTGTTAAAGCGTCAGTTTTTCCGGTTGCGCTTGTCGAAGCGGCGGGCGAGCCCGTCGCCGGCGCTCTGGACGAGCTGCACGAGAACGATCAGCACGATCACGACAATCACCATCATCTCGGGATTGAAGCGCTGGTAGCCGTAGCGGATGCCGAGATCGCCCAACCCGCCGCCGCCGACGGCGCCGACCATCGCCGAGTAGCCGATCAGGCTGACGATGGTCATCGTCAGCGCCATCAGGATGCTCGGCCGCGCCTCAGGCAACAGCACCTTGAAGACGATCTGGAACGGCGTGGCGCCCATGGCGCGGGCAGCCTCGATCAGCCCCTTGTCGATCTCGCGGATGGCGGATTCGACCAGGCGCGCGAAGAAGGGGATGGTGGCGATGGTGAGCGGCACGATCGCCGCCCAGGTGCCGATCGACGTGCCCGTCAACAGGCGCGTCAGGGGCACGATGGCGACGACGAGGATGATGAACGGCGTCGAGCGCGCGGCGTTGACGACGAGCCCGAGCACGCGGTTGGTCTTCGGCGCCGGAAACAGCTCGCCCTTGCCCGATGTGGCCAGGAACACGCCGATCGGCAGGCCGATGATCGAGCCGACGATGCCGGCGACGAACACCATCTGCAGCGTCTGCATCAGCGCCTTGGAGAGGAGGTTGTAGATCATATCAGGCGACATAACCGAGCACCTCCGTCTTGAGACCGGTTTCCGCATAGAAGCGGTCGGCACGCGCGATCACGTCTGGATCGGCCGAATAGGACACGACCAGCGAACCGAAGGGCTCGCCCCCGATCTCCTCGATCGCGCCGGCGAGAATATTGACGTCGGAGCCGAGCTCCGCGACCAGCCGACCAGTGAGCGGCTTGAAGGCGGTTTCGCCGAAGAAGACCAGCCGCACCAGCGCCCGGTCGCCCGAAGACGGCTGCGCCTTGATGCCCGAACGCAGCCATTCCGGCAGCTTCAGCGCCGAGGCAAGCAGCGTGCGCGTCGTCTGGTGCTGCGGATTGGTGTAGACGTCGAAGGTGCGGCCGGCCTCGACGATCTTACCGGCATCGATCACCGCGACATGGCTGGCGATGGTCTTCACCACCTCCATCTCGTGGGTGATGAGGAGAACGGTAAGCCCGAGTTCGGCATTGATGCGCTTCAGGAGTTCGAGGATCGACTGCGTCGTCTCCGGATCGAGCGCCGAGGTGGCCTCGTCGGAGAGCAACAGCTTCGGATCGGTCGCCAGAGCGCGGGCGATGCCGACGCGCTGCTTCTGGCCACCCGACAGCTCCGAGGGATAGTTGCCGGCCTTGTCGCCGAGACCGACGAGATCGAGCAGCGGCCCGACCTTGGCGCGGATCGTCTGCCTGTCCACACCCGCGATCTCCAGCGGCAGGGCCACATTGTCGAAGGCGGTGCGCGAGGAAAGCAAATTGAAGTGCTGGAAGATCATGCCGACCTGGCGGCGCAGGCCGCGAAGCCCCTCTTCGCTGAGCCCGCCGACATCCACGCCATCGACGAGCACCTTGCCCGAGGTTGCCGTCTCCAGCCCGTTGACCATGCGGATCAGCGTCGACTTGCCGGCGCCGGAGCGGCCGATGATGCCGGTGATGGCGCCACGCGCCACGGTGAGATCGACCTTTTCGACCGCGGTGAAACCGCCCTCGCCTGATGGCCCGTAGCGCTTGCCGGCGCCTTCAAAGGCGACCATCGGGATCGCCCCCGCCGCGCCCTCTGGCTCTCGCCCGGAATGGCCGCCGGACGCGCCCTGGGCAGCGTCTTGTTGGGCCTGGTGTTGGAGTGTCATTTCATGCTCGCGTATGTTGGTCTTCAAAAACTGGCGGTTCTATAACCGCTATCGCGCCGATTAGCCAATCGGGCGGCACATTCGAAGACAATCACGGGTGCGAGGCATGGACACGGCTTTCGTTGCGGGCGGGAAAGAAAGACGTTTTGCCTTTCCTGTTGCTGCAACTTATGCCGCCGGTGGTTGAAACCGGACAGGGATGTTTTTTTATTTGTGCGATGCGGCAGGAAAAAATCTACCTGCCGCATAGACAATTCGAACCGAGGCGATCAGGCGCTCTTGTGATTACCCTTCGGGAACTGCGCGGCGAGCTCCGAATACCACTTGCCGCTCGTTTTCACCGTGCGAACCTGGGTGTCGTAATCGACATGCACGAGGCCGAAGCGCATGCGATAGCCCTCCGCCCACTCGAAATTATCCATCAGGCTCCAGGCGAAATAGCCGCGCATCGGATAACCGTCCTTGATGAGGTCGGCGACGACATCGAGATGCTGGATGTAATAATCGAGCCGCATCCTGTCCTCGACCACGCCCGCTTCGATGCCGGTATTGTCGCAGGCGCCGTTCTCGGTGATGTAGCATTCCGGCAGGTCGTAGCGGCGGTAGAGATCTTCCACCACATGCTTCAACGCCGGCGCATAGACCTCCCAGCCGATATCGGTCTTCACGTCGCTGACGCGGGGCGCCTCGACCGTCCAGGGGAAATCGCCGGTCTTCTTGGGATCGTCGGCGACGCGCAGCGGCGTGTAATAGTTGAGCCCCCACCAGTCGAGCTTCTGGCTGATGATCGCGAGATCACCCTCCTCGACGACAGGCATGCGGTCGCCGAGCGCCTCCAGGAACTCCTTCGGATATTCGCCCTTGAAGACCGGATCGAAGAAGGCGCCGTTGTGGAACTGGTGCGCCCGCTCGCCGGCCGCCTGGTCGCTAGCACTGTCGGAACCCGGGATGACCGACATGGCATTGAGCACGAGGCCGACAGGCACGTTCGGCGCTTCCGAGCGGATCGCCTCGACGCCGAGGCCATGGGCGAGGTTCATGTAGTGCATGGCATGAAGTGCCGCCTGCATGTTGCGCTCGCCCGGCGCGTGGATGCCATAGAGATGGCTGAGCCAGACGATGCACCACGGCTCGTTGAAGGTCGCGACGCTGTCGAGGCGATCGCCGAGACGCGACATCACCGTTTTTGCGTAGCGCTGATAGGCATAGGCGGTCGACCGCGCCGTCCAGCCGCCATCGCCGGCGAGCAGCAGCGGCAGGTCCCAGTGGTAGAGCGTCGCGAAGGTCTTGATACCCCGCGCCTTGCAGCCGTCGACGAGGCGATCGTAGAAATCGAGCCCCTTCTCGTTCACCGGCCCGGTGCCATCGGGGATGATGCGCGGCCAGGCGATGGAGAAGCGATAGGCCTCGACGCCGAGCGACTTGATGAGATCGAGATCCTCGTCGAGGCGGTTGTAGTGATCGCAGGCGACGTCGCCATTGTCGCGATTGAAGACCCGGCCCGGCATGTTGCAGAAGGCATCCCAGATCGACGGCTTGCGCCCATCGGCTTTCGAAGCGCCCTCGATCTGGAAGGCTGCCGTCGCCACGCCGAAGGTGAAATCGCCGGGAAAGCGGGCGGCCAGGGCCTTGGCATCAATCTTCGCGGCGGGCGTTTTTGCATCAATCGTCAAACTCAAATCCTCCAAACTCGGCCGGTGGCTGTATCACGCTTCCGGCTGCTCTCTACTCTACGTATAGGTTTGAAATGTCAAATCTGTAACGTTGCAGATAGGAACGCGCGCGCTCAGAGCACATCCTCCCCCGATGGCAGCAACAGCCGCCGCGTGATGCCGATCCGCTCAAGAAACACCGCGTCGTGGCTGACGACAAGGAGCGCACCGTCATAGGCGGCAAGTCCCGCCTCCACGGCGGCGATGGAATCGATGTCGAGATGGTTGGTCGGCTCATCGAGCACCAGCAGCGGCGGCGGTTCCGCACCGCCCAGCACGCAAGCCAAGCCGGCACGCAGCAGCTGCCCGCCGCTCAGCGTCGAAACCAGCTGAAGGGCGGCATCGGCTCGGAACATGAACCGCGCCAGCGCCGCGCGGCAGGCATTCTCGTTCGCACCGGAATTGAGCCTGCGAAAGTTCTCGGCGATCGATAGCGACCGGTCGAGCAGGCTGACGCTCTGGTCGAAGACCGCAAGGCGCACGGGCACCGAGACCGTTCCCGCCCAGGGCGCGATTTGCCCGGTGACGAGCGACAAGAGCGTCGTCTTGCCCGAACCGTTCGGCCCCTCAACCGCCACCCGCTCCGGCCCCGTGATCGCAAAGGAGAGATCGGTGATCACGGGCCGATCCGGCTCGTATCCGGCCGTCACGCCATCGAGCCGCAACACCACCCGCCACGCGGGCAGATGTGTCGACGCCAGCTTCGCGGAAAACGGCTGCAGGATCTCGATGCGCTCGCGCGCCGCACTGGCATCCTCCATCGCCTCCTCGCGCCGCTTCTCGCCGAGCCTGACCTTGTCCCCTCTGGTGTTCTCCGCCGCCCGCTTCAGGCCGCCGGCGACGATACGAGGCATATCGCCCCGCGCCGCTTTCTTGGCGCCGACTTTGTCGCTGCGCGCCTGCCGCTCGGCCGAGAGTTGCGCGCTGCGAGCGACATCCGCCACCCGCTTTTCGGCATCGGCAAGGTCGTGTTCGGCCGCTGAGAGCTCAATCGCCTTGCGCGCCTGAAACGCGCTCCAATTGCCGCCATAGCGTTTGGCGCCAAGCGTCGTCAGCTCGACGATCGCATCCATCCGTTCGAGCAGCACACGATCATGGCTGACCACAAGCGCCCCGCCCCGCCAGCTCTCGATGAGAGCGATCACCGCCTCGCGGCCGTCGCGATCGAGATTGTTCGTCGGCTCATCGAGGATGAGGAAATCCGGTTCGCTGAAGATCAACGCCGCCAACCCGACACGGGTGCGCTGGCCGCCCGACAGCGAGGTGAGCAGCGTATCGGGCTCGGCTGAGAAGCCCATCCGCTCGAGCGCATCGGCAAGCCGGACCTCGAGCGTCCAGTCGGCGGAAGCGACCTCATCGGCCGAGGCTTCGCCGAGAACCGCGCGCGCCACGACATCGAGTGCATCGCGCACACCGAAGAGATCGGCCACCGTCTGATCGGCATCGACCTGCACCGTCTGCCGGAGCACACCGAGCCGTCCGCTGACGGCGACGTTGCCGGATTGCGGCACGAGCTCACCGGTGATCAGCCTCAGAAGCGTCGTCTTGCCGACGCCATTGCGGCCGACCAGCCCGGCGCGTTCGGCCCCGAAGCTCAGATCGAGATTGGAAAAAAGCGGCCGCCCGTCAGGCGTGGACCACGAAAGATTGGAAAGGGTAATGGATGCAGGCATGGACATGGGTTTCCCGTATGGCAAGGCAAAGCGGCATTGCGATCGGGTTGAAATCCATGGTGCACCGTCCTGTTGGTATTGCGGATGGCTGCAATCTAGGCAGGTGGTGCGGTGAAATCAAGGCGGGTGGGGTGTAAAGCCCCTCCCCAGCCTTTCATAAAAATTCCCCCCAACCCCTCATGGAAAGTCCCCTCCCCAACCCCTCCCCACAAGAGGGAGGGGCTAATACGTGGCATGCTCCGTGCTCCCTCATGTCAGTCCCGGCTGTTGAGAGGCGTCGGTTTGGCGAAGAGGGCACGCCCAGCAAGCCCCTCCCCCTTGTGGGGAGGGGTTGGGGAGGGGAATTTTGGCCTGATGCGGAGAGGTCTTTTTCTCCAACCCAGAAACGCACCCCGCCTTGCAATCCCCCCAATTCCACGAAACAACTCCCCCATGACCATCCCCAAGACGCACCCCTTCCCCTTCGACCCCACCTACGGCATGACGCTCGACACGCTGCGCGCCATCGTCCCGCCCGAGGCTCCCCCGGGCTTCGACGCCTTCTGGCAAAAGCGGTACAAACGGGCGCTCGCCATCGACCCGCGGCCGACGCTGAAGCAAAGCAGTCTCACCCACCCCGCCTGGCAGGTGCTCGATATCACCTACACCTCGACGGACAACGTCACGATCGGCGGCTGGCTGCTCCTGCCGCGCGATGCGCCGGTGCGGCGCGGGCTGGTCGTCGGCCATGGCTATGGCGGCCGCGATGCGCCGGATTTCGATCTGCCGGTGGAGCAGACCGCCATCCTCTTCCCCTGTGCGCGCGGCATGTCGCGGAGCGCGCAGGCGCCGATCCCGCCGGAAGCGCCCGGCCATGTGCTCCACAATATCGACAACCCCGACGACTACGTCATCGGCGGTTGCGTCGAGGATCTCTGGATCGCCGTCTCGACGCTGCAGGCACTTTATCCATGGCTCGCAAACCGCATCGGCTATATCGGCGGCAGCTTCGGCGGCGGACTGGGGGCGCTGGCGATCCCCTTCGACAGTCGCATCGATCGCGGCCACCTGATCGTTCCCACCTTCGGCGACCGTAAGCAGTGGCTCACGCTACCGACGGTGGGCAGCGCCGATTCCGTGCAGACCTACCAGAAGACCCATCCCGACGTGCTCGATCACCTGCGCCTGTTCGACGCTGCGACCGCTGCGACGCGCATCAAGGTGCCGATGCTGGTGGCCGTCGCCCTCTTCGATCCGGCCGTCGCCCCGCCCTGCCAGTTCGCCGTGGCCAACGCGGTACCGCCGTCAAAATATAATGAAATCTTCATCCTCGACGCCGGACATTTCGACTATCCTGGAATGACGGAACAGAATTTTGCTCTGCGCGAAAAGCTGCGAGGTCTTTTGAAGCTTCATGAACCGGGAATATCTGCGCTGGCATAGCCCGCGCCTGCATCGCGAGATGGAGCTGTTGGTGTTCGGCCATGCCGGCGCCAAGGTCTTGATGTTTCCGACGCGCGACGGTCGTTTCTGGGAATATGAACGGATCGGCCTTGTCGCCAGCCTTGCCCACAAGCTCGAAGCCGGCCAGTTGCAGCTCTATTGCATCGAGGGCTTGGCCACGGAGACCTTCTACGGCTTCGACCGCCACCCGGCCGACCGCATCCACCGCCACCAGGCCTTCGAGGACTATATCCTCCACGAAGTCCTGCCGCTGATGGCCGCCAGAAACGGGCACGACTGCACCATCGTGCACGGCTGCAGCCTCGGCGCCTTCCAGGCGGCCAGCCTCGTCTTCCGCCACCCGCATCTGTTCCGCAAGCTCGTCGCTTTCTCCGGGCGTTACGACCTGACGCTGAGGGTCGAAGCCTTCGGCGACTTGCTTGACGGCTATTACGACAACGCCGTCTATTTCCACACCCCGACGCATTTCCTGCCGGGGCTCCATCACGGCTGGCAGCTGGACAAGCTGCGTGAGGTCGAGATCGTCATGACGATCGGCAATGCCGATCCCTTTCTCGACAACAACCATTATCTGAGCCGGCTTCTGTCCGACAAGCAGGTCGGCCACCAGCTGCATGTCTGGGACGGCCGCGCCCACCGCGCCAGCGCCTGGCGCAAGATGGCTGCACTCTACATCTGAGCCGCCCATCGCCGGCAGGCGGCCAATAACGCCAAAGTCAAAACTCGTGAATTGTCATTGCCGGGACCGTGGCTAAAGGCTTCGAACAGTCACTCCTAAAGAAAGGTCTTTCATGTCCGCTTCGATCCACGCCCTACAGCCGGCCCTGCTCAGCCTGCTGCGCATCGTCTCCGCGCTCGTGCTCTTCAGCTATGGGACACAGAAGATCCTGCATTTCCCCGCTGCCGAGCGCGTGCCCGATGTCGGGTCGATGTCCTGGATTGCCGGCCTACTTGAACTGACGCTCGGCTTTTTAGTGCTGGTCGGCTTCCAGACCCGCGCCGCCGCTTTCGTCCTCTCCGGCCTGATGGCCTTCGCCTATTTCATCGGCCACGCCTCGCGCGGCTTCTTCCCCGCCCAAAACGGCGGCGTCGCCGCCATCCTCTTCTGCTTCGTCTTCCTCTACATCGTCGCTGCCGGCGCTGGTCCGTTCAGCGTCGATGCGATGATGAAGCGCAAGCAGGGTGTGGTTGCGGCTTGATAAAACGTGGGTGACGGAGCAAGTAGCCCCCTCACCCTACCCTCTCCCCGAGGGGAGAGGGGGAGCAAGCCGCCTGCTCCGAGTCTCTTCTCCCCAATGGGGAGAAGGTGCCGGCAGGCGGATGAGGGGGCCGCGGACTCTGCCTGAGCTATCTTACACCTTAACCCAAGCCCCATTCCGCTTCGACGACGCCACGCAGGCATCCACGAAGGCGACACCCTTCACGCCGTCATCAACCGTCGGATACACCACGGCCTTGTCGACCGCGTTGCCCTTCTTGTGCGCGTTGATGGCATGCGCGGCTTCCGTGTAGATCGTCGCGAACGCCTCAAGATAACCCTCCGGGTGACCCGATGGGATGCGCGAGACGCGGGCGGCGGCGGCTCCGGAGCCGGCGCCGTTGCGGGTGATCAGGCGCTTCGGTTCGCCGAACGGCGTGAACCAGAGATAGTTCGGATCGGCCTGTACCCATTCCAGGCCACCCTTGGTGCCGTAAACGCGGACCTTCAGGCCGTTCTCGTGACCCGGCGCCACCTGGCTGCACCAGAGCATGCCCTTGGCCGGCTTTTCCGAGCCCTTGGCCTTGAAGCGCATCATCACATGGGCGTTGTCGTCGAGACGGCGGCCTTCGACGAAGCTGTCGAGATCGGCGGCAAGGCTGTCGAGCTCGAGGCCGGAAACGAAGGTGGCGAGGTTATAGGCATGCGTGCCGATATCGCCGGTCGAACCGCCCGCACCCGATTGCGCCGGGTCGGTGCGCCACACGGCCTGCTTGGCGCCCTGCTGCTCGACGGCTTCGGTCAACCAGTCCTGCGGATATTCGGCCTGCACCAGGCGGATATCGCCGAGCTCGCCATTGGCGATCATCTCGCGCGCCTGGCGCACCATCGGATAACCGGTGTAATTGTGCGTGAGGATGAACAGAGCGCCGCTCTCGTCGGCCACCTTCTTCAGCTTCTTGGCGTCGGCGAGGTTTGAGGTCAGCGGCTTGTCGCAGATGACGTGGATGCCGCGGCGCAGGAACTCCTTGGCGGCGTCATAGTGCACGTGGTTCGGCGTGACGATCGACACCGCCTCGATGCCGTTCTTCAGCTTCGCCTCGCGGATCGCCATCTCGCGATAGCTGGAATAGGTGCGGGTCGGATCGAGCCCGAGATCGGCGCCAGACGCCATCGCCTTTTCCGGCGTCGACGACAGCGCGCCGGCGATCAGCTCATACTGATCGTCGATACGGGCAGCGATGCGGTGCACCGCGCCAATGAAAGCGCCGGCGCCACCGCCGACCATGCCGAGACGGATGCGCGGCTCGCGCGTGTGTTCCGTTGATGCTTCGATTGCCATGTGTTCCTCCAAAATTGTGCTGTATTTGCGTGAGGGTCCGGTTTGGCGTTATGCCGCGTGGCCCCCTCATCCGCCTGCCGGCACCTTCTCCCCGTTGGGGAGAAGAGACTCGGGGTTAGCCGCTTGCGCCAACCTCCCCTTCTCCCCCACGGGGAGAAGGTGGCCCGAAGGGTCGGATGAGGGGGCCGCAAGCACAACGCCCGCCTACCCCCACACCCTCAAAGCCCTCGTTAAATCCCCAGCATCCGCCGATTGGCTGCCTGGTCCGTACCACTACCCGCGAAGTCGTCGAACGCCTTCTCCGTCACGCGGATGATGTGCGACTTGACGAACTCGGCACCCTCGCGGGCACCGTCTTCCGGATGCTTCAGCGCGCATTCCCATTCGACCACGGCCCAGCCGTCGAAGTTGTTGGCCGTCATCTTCGAGAACACCGCGCCGAAATCGACCTGGCCGTCGCCGAGCGAGCGGAAGCGGCCGGCGCGTTCGACCCAGCCCTGGTAGCCACCATAGACGCCCTGGCGACCCGTCGGGTTGAACTCGGCATCCTTGACGTGGAACATCTTGATCCGGTCTTTGTAGATGTCGATGTTATCCAGGTAATCCAGGCACTGCAGCACGTAATGCGAGGGATCGTAGAGCATGTTGGCGCGCGGATGGTTCTTCACGCGCTCGAGGAACATCTCGAAGGTGACGCCGTCATGCAGGTCTTCGCCGGGATGGATCTCGTAGCAGATGTCGACGCCGTTTTCGTCGGCATGGTTCAAGATCGGCGTCCAGCGCTTGGCGAGTTCGTCGAAGGCAGTCTCGACGAGGCCGGCCGGGCGCTGCGGCCACGGATAGATGAACGGCCAAGCGAGCGCGCCGGAGAAGGTCGCATGCGCCTTGATGCCGAGATGCTTGGAAGCAGTCAGCGCCATCTTCACCTGCTCGACGGCCCATTCCTGGCGCGCCTTCGGATTGCCGCGCACTTCGGGTGCCGCAAAGCCGTCGAAGGCTTCGTCATAGGCCGGGTGCACGGCGACCAGCTGGCCCTGAAGATGGGTCGAAAGCTCGGTGATCTCGACGCCGTTCTGGCGCGCCACGCCGGCGAACTCGTCGCAATAGTCCTTTGATGATGCAGCCTTCTTGAGGTCGATCAGCTGGCCCGCCCAGGTCGGAACCTGCACGCCCTTGTAGCCGATATCGGCTGCCCACTTGGTGATCGAATCCCACGAGTTGAAAGGTGCGGCATCGCCCGCGAACTGCCCGAGGAACAAGCCTGGGCCCTTGATCGTTTTCATGTCAATTCCTCCCTGAATGATGACCGTAAACGTTTCTGGTGTAGTTCTAACACGCGATTTGCACTCTGCAAGCCGATTTTGGCGAGAATGCAAATCCTGCCCCGATGGGCGGAAATGGACGGTTGCGACTAAACCATGTCGGGCACCTAGCCGCAAGACGTACGTACCGCATTTCTTGACCACCATTCCTCGGGCGCTCATGCGGCAGTGCATCTTTGTGGACTTCCCGCCACCGCGTGCTACTCTTGGTCGACCAGGAGGGTGGTCCATGACGCGGCGGCTGGCGGCAATCTTGGATGCGGATGTTGTCGGCTTCTCCCGGCTGATGGGCCTCGACGAAGCGGGGACCTTCGCGGCGCTGAAACGCCACAACACCGAGACCATCGTCCCCACCATCAACAGGCACCGCGGACATGTCGTGAAGTTCGTCGGAGACGGCACGCTGGCGGAATTTTCCAGCGTGGTTGACGCGTTGCGCTGCGCGATGGAAATCCAACAGGCCATTCTTGCCGACAATCACGATGTCGTGCCCGGCCGCCGGATGATCTGGCGCATCGGCATCCATGTCGGCGACGTCCTGACCGAGGATGGCGATATCTTCGGCGAGAGCGTTAACATCGCCGCGCGGCTGCAGGCACTGGCTCCCGCAGGCGGCATCTGCCTGTCGCAGCAGGTACGCGACCAGATCGGCACGGCGCTCGATTTCGAGGCCACCGACTTCGGCAATCGCAAGCTGAAGAACATCGAACAGACCGTCAGGGTGTGGCGCTGGTTTCCGCCGGGCACCCAGACGGATGGCCTCGACGAGGAGATCCCGGACCGGGCGATCCCGAGCCAGCCGCCTGAGCGCAAGCGCCCGTCGATCGCCGTGCTTCCCTTTGCCAACATGTCGAGCATCGAGGGGCAGGAGCATTTCTCCGACGGTTTCACCGACGAGCTGATCGCCACCCTGGCGCGCTGTCGCTGGCTGCTGGTCGCCGCCCGCAACTCGTCCTTCAGCTTCAAGGGCCGTGCGGTCGATGCCCGCCGCGTCGCCGAGGATCTCGGCGTCAAATACGTGCTCGAAGGCAGCGTCCGCCGCTCCGACACCCGCATCCGCATCACCGCGCAGCTTCTGGATGGAAGCGAGGGCACGCTGCTCTGGGCCGAGCGCTATGACCGCATGCTGGCCGATATCTTCGACCTCCAGGACGAGATCGCCTCCGAGATCACGGGAACCATCGAGCCCGAATTGAGCGCCATCGAATTCGCGGCACTGCGCGGCCGCTCGATCGTCGACATGACCGCCTGGGAAATCTATCTGAAGGGCCTCTGGCATCTCTATCGCTTCACCATCGACGAGTTGAACACCGCCAAACAGCTGTTCGAGCAGGCAATCGCCATCGATCCGAGCTTCGCGCAGGCGCAGGCGCGGCTGGCTTACGTCCACATCCAGCTCGGCTGGTATGGCTCGCTGGAGGAGCGTTCCGGGCGCATATGCGAGGCGATCGAGCTTGCCGAACGGGCGATCACGCTCGATCAGAAGGAGCCCGCCGCGCATCTGGCACTCGGCCGGGCGCTTGCGCTCGATGGCGCCACGGAGGCAGGGATCGCCCATCTCCGTCATGCGGTGAAACTGGACCACAGCTTTGCCCAGGCGCATTTCGCGCTCGGCCAGGCGCTCTGCTATGCCGACCGCCCTGAGGAGGGCATGCCCGAATTCAGCGAAGCCTTTCGTCTCAGCCCGCGCGACCCGCATCTCTGGACCTTTCACAGCATGATGGCCTTCGCGAACTACCAGATGGACAAGCTCGACGAGGCGGCCGACGCCGCCCGCGCATCGATGCGCTCGCCGAACGTCACCTTCTGGCCGGCGATGGCGCTGGTGGCGATCCAGGGACGGCAGGGCAAGATCGAGGAGGCACGCCGCGCGATCGGCGAGCTCTACAACTTCCGGCCGGGCATGACGCTTGATGATGCCAGACGTGAATTCTATTTCGGCCTCAAGCCGGCGATGAGCGAAACCTTCATCGAGCGCTTTGTCGGCGACCTCGCCAAGGCAGGCCTGCCGCCACAATAAAGGCGCCCGCCCTTTCGAGCGGGCGCCTCGTATTCACAAGGATCAGAACGGCGAATCCGGGAAGTAGAAGTCCTTGGCGTTGTCCTTCGTCACGAGCGTGGCGTCAAGGATGTAGGTGCCGCGAACCGGAACCTGGTCATAGAGCGACGCGGCCGTCAGTTCCATGGCGGTGCCAACCATTGCCGGCGGATAGAGAACGTCGACGGGGATCATCTTGTCGCCGTCCATGACCTTCTTGACCATGTCCTTGGAGCCGGCGCCGGCCACGACATACTTGATGTCGGTGCGCTTGGCCTGCTCGATCGCCTGCAGCACGCCGACGGCCATGTCGTCGTCCTGGCACCAGACCACGTCGATCTTCGGGTACTTGGTCAGGTAGTCCTGCATCACCTTGAACGCGTCGTCGCGGTTCCAGTTGCCGAACTGGCGGTCGAGAACCTTGACGTTGGAGCCGGCGATGCCCTTGTCGAAGCCGTCCTGGCGCTGCTGGTCGATCGGGATCGGCAGGCCGCGGATGACGACGACCTGCGCGTCCGGCGTCGTTTCCTTGATGTACTTGCCGGCGACTTCGCCAAGCGCCGGGTTGTTGCCGGCGATGTAGATGTCACGCACGCTGTCGTCGTTGGTGCTCGGTGCGCGGTCGACCAGCGCCACGAAGGTGCCCTTGTCCTTGACTTCCTTGATCGCATTGACGAGCGGATCCGGATCGGACGGCAGGATGACCAGCGCGTCCATGCCCTGCGTTGCCAGATCCTGCACCGCGTTTGCCTGGCTTGCGGCATCCGGCGAGGTCTTGACGATGACGGTGAGGTCAGGGTGCTCGGCCATCAAAAGCTTGGCGACGCGCTCGGCATGGAACACCACGCCGGAGGTCCAGCCGTGGTCGGCCGCCGGGATCGATACGCCGATGGTCTTCTTGTCCGCCGAGTGAGCGACGCCGGCGAGCAGCGCCGCCGTCACGACCGCCAAACTGAATAGTGTCTTACGCATGTCTGTTTTCCTCCCATTAAACCCCAGGGCTTGCGAACCTTCAGACCGGGCGCCCCGCCGACCCGGCCAATCCCTTGCTACCTGCGCGCCAGCGACCGCTGGACGAGCATGGCGATGATGATGATCGAGCCCTGGATGGCGCCGATCAGATATTCCGAGATGAAGTTCGAGAGCAGCATGATGTTGCCGACGAGCTCCAGAATGAAGGCGCCGCAGATCGTGCCCCAGACGCGCCCTGCCCCGCCCTTCAGCGCCGTACCGCCGACGACGACGGCGGTGATCGCCTGCAGCTCCCACAGGATGCCCGTGGTTGCCGATGTTGAGCCGAGGCGCGGCACGTAGAGCAGCACGGCAATCGCCACGCAAAGCCCCTGGATGACGAAGGCGATGGTGCGCACCTTGTTGACGGCGATGCCGGAATAGCGCGCCACGTCGCGGTTCGAGCCGACGGCCGTGACATGGCGGCCATAGCGCGTGCGGTAGAGAATGAAGGCGGCGACCGCGGTGACCGCGAGGATGACGATGATCGGCACCGGCACGCCGGCGATCGAGCCGAAATAGACGGGTCGATAGAGCGACTGCTGTTCGGCCGAGCGCAGCGTGATCGCGCCACCCTGTGAGAGCCAAGTCGTCAGGCCGCGATAGATGCCCATGGTGCCGAGCGTGGCGATGAACGGCTCGATCTTGCCGACAGTCGTGATCAGCCCGTTCGCCAGCCCACAGAGCGCGCCGGCAACGATGGTGAAGACGACGGCGACCGCGAGCATCAAGGCCGGATCGGCAATAAGGCCGGAATTCATCAACAGGATCATCAGGCTGGCGACGAAGGCCACCATCGACCCAACAGAGAGATCGAGATCCCCCGACGAGATGACGAAGGTGGCGCCGACAGCGATGATGGCGATGAAGGCGCTGCGCGTCGCGACATTGGCGAGGTTGGTAATGCCGATGAAATTCGGATTGACCAGCGCGCCGACAACAAGCAGCAACGCAAGCGCCGCGAACGGCGCGACCGCCCTGAGATCGATATCCCGCCAGGAGCGCCGTCTGATCTGACTGGTCTCGTCGTTCGCACTCATATCCAAAGCCATCCTCCCGTCATGCCTGCAGGCATTTTGTCTCTTGGTCCGCCGTAACGGCGGTTATCTCTTGCGACCGCCTCAGGCGGCCTTTTTCTTCAGGCCCGCCGCATAGCGCATGATCTCCTGCTCGGAGATCTCGTCGCCCTCAAGCACGCCGACGATCCGCCCCTCGCGCATCACCGCCACCCGGGTGCAGAGCCCGATCACCTCGGGCATTTCCGAGGAGACGACGATGATCGAGCGCCCGTCGCGCGCCAGTGCCGAGATGAAATGATAGATCTGCTGCTTGGTGCCGACATCGATGCCGCGCGTCGGCTCGTCGATGATGATGATCTCGGGATCCGTCTCCATGACCTTGGCGAGCAGCAGCTTCTGCTGGTTGCCGCCGGACATGCGCCCGGCCACGATATTGGCATCGCGGACGCGGATATCGAAGCGCCGCCGTGCTTTCGCCAGCGCTGCAGCCTCGCTGCTCGGGCTGAGATAGCCGTGCCGCGAATGCTGACCCAGCGATTGCAGCGTCAGGTTCGCCAGCATGTTGGAGCCGAGCAGCAGGCCCTTGTGCTTGCGATCCTTGGTCATGTAGGCGAGGCCGGCGCGATTGGCCGCGTGCACGTCGCCCGACTGAACACTCTCGCCACGGATGACCACCTCGCCGGCGGTACGGCCGCGCAGGCCGGCGATCGCCTCCATCAGCTCCGTGCGGCCGGAGCCGATCATGCCGGAAAAGCCGATGATCTCGCCCTTGCGCACCTCGAAGCTCGCATCCTGCACATAGCCGGTCGAGATGCCCTCGACCTTCAGCACGATCTCCTCGTCGACATCAGGCTCATTCTTGGTCGGATAGAGGCTGGAAAGTTCGCGCCCGACCATCAGCTGCGCGATCGATTCACCGTCGAGCATCGCCGTCGGCGCCGTCTTCACCCACTGCCCGTCGCGCAACACCGTGACCCGGTCAGTCAACTCCATGACCTCGTCGAGCTTGTGCGACACGAAGACGAAGCTGGTGCCCTTGTCGCGCAGCTTGCGCACCTGCTTGAACAGGAAATTGGTTTCTTCGCGCGACAGCACCGCCGTCGGCTCATCCATGAACACCACGCGCGCATCGCGGCTGATCGCCTTGGCGATCTCCACCATCTGCTTGTCGGCGATCGAAAGCGTGCTGATCAGCGCGTTCTCATCGACATGCGAGCCGAGCAGATCGAGCGCCTTGCGCGTCTCGGCCCGCATGAACTTGCGGTCGAGCACGCCGAAGCGCGTGACCTCGCGGCCGAGAAACAGGCTTTCGGCGACGGTCAGATGGTCGGCGAGATTGAATTCCTGGTGGATGATGACGATGCCCAGCGCCTCTGCCGCGCCATTCGGCGGCAGCACGACCGGCTTGCCGTCGAGAATGATTTCGCCCGAGGTCGGCTGCTCGAAGCCGGACATCACCTTGACGAGCGTCGACTTTCCCGCGCCGTTTTCGCCCATCAGCGCATGGATTTCGCCAGCGCGCAGCTCGAAATTGACGCTGAAGAGGACCTGCACCCCATTGAAGGATTTGCATATGCGCCGGGCCGACAACACCACCGGCGCCGCCTCGACAATCTCCACACTCATGATGTCCTCCCCTGCGGACTCCCACCCGCTTGACCCTTGTGTAAACCTTTACATGTGCGATGTAAAGGTTTACATCATCGTATCACGAAGTTCTCTCGGCTTCGCCCTTTGACGTATCCTTCAGTCTGTGTAGTGTCGCCGCGAATTGAGCCCCAAGGCAGGACGTAGTGTCGAATTCCACGCCCGCAACCATCGAGGATGTCGCCCGGATCGCCGAGGTTTCGATCGCGACCGTGTCGCGGGCGATCCATACGCCGGAGAAGGTCGCCAACTCGACACGGCTGAAGGTCAACCAGGCGATCGCGATCACGGGATACACGACGAACGCCATGGCCCGCAGCCTGCGTCTCGGCCGTTCCAACATGATCCTGGTCGTGGCTCCCGACATCGGCGACCCCAATTTTTCCAACATTCTGATCGGCCTGGAGAACGAGGCCCGCGCCCATGGCTACGGCATTCTCATCGGCCATACGCAGAACGACGCCCAGCGCGGCCTCGAATATCTCAAATTCCTGAATTCAAACCAAGCCGCCGGATTGATTCTCTTCACCGGCATTCTGCCCTTCGGCCACCAGACGATGACGGCACGATTGCCACCCAGCGTCGGCGTCTTCGAGCCGGTCTTCAACGGCGGCATTCCCTATGTCGGCGTCGACGATATCGAGGGTGCGCGCAAGGCGGTCGACCTGCTTTTGGCGGAAGGTCACCGAAAGATCGCCTTCATCGGCGACAGCAAGACGAGGCTCGCCTATTCCAGGCGCCGCCAGGGCTATGACGAGGGGCTGGACGCGGCCGGCGTCGCGAAGGGTCAGCGTATCATTCTCGAAGGCGACGGCACGCTCGAAAGCGGCCGCCACGCCGTCGAGCAGCTCTTCATGCGCGACACGCTGCCGACAGCCTTCATGTGCGTCAACGACCAGACGGCGATCGGCGTGATGATCGGCCTCAACGCCCGCGGCTACGACATCCCCCGCGACTTCTCCGTCACCGGCTTCGACGACGTCCCCCAGGCCGTCTTCATGTCGCCGCCGCTGACGACGGTGCGCCAACCGCGCACCGCGATCGGCAAGCAGGCCATGGCCCTGCTCCTGGAGTTTCTCGGCGACGGCCATCCGGCGGAAACCGAGATCCTGCTGCAGCCGGATCTCGTCGTCCGCAATTCGGTCTCGGCGCCGTCGAAGCAGTGGTCGAAGCGCTAGCGCAAAACGCGATATCGGCTACGGCGCATAGCGCGTAAAGACATAGTCGTGATTGTTCACGCGCGCCTCATGACAGGCAAAGCAGGTCTCGTGCTGGGCCTGGTCGGCTGGAACGCCGTTGATGAACCTTCCAAATCCCCAGCCGCCGGAGGCGGCGTATTTCTTCGCGTCCTTGACCATGACCTGCACCGTCGTCGCCGCACCAGGAATAGAGGCAGGTGCGAACTCGGCCGATGGCGTCCGCTTCCAGGCGAGCTTGACGAGCACGCTGCCATCAGGAAACGGAAACGTGCCGTCGCGATAGGCCTTGACGGCAATGTCGTTGCCGACGACCACGCGCAGCTCGTTCAGAGGCGCATCCTCGAGCGCCGGCGCGATCAACGCCCACTGCCGGTAGCCCTCGGGAAGGGCGACACCGTAGATCGGCGAGACCGGCTTGGCGGCGGGTGTCTCGTCGGCGAGCGAGCCGATCGCGAAAACGGTGGCGCCGACAGCCGTGGCGGCGGCAAGCAGCATGATTTTCCCTGTCATGGCAGCCACTCACGCAAGCTTATCGGCATCGATGATCGCCTGGGCGAAGGCCGCGGGCGCCTCTTGGGGCAGATTGTGTCCGATGCCGCCGGCAATCGTCCGATGCTCGTATTTGCCGGTGAACTTCCTGGCGTAGGAGGCAGGATCGGGATGCGGCGCACCGTTGGCATCGCCTTCCATGGTGATCGTCGGCACGCCGATATCGGGCAGCTTCGCGAGCTTGCGCTCCAGCGCATCGTATTTCTTCTCGCCCTTGGCGAGATCGAGCCGCCAGCGATAATTGTGAATGGTGATCGCGACATGATCCGGATTTTCGAAGGCTTTCGCCGTGCGATCAAAGGTGGCGTCGTCGAAATGCCATTGCGGCGAGGCGAGCGTCCAGATGAGCTTGGCGAAATCGTGCCTGTTGGCATCATATCCCGCACGTCCGCGTTCGGTGGCGAAATAGAACTGATACCACCAGGAGAGTTCCGCCTTCGGCGGCAGCGGCTTCTCGTTGATCGCCTGGCTGCCGATCAGGTAGCCGCTGACTGAGACCATGGCCTTGCAACGCTCCGGCCAGAGCGCCGCCGTGATATTCGCCGTCCGCCCGCCCCAATCATAACCGCCGATAACCGCGCGCTCGATCTTCAGCGCATCCATGAAGTCGATCATGTCGACGGCGATCGCCGCCTGCTGACCGTTGCGCGGTGTCTTCGAAGACAGGAACCGCGTTGTCCCATAGCCCCGCAGATAGGGGATGAGCACGCGATAGCCGGCATCGGCAAGAACCGGCGCGACATCGACAAAGCTGTAGATGTCGTAGGGCCAACCATGCAGCAACAGCACGGCGGGTCCATTGGCTGGGCCGAGCTCCGCATAGCCGATATCGAGCACACCGGTCTTGACCTGCTTCAACGCCGGAAAGGACGTATTCGTCCCCGGCTTGACCGACGCAAGCGCGCCACTTCCCGCTCCCGCCGTCTGCGCACGCACAGTGCCGGCGATGCCGACAGCGGCGGCAGCGAAGGCGGCGGCGCCAAGGAAACGGCGGCGTTGGTGATTGGTATCATCGGACATGAGGGCCTCTCGATTGGCGGTTGCAAGGGAGCGCGAATGCTCACCTTGAAAGCTAGCGCGCGCCCCAAGAGACCGACAGGCAACCGAGGTATGAAATGCCCTATATGTTGGTATAGAGCGCGGACGCGGCCATGGGCGGCAGGGACAGGTTCAGTCCTTCTCCGCACGCCTTTCGGCCAGGCTGTCGAGCGCATCCGCATTGGCCCGGCCCCAGCCGTAAAGCAGCTCGATCGGCTCCACGAACCGCTTGCCGAGCGGCGTCAGCGTATAATCCACGGCGGGCGGCACCGTTCCATAAACACGGCGCGTCACCAGCCCGTCCGCCTCCATGTCGCGCAGCGTCTGCGTCAGCATCTTCTTCGATATGCCGGGAAGGCTGCGCTGCAGCACGCCGGTGCGCGCGCAGCCGTCGAGCCGCGTGTCCAGGACATGCAGGATCATGCTCGTCCACTTGCTGGAAAATATCTCCAGCACGCGACGCGGCGCGCAATCCTCGCGCCATTCGTGATCGGGTGAGCCGGCTCGCATGTGGTTACCTCAGGGTGTCTATGTCTCGAATGGGTGCCTTCTAGCGGCAAACGATCGAAATGGCTACATGCGGAAAAACAGCCCGAGAAACGTCCAGAAGAACATCAGGAGACAGGCATTTGAACAAGGCATTGATCGCAGGCGCAAGCGGCATCGTCGGCAGCGCCACGGCGGAACTTCTGCGTGGCAAGGGCTGGCAGGTCTTCGGCCTCGCGCGCAAGCCGCAACAGGCGCCCGGCGTGCAGCCGCTTGCCGCCGACCTGCTCGATCCCGCATCGCTCAAATCAGCACTTGCAGATGTCGCCCCCACGCACATCGTCATTTCCACCTGGCTGCGGCAGCCGACGGAAGCGGAGAACATCCGTGTGAACTCGGCCATGGTCCGCAATCTGCTCGATGCCGTCAGGCCCTCGGGCTCGGTGCGCCACGTCGCGCTGGTCACCGGCCTCAAGCACTATCTCGGCCCCTTCGAAGCCTATGGGAAGGGCAGCCTGCCGCAGACGCCGTTTCGCGAGGAGCAGTCCCGCCTCGACATCGATAATTTCTATTACGCGCAGGAAGACGAGGTCTTCGCGGCGGCGGCCCGCGACGGCTTCACCTGGAGCGTTCACCGTCCGCACACCATCGTCGGCAAGGCGGTGGGCAACGCCATGAACATGGGCACGACGCTCGCCGTCTATGCCAGCATCTGCAAGGAAACCGGCCGCCCCTTCCGCTTCCCCGGCGTTGCCGCGCAGTGGGATAGCCTCACCGACATGACCGACGCACGCCTGCTCGCCCGCCACATCGAGTGGGCATCGACGACGCCAGCCGCCGCCAACCACGGCTTCAACGTCGTCAACGGCGACGTCTTCCGCTGGAGCTGGATGTGGGGCCGGATCGCCGAGTGGTTCGGCATCGAACCGGTCGCCTTCGACGGCGTGGTCCGCCCGCTGGAACAACAGATGGCCGACGACGCCGACCTCTGGCGCGAGATCGCCAGGCGCCACGGCCTCGCCGAGCCTGATCTCAACCGCCTGTCCTCGCCCTGGCACACCGACGCCGACCTCGGCCGGCCGATCGAGGTGGTCACCGACATGTCGAAAAGCCGCCGCATGGGCTTCCTCGACTACCAGCCCACCGACGACGCATTCTTCGACCTGTTCAAGCAGCTGCGGGCCGACCGGTTGATTCCGTAAGCTTCACCCTCGCCAGGCGCGGATCATTGACGGATTGTCGTTTTAAAACTACAATCCCTATGTTCGAACTTAGGCAGTCCGAGACCTTTCGAAAATGGCGGGCGCGCTTGAAAGACGAGCGCGCCAGGGCGTTGATCGCTTCACGGCTGGATAGGCTGGCTTTCGGCCATGCCGGCGATGCCGCTCCGGTCGAGGACGGGATCAGCGAACTGAGGATACATTACGGACCAGGTTACCGCATCTACTTCAAACAGGATGGCAAGACGCTGATCATCCTGCTTTGCGGTGGCGACAAAGGCAGCCAGAAGCGCGATATCGCCGAGGCGAAACGGCTGCTCAGCGAATGGAATGAGAACAATGGCTGAGAAATTCACCCACTACGATCCGGCCGATGATCTGACATCGGACGAAGCAATTGCCGTATTTATCGAGGAAGCGTTCGAGACCGCGGACGCCGCCTACATCGCCCATGCGCTGGGCGTCGTTGCGCGCGCCAAGGGCATGACCCAGATCGCCAGTGAGACGGGGCTCTCCCGTGAGCAGCTCTATCGTTCCTTCAGCGCCGAGGGCAACCCGACGCTGAAGACGACGCTATCCGTCATGAAGGCCCTCGGCATCGGCCTGACGGCAAAGGTGCCGGCGCACACCGATCGAGAGGCAAAGGCCGCCGCTAAACCGTAAATGCCTCGCGAAACGCCGCAAGCGCCGCCTCGGGATCGCCCGATGCAAACGCCTCCATGCCGACAGGCCCGGCATAGCCCATCGCCTTCAAGGCCCGCGCGATGCCCTTCCAGTTGACCTCGCCCGTTCCCGGCTCCATGCGGCCGGGGACGTCAGCGACCTGGATTTCGCCGATCCATGGCAGGCTCTTGCGGCAGAGCTCGATCAGGTTCCCCTCGCCGATCTGCGCGTGATAGAGGTCGAGATTGAGCCGCAGGCGCGGGTGATCGATGCTTGAGACCAGCGCCAGCGTGTCCTCCGCGCGGCCGAAGGGTACGCCCGGATGATCGACATCAAGGTTGAGGTTTTCGAGCGTGAAGACCACCTCTTCTTCCTCCGCCATGTCGACGATGCGGGCGAGCGTGTCGCGCGCCTTCAGCCACATCCGGCCGGTCACCACCTCGATCGGCTGCACCGGCAGGCCGCCATCGCCCAGCCCGGTTCCGTGCAGGTTGAGACGCTGCACGCCGAGCCGCTTGCCGACCTTGGCCGTCTCGCGCGCCGTCTTCAAAAGCTCCGCCGCCCCCTCGTCATCCGTCAGCCGCCCGGTGAGGTAGCCGTTCATGATGGTGAAGTTGGCGCCCGTCGCCTCGAGCTTTGCGAGATCATGCTCCGGCCAGTTCCACAGCCCGACGCCGAAGCCCATCTCCTTCAGCCTGGAGGCCCGCCATTCGATCGGTCGGTCGCGCCAGATCATCTCGGCGCAGGCGGCAAGTTGGAAAGGCAAGCTCATGTGATCCTCCCGATCATGCATGCTGATTTCTATGCGCAATAGAGCCGAGATCGCGGTCAGCCGCAATGCGACATCGCGTGCCATGCCGGCACATGGAATTGACGATTGTCATGAGAGGTTCACGCAGCAGGCATAACTCGAAGGGACGGCTTCTGAGAGAGGAACTGAGATGGCTGACATCACCAACGAGACTATCCACCGGGATCACGAGAACCACCCGCTGCACGGGTCGGGTTCGAAAAAGTGGTTCCTTCCAGCGATCATCCTGCTGCTTGTCGCCGGTCTCGGCTATGTCGGTTACGCGCTCGGGCGCGATCTCACCAGCGTTGCTGCCGTTCCCTGGATCATGCTCGGCCTGGCATTGCTCATCGCGCTCGGCTTCGAATTCGTCAACGGCTTCCACGACACCGCCAACGCCGTCGCCACAGTCATCTACACCCGCTCCATGCCGGCCGAACTCGCCGTCATCTGGTCGGGCTTCTTCAATTTCCTCGGCGTCATGATGTCGAGCGGCGCGGTCGCCTTCGGCATCCTGGCGCTGCTTCCGGTCGAGCTCATTCTGCAGGTCGGCTCAGGGTCCGGCCTCGCCATGGTTTTCGCGCTCTTGATCGCCGCCATCCTCTGGAACCTCGGCACCTGGTATCTCGGCCTGCCGTCCTCGAGCTCGCACACGCTTGTCGGCTCGATCATCGGCGTCGGCCTCGCCAACCAGTTCCTGGCCCCGGCCGGAAGCGCCACCAGCGGTGTCGACTGGTCGCAGGCCACCAACATCGGCCTGTCGCTGCTGATCTCGCCACTCATCGGCTTCGGCCTGTCGGCCGTCCTGCTTCTGGTCATGAAGGTGCTGGTGCGCAACAAGGCGCTCTACGAGGAGCCGAAGGGCAACAACCCGCCGCCGCTCTGGGTCCGCGGCCTTTTGATCTTCACCTGCACCGGCGTCAGCTTCGCCCACGGATCGAACGACGGGCAGAAGGGCATGGGCCTGATCATGCTGATCCTGATCGGCCTCGTCCCCACCGCCTTCGCGCTCAACCGCACGCCTGACGTCAACTATCTCGAAGCCTACAAGAGCGCGTCGGCCCAGGTGGAAACAGCCCTCGGCAAATATGTGAAGCCGGGTGCTGCAGCCGGCGACTTCCGCGTCGAGGTCAGCAACGCCGTGAAGAACAAGGTCTGGACGGACGCAACGACACCCGCACTTCAGCAGTTCATCCATGCCACAAGCGCCGAAGTCGCCGCCTTCCCGACGCTGGAGGCCGTGCCCACGCATCTGGTCAGCAACGTCCGCAACGACATCTACCTGATCGGCGAAGCCCTGAAGCTGATCGACAAGCAAAAGCTGCTCGCCATGGAGCCGGCCGACCTGCAGGCGGTGAGTGCCTATCACAAGGCGGTCGACAACGCGACCAAGTTCATTCCGCTCTGGGTCAAGATCGCCGTCGCCATCGCGCTTGGCCTCGGCACCATGGTCGGCTGGAAGCGTATCGTCATCACCGTCGGCGAAAAGATCGGCAAGACCCACCTGACCTATGGCCAGGGGGCAGCCGCCGAAGTCGTCGCCATGGTCACCATCGGCGCCGCCGACCATCTCGGCCTGCCGGTTTCGACCACCCACGTTCTGTCGTCAGGCGTCGCCGGCACGATGGCCGCGAACGGCTCCGGCCTGCAATGGTCGACGGTGCGCAACATGTTGATGGCCTGGATCCTGACCCTGCCCGCCTCCATCGCCATCGCCTTCGTGCTCTTCATCATCCTGCGCCAGGTGTTCTGAGGCCTGAGCCGATAGCGCAATTGAAAAGCCGGGAAGCGAATGCTCCCCGGCCTTTTTGTTTCAACAATCCGCCGACTATCAGACGTAGCGGTTGACGACGTTTTCGAGCAGTTCCTGCTGGCCGGACTTTGGCTGCGGGTTGATGTCCTGGCTCTCGACGCGGGCGGTGATCTGCTCCAGCGAATATTCGCCGCGCAGCATCTTCTGGCTTTCGGCGGAATCCCAGCCGGCATAGCGGTTGGCGAGCGGCTGCGACAGCGCCTTGTCTTCGATCATCTTGGCGGCAGCCTTCAGACCACGGGCGCAGCAATCCATGCCGCCGATATGACCGATCAGCAGGTCGGCCGGATCGAGCGACTGGCGGCGCAGCTTGGCGTCGAAGTTGGTGCCGCCGGAGGTGAAGCCGCCGCCTGCCAGAACCTGGTAGTAAGCCAGCGCCATCTCGGGAACATTGTTCGGGAACTGGTCGGTATCCCAGCCGGACTGGTAGTCGTTGCGGTTCATGTCGATCGAGCCGAAGATGCCGAGCGCGTTTGCGAGCGCCAGCTCGTGCTCGAAGGAATGGCCGGCGAGGATCGCGTGGCCCTGCTCGATGTTGAGCTTCACTTCGTTTTCGAGGCCGTTCTTCTTCAGGAAGCCGTAGACGGTGGCGACGTCGTAGTCGTACTGGTGCTTGGTCGGCTCCTGCGGCTTCGGCTCGATCAGGATCTGGCCCTTGAAGCCGATCTTGTGCTTGTACTCGACCACGAGGTTGAGGAAGCGGCCCATCTGGTCGAGCTCGCGCTTGAGGTCGGTGTTGAGCAGCGTCTCATAGCCTTCGCGACCGCCCCACAGAACGTAGTTCTCGCCGCCGAGCTTCATCGTGGCGTCCATGCAGGTCTTTACGGTCGCGGCGGAGAAGGCGAAGACATCGGGATCGGGATTGGTTGCCGCACCCGACATAAAGCGGCGATTGGAGAAGAGGTTCGCCGTGCCCCAGAGCAGCTTGGTGCCGGTGGCAGCCTGCTTCTCTGCGAAGTAGTCGACGATCTCATTCAGGTTCTTGGTGTTCTCGGCGAAGTTCTTGCCCTCGGGGCGCACGTCGGCGTCGTGGAAGCAATAATAGGGTGCGCCGAGCAGCGAGAAGAATTCGAAGGCAACATCGGCTTTAAGCTTCGCAGCCTTCATCGTGTCTTCGAACCACGGACGCAGGAACGTCTGCCCACCAAAGGGGTCACCGCCCGGCCATGTGAAAGTGTGCCAGTAGGCGACCGCGAAACGCAGATGGTCTTCCATCCGCTTGCCGAGAACGATCTCGTCCGGCTGGTAATAGCGGAAGGCCAGCGGATTGGTGCTGTCCGGGCCTTCATACTTGATCTTCTGGATATCGCCGAAAAATCCGGTGCTCATGGGGTACTCCTCCTTGGGTGTGGTTTAAAAAAGTGATGGTGTTCCGTGTGGCCCCCTCATCCCAGGTGCAGCAAGCTGCACCTGACCTGCCGGCACCTTCTCCCCGTTGGGGAGAAGAGACTCGAGGCGGCCCCTTGCGCTAACCTCCCCTTCTCCCCAGCGGGGAGAAGGTGGCCCGAAGGGTCGGATGAGGGGGCCACAAACTCAGTGCAAGCTTCCGTCCGCCCTCAATGCGCCAAAGCCTTGATCGCCGGATAAAGCGCACGATACCGGCCGTAAGCCTCCTCATACGCTCCGCTCAGCGCCGTATCCGGCTCGATCGTCCCATCCGTCTCAGGCGGCGTGCACACAGCCACCGGGTCAGCCCCGGTCGCCGCGATCAGCCCAAGCCGCGCGGCACCGAAGGCGGCGCCGAAGTCGCCGTCGGCGGGCAGATCGACCGGGACGCCCAACGCGGTTGCGATCGAGGCCAGCCAGTAGCGCGAGCGCGAACCGCCGCCGATGGCGGTGACGCGGGCGATATCGGTGCCGGCGGAGCGCAGCGCCTCGAGATTGTCGCGGATCGCGAACGACACGCCTTCGAGCACCGCCTGGGTCAGCACCACGCGACTGCTCTCATGCTCGAGCCCGATGAAGGCGCCGCGGATGACGGCGTCGTTGTGCGGCGTGCGCTCGCCGGAGAGATAGGGAAGGAAAGTGACGCCCGATGGCGCCTTCAGCGTTTCGCCAAGCTCGGCGGTCAGCTCCGCCGCCGACTTGGACGTCACATGCGAGTGCCAGTTCAGCGCATCGGTGGCGGACAGGATGACGCCCATCTGGTGCCAGGTGTTGGGCAGTGCGTGGCAGAAGGCGTGAACGGCGCTTTCCGGCTTCGGCAGATAGGAGCCGTTGGCGGCAAAGAGCACGCCCGACGTGCCGAGCGACACGAAGGCCGCGCCATGGCTGACGGTGCCCATGCCGCAGGCGGATGCGGCGTTGTCGCCTGCCCCGCCGGCAACGACGACGGAACCGGTGATGCCCCATTGCGAGGCCAGCTCGCCGCGCAGCTTGCCGCCCTCTTCCGTGCCTTCGACCAGCGTTGGCATGTGCTTTTCATCAAGGCCGGTCGCGGCCAGGAGCTCGGACGACCACTTGCGCTTGCCGGTATCGAGCCAGGAGGTGCCGGCCGAATCCGACATTTCGGAAATGTGCTCTCCCGTCAGCCACAGGCGCAGATAATCCTTCGGCAGCAGCACCTTGGCGACCCTGGCGAAAATCTCCGGCTCGTGCTTGGCGACCCAGGCGAGCTTCGGCGCGGTGAAGCCGGGGAAGACGATGTTGCCGGTGAGCTTTCGGAATTTCGGATCGGCATCGAGCGCCGCCGCCTCGAGATAGCTGCGCGTGTCGTTCCAGAGAATGCAGGGACGCAGCACCTTGTCGTCGGCATCGAGCAGCGTCGCGCCGTGCATCTGGCCGGAAAGGCCGATGCCCTTGACCGCGGCAAGCTCCTTCGGGTGCTTCGCCTTCAGCCCAGCGATCGCC
This sequence comes from Rhizobium sp. NPDC090275, assembly GCF_044772225.1. Classification (NCBI taxonomy): domain Bacteria; kingdom Pseudomonadati; phylum Pseudomonadota; class Alphaproteobacteria; order Hyphomicrobiales; family Rhizobiaceae; genus Rhizobium; species Rhizobium sp. NPDC090275. The sequence continues at coordinate 69,266 of NZ_JBIVYL010000007.1, read as the reverse complement.
TCCTCGGTGGCGCGCACCCAGTGCGACGGCTCCTGCTCCGACCATCCGGAATGCGGGCGCGAGACGTCGAGCGAACCATTGGCCGAGCCGACAATCTTCTGATCGCCATCGATCAGCATGGCTTTGACGCCGGAGGTTCCGAGATCGAGACCCAGATACATGTGTTTCTCCCTTTGCCGTTACGGCAGATTGTCTTTCAGAAAGATATCGAGACGGATGCGCTCCTGCGCGTCGATGACCGAGAGCCCGTCGGCCTTGGCCTTCAACACGCGGATGGCGCTGCGCACCTCGTGGCCCGCATCCTGATTCAAGATTGCGTCGATCGTACCGTCGAGAAGGGCCGTGCGCGTATGATCCGTCAGCTCGTGCGCGATGACGGTGAGCGCCCGGTCGACGGATTTCTCCTTCAGCGCCCGGATCAGGCCGCGATTGCCGGCGCCGAGGCTGTAGACGCCGATGATGCCGTCGCGCTTGGAGAGCGCATCAGAAACCAGCATATGCGCCATGTCGGGATCGTCGCGCCCCTCTATGACGGGCAGGATGGAGAGACCGGGAAACTCTTCCGCCATGACGGCCGCAAAGCCCTCCAGCCGCTCGCGATGGTCGCGCACCAGCATGGAGCCGGCGAGAACCGCGACATCGCCCTTGGCGCCGCCGAGAAAACGGCCGAGCAGCCGCGCAGCCGTGCGCCCGGCCGCGATATTGTCGACGCCGGCATAGTGATGGCGCTGCGAGCCGGTGAGATCGGACACGACGGTGACGACGGGAACGCCATCCTGCACCAGCCGGTCGACCGCATCGCGGACCTCGGGCGCATCGGTCGCGACCAGCGCAACGCCGGCGGGACGCTCGCTGCGCAGCGTATCGAGTGCAGCGGCAAGGGCTGTGGGATCGAAGGCAGGAACCTCGACGGTGCGGATATCGGTGCGCTCCACCGGCGAGCGCGCAACGGCGGCCATCACCTCGGCGTTTAGGCCGTGCATGAAGGAATTGTCGCTGGCGGGAACGATGAACACGAACGAATAGGTCCGCCCCTTCGCGAGATTGGCGGCGGCGACGTCGCGCACATAACCGATCTCGCGAATGGCGGTTTCGACCTTCTCCCGTGTCACGTGCCGAACGCCCGGGCGCTGGTTCAGCACCCGATCGACAGTCGCAAGGCTGACGCCCGCAGCTGCGGCAATATCGTGAACCGTAGGTCTCATCGCTCCTCCTGACGAGACCTTTAGCGCCATTTTTGATGTACGTAAATCAAATTTTTCGACGACGTGTTTTCCGTGTCGAGATGGCTGCTATTTTTCGTGGTCCTTGTTTTCGCGATCGTTGGCGATCTCGGCTTCGAGCCTCGCTGCCGCACGCTTCAGATCACGCGGCCTGCCGGCGACGCTTTCGATCGCCGCCACCGCCACATCACGCGCGACGTAATCCGACTTGTGGCCCATGTTATGGATCATCAGCAGCCGTGCGCCCTTGATGGCCCGAGCAAGATGGCGCGCGTGGATATCAGGCGAGACGACGCTGTCGGTATCGCCCGAGATGATCACCGTCGGCGCATGGATGCGGCCATAGCGCGGCGAATTCCGCTTCGTCCATTCCAGCAGATTGGCGACATCGATGGCGTTGTCGCGAAACGCCTTCGGCCCAAGCGCCTGCAGCGCCTGTGTTTCCCTGATATAGCCGTGCGGACGAGGATTGGGCGCGAAAACCGAGCGCGTGGCGCTGTCGATCATCGCAAGCCCCACCGGCGGCACGACGATGGTGCTGAACAGCGCGCCGGTTACCCGCACCTTCGCGGCATCGTAATACCAGGCAATTCCGCCCGGCCACGGGTAGACGGCGGGCGACAGGAAAACGAGGCCGAGCACCCGGTCGGGATGCCTGAGCGCGAAGCTCGCCGCCACCGCGCCCCCGAACGAATGACTGACGATGATCGCCTTCTTGATACCGCGTTTCGTCATGACATCAGCGATGGCATCGGCCTGTCCGTCGGGAAATGCATTCTCAGGGCCGCCGCGATCCGAGCGCCCGTGGCCGGGACGATCGACGAACAGAAGATCGGCGCGCCCTTCAAGCCGGTCGCGAAACGAAAATACCGGATCGTGGAGATTGGCGCTTGCGCCGTGGATGAACACGATCGGCGGCAGATCCGGCCGCCGCGCCTTGAGATAAAGGCTGTTCATCCTGTAGCCGCCGACATCGATGCGCGTCTCGTCGGCGGAAGGATCGGCGGCAAACACATGGTTCACGGCAACGGACAGCATGAGAGTGAGAAGTGCAGCGAGCCTGGCGGAAGCTTTGAACATGAAGCGCGGTCGATCCCGGTGATATCATCGCATATACGCGAAAACGCCGGCTTTGGTTTCCCAAGCCGGCGCCAGAATTCGTCGAAGCTGTCGTGAGCCGTCAGTGGCCGCCGCCACCCCCGCCACCACCTTGCGGCGGCGCCGGCTTGTCGATCAGCACGATGCCGAGGATCATCGCCACGAAAAGCCCGGTGAGGATCACGAAGATATCGCTGAACGACATCACCATCGCCTGCTTGGTCACCATGCCGACCATCTGCTTGATCGCGACGGCCGCGCCATCCATGCCATAAGTGTCGAACTTCGACGCCATGTTATTGATCTGGTCGCTTGCGACAGGGTTGCCCCAGTCGAGATGCTCGCGGATGCGCTGGTAGTGCACGTCCTGGCGATTGGTCAGCACCGTGTTGATGACCGCGAGACCGACGGCGCCACCGAGGTTACGCGTCAGGTTGAACAGGCCGGAAGCGCCGCGCATGCGCGCCGGCGGCATCGTGCCGAGCGCGATGTTGTTGATCGGCACCATGCACATCATCAGGCCGAAGCCGCGCAGGATCTGCGGGATGAAGAGCTCGTAGAAGTCCCAATCGGTGGTCACGCCGGTCATGATCCAGGTGCCGGCGGCGAAGCTCGCGAAGCCGAGCACCATCATCATGCGCAGGTCCATCTTGGTCGACAGCTTGCCAGCGATCGGCGCGGTGAAGAACATGGCGAGACCGGAAACGAACATGGTTTCGCCGATCATCAGCGAATCGTAGCCTCTGATGCGTCCGAGATAGAGCGGATAAATGTAGGTCAGGCCGTAGAGACCGATACCCATGACGAAGGAGAACAGCGAGCCGACCGCGAAGTTTCGGTTGCTGAAGGCTCTGAGATCGACGACGGGGAAATCCACCTTGAAGGCGCGGTAGAAGAAGATCACGCAGCCGATGGCCGATGCGATGGCGCCGAGAAGGATGTTGCGGTCGTTGAACCAGTCGTTTGAGTTGCCCTCTTCAAGCACATATTCCAGTGCACCGAGGAACACGCCCATCGACGCCAGGCCCCACCAGTCGAACTTCTTGAACAGCGAGAATTCCGGCTTGTCGAAATCGATGAAATTCCAGGTCACGATCGTGACGATGATGCCGGGAATGATGTTGACGAGGAACAGCCAGTGCCAGGAGAAGGCATGGCTGAGGTAGCCGCCGACCGTCGGGCCGATGGTTGGCGCCAGCGTCGCGATCAGGCCTATGATCGGCGAGACCACGCTGCGCTTGGAGGGCGGGAAGATCGTGAAGGCCGCAGCAAACACCGACGGGATCATGCCGCCGCCGATGAAGCCCTGGATCGCGCGATAGACGATCATCTGGTCGATATTCGTCGCGGTCGCGCAGAGCGCGCTGGCAGCCGTGAAGCCGGCCGCCGAGAAGGCGAACAGATAGCGCGTCGAGATGATGCGCGCGAGCGTACCCGACAGCGGAATCATGATGACTTCCGCAATCAGATAAGACGTCTGCACCCAGCCGATTTCATCCGTGCCGGCGCTGAGGCCGGCCTGGATTTCGGCCAGCGACGCCGACACGATCTGAATGTCCAGAATGGACATGAACATACCGACGACCATCGCAAAGAATGCGATGAGTTTGCGGGGGTCCATGGTGTCGGCTGCCGGCGCGGCCGGCATCGATCCTGCTGTTGTGCTCGCGGCCATCGGCCTACCTCGTCAGACGATATTACGGGCCAAGTTAAGCGCGAAGCGCCTTACTTGGCGGCATCCGGCGCCGTGCGCGTGTCGACGTCGACAACGACGCTGAGGCCGGCGCGCAGGCGACCCGTGTCGAGAGCGTCCTGCGGCAGGGCGATGCGAACCGGGACGCGCTGGATGATCTTGGTGAAGTTGCCCGTCGCGTTTTCAGGCGGCAGCAGCGAGAACACCGAGCCCGATGCCGGCGAGATCGATTCCACCGTGCCGACGATCGCATGATCGTCATAGGCGTCGACATGGACATTGACCTTGGAGCCCGGAACCAGATGCTGGATCTGCGTTTCCTTGAAGTTGGCGTCGATATAGAGCTGGCGGACCGGAACGAGCGCCATCAGACGCTGGCCGGGCGAAACCAGATCGCCTTCCTGAACCGAGCGGTTGCCGACAACGCCGTCATAAGGCGCCTTGAGAACCGTGAAGGAGAGGTCGCGCGCGGCCTTGTCGCGGGCAAGCTCGAGCTGGCGGATCGTGCCTTCGGCTTCGCGGCGCTGTGCGTGCAGCAGCGTCACATTGGCTTCGGCCGATGCGATCGCGGCGTCGCCACCGACGAGATTGGCTTTTGCCTGGTCGAGCGCGATGTTGGCGGTATCAAGCGATGCGGTGGTGCCGACCGACTTCGCCTGCAGCTCGCTGGCGCGGGTCTGGGTGATCTGCGCACCGCGAACGGTAGCGTCGAGCGCAACCTTCTGCGCCTTGGCCTGGTCGAGGCTCGCCTCGCCGCCGGCGATCTGCGCGTCGATGCGCTGCAGCGACAGCTTCTCGGTGTCGAGCGAGGCCTGGGCCTGCTCCAGCGCCAGCTTGTAGTCGCCGTCGTCGAGCGTTGCCAGCGTATCGCCAACCTTGACCTGCTGGTTGGCGACGACGTTCACCTTGGCGACGTAGCCGGTAACCTTGGGAGAGATCGTTGCGATATCGCCTTCGATATAGGCGTCATCGGTCGAGATCATGAAGCGGCCGACCGTGAACCACTGGTAGCCGAAATAGGCAGCGCCGGCGAGAAGGGCCAGCCCGAGGATCGGCAGCACTGGGCTGCGCTTCTTTTTCTTCTGCTCAGGTGCCGTCTCGACCGGGGCGGCCACGGTCTGCGGCGTGCGCGGGGCTTCCGCGGTGACGGCTTCCTGGGCCTCACCTTCGGCAGGCTTGCTGACAATCCTGGTGACATTGGCGTTCTGGCTAGACGACATGAGAGAATACCGGTAAATCGAGTAAAACTGATCGAACTGAACGGTTCGGTTTAGTTGACATAGAGCCTTTTTACGTTCATATCAAGATGTATCGAACCACCCGGTTCGATTTTGTTAACGAAACATTCGCATGTGCGGATATGGTTAAGGAGCTATGACAGACTTTTCCGACGTTTCCGTGGAGGAATCGACATCTGCAGGAGGCAGATGGGCAGCGGGTGAAGATCCCGCAAAACGCAAACAAATTCTCGACGGTGCCCGCCGCGCGTTCATGAAGTACGGCTTCGACGCCGCCAGCATGAACGACATCACGCGTGAGGCCGGCGTTTCGAAGGGTACGCTCTACGTATACTTCGCCAACAAGGAAGAGCTGTTCGCCGCGATGATCGAGAGCGAACGCGCCGCATTCGTTGCCGCGATGCGCACCACCCTTGCCGAACGCGAGGACGTGGAAACCGGTCTCCATGACTTCGGCATGGATTTCATCGCCCACCTGACCGACGAAAAGGTCATCAGCGCCATGCGCACCGTGCTCGGTGTCCGCGATCGCATGCCGGCGCTCTGTCAGCGCTTCTTCAACGGCCCGGAAAACCTGCGCACCATCCTGCGCGATTATCTCGTGCGCTATGTCGAGGCGGGCAAGCTCGATATTTCCGACATCGATCTCGCCGCCGCCCAGTTCCTCGATCTCTCCAGCGGCAGCTTCTTCAAGTTCCGCCTCTTCGGCAGCATGGAAAAGCCGCCGTCGAAACAGGAAGCCGAGCGCGTCATCAACGGCGCCGTGCGCATGTTCATGGCGACCTACGGCGTCGCGAGCAAAGGCTGACCTCAGTATTAGGACCGTTCCGGCACAGGGACGGTCCCCGCAAACGACGATTTGCATATTAACATCGCGGAATAAAACCCCGTCGGCTTTCGTATACTCCCTTGCGCGTCTTCCAAGACATGCTTGCCAAGACCTACTTGCTAAGCAAAGGCGCGCGATTACATTCGAGCGACCGCTAATGTGGCGCAAAGGGATATACATAGATGCAAGACATCATGATGCTCGTGCAGGACCCGGCCGCCTGGGTGGCCCTCGTCACCCTGGTGGTGATGGAAGTGGTCCTCGGGATCGACAATCTCATCTTCATTTCCATCCTCACCAACAAGCTTCCACCCGAGACCCGCGAAAAGGCCCGCAAGCTCGGCATCGGCCTGGCTCTGATCATGCGCCTGGCGCTGCTCGGCACCGTCGCCTGGATCGTCAAGCTGACGACGCCGGTCTTCGAAGTCTTCGGCCACGGCTTCTCGTGGAAGGACATGATCCTGATCGCCGGTGGTCTCTTCCTGCTCTGGAAGGCGACCAAGGAAATCCACCACACCGTGGACCCGGTCGACCATGAGAATGACGCGGCATCCGCTGCCGTCGTCGCAAGCTTCACCGCCGTCATCGGCCAGATCCTGGTTCTCGACCTCGTCTTCTCCGTCGACAGCATCATCACCGCCGTCGGCATGACGCCGCACCTGCCGATCATGGTGATCGCCGTCATCGCCGCCGTCACCGTCATGCTGGTTGCCGCGACGCCGCTCGCCAACTTCATCGAGAAGAACCCGACCATCGTCATGCTGGCGCTCGGCTTCCTGATGATGATCGGCATGACGCTGATCGCCGAAGGCATGGGCTTCCACGTGCCCAAGGGCTACGTCTACGCCGCCATGGCTTTCTCGGCACTCGTCGAGGTGCTGAACATGCTGGCCCGCAACGCCAAGAAGAAAAAGCGCGGCGGTCCCGGCAAGGAAACCTTGCACTAAAGACAAACGGGCGCGGCCACCAGGCCGCGCCCGTTTCGCATCAAGGCCATCTTTTAGAGCATGTCGCCGAGCGTCCAGTGGTTCGCCCAGCGCGCGTCGATCTCGTCTTCGACATTCTGGTAGCGGATATCGGTCGAAAGCCGGATCAGATGTTCAGCGCTGCGGTTGGTGGTCGCGGCGTGGATCATGTAGGGGCTGTGCAGAACCACATCGCCCGCCTCGTAATCGGCGATCAGCCAGCGCGTATCGAAGCGCTCGGCCATATCGGGCAAGTCCTTCGACACCCAGCCGCCCTCGCTCATGTTCCTGTTATAGGCACTGATCCGCTCTTCCAGGGTAAGGCCAACGCTCTTCTCCGCAAACGCCTCCTCCATCCGCTTGCCGATCGCATGCGAGCCCTCGAGATAGACCAGCCCGCCCATGTCGACAGGCGTATCGCCGAGCGGAATCCAGGCCGTGACGATCCGGCTCGTTCCTCCGCGCAGATAGACGAGATCGTAATGCGCCGGCGTCGCCGGCGGCGTGCCGGGGCGGGTGAAGCGCATGATCTTGCGCTTGTGCAAATAGGAGATGCCGGAAAGGAGCTGGTCCATGAACCGCGTCAGCCGAGGCTGCGCGCAAAATCCCTCGTAAGCCGCCGAGCGCACTAGCGCCATTAGGATGCGATCGGCCAACTGCTTCTCGGGCTCGGCGCCAGATGCCAGCCCGAGCGCCGGATCGGACCCCGCCTCGATCAGCCCGGACCGCGCCAGATGCGAGAACACAAAGCTACGAAACGCCAGCACGTCATCCCGCTTCAGGAACCCTTTCAGCCAGACATACCCGTCCCGCTCATAGCGCTCGCTGATCGCTTCGAGCCCGATATCGGGATCCGTCGCCTCCAGCCTCCCCATGCGGTTCGGCGCGGTCGAAAGGCGCTTGCCGTCGGCGAACAGTTCGATCGTGGGTGCGTCACGGGATTGAACAGCAAGACTTGACATTTCGATCACCTCCCAAGCGAATATCGTAGTGCTTTATCGCTTGCACCGGGGAGGAAGACCATGGACGGAAAAACAGGCTGGACTTTTCGCTCATGAGCAACGCCACGATCGCGCTCTATCGCTCGCCTCCATCAGGCGCCACGAGCTTGGCCGTCACAGGTTTCGGCCGCCAGCGCGTCACCAGCCGGCTCAAGAACCGTCGACTGCCCACGCATGCAGTCGTGATGGTGGAGCGCGGGCACGGTTGGCTGCAGAGCGACAAGGCGGGAACGATCAAGATATCGGGCCCGGCGCTCTTCTGGCTCCCTGTCGGGACGGCGCACGGCTATGGCCCGGATCCGGGCGAAAGCTGGGACGAGCGCTGGGCGCTGTTTTCGGGCAGCCTCGCCGACGAATGGCTCCGCCAACGCCTGATCAACGAGGCATCACCAATCGTGCAGCTCGAAAACCCGCGCGAAATGCGGCATCTCTTCACCACGCTGCAGGACGAGTTCGCCGAAGACAATCCGCTCGGCCTCGCCGCATCGGCCGCGACCCTTTGCCGGATCGTCGTCGAAGCCGCGCGACAGGCATCCCGCGCGACAGCGAGTGCCAAGACAGATACGACGATTGAGAGGGTGGTGGAAACGCTGGAGCAGCGGGCGTTCGAACCGGTCGATATGACAGCCCTCACCTCTGAATTTGGCCTGTCGCCGGCGACGCTGCGCCGCCGCTTCGCGGCCGCGACCGGGCTATCGCCGAAGGCCTACCAGCTGCGCCTGCGCATCGATCATGCCAAGCAGCTGCTGACGACGTCGGACCTCGCGATCGAGGCGATCTCGCGCGCAATCGGTCTCGACGACGCCTTTTATTTCTCGCGGCTCTTCCAGGATCGCGAACGGTGCTCGCCGAGCGAATTTCGTCGCCGGCACCGTCGCGCCTGATCAGATCAGCCGGCTGCCAGTTCCTTGTCGATCGCCTGCACCAGCCGCTGGTCATCGGCGGTCACATCGGGTGCGAAGCGGGCGACGACCTTGCCATCGCGGCCGACCAGGAACTTCTCGAAGTTCCAGAGAACGCCCTTGTCGCCGGCTTCGGCGAGACCGCGATCGACCAGCTTCTCGCGCATCGGGCCCTCGCCCGTTGCCGGCAGGTCCATGCCCGTCAGCAGCTTGTAGAGCGGATGCTGGTCGTCGCCCTTGACCGAGATCTTCGAGAAAATCGGGAATTTGACGTCATAGGTCAGCGTGCAGAACTCGACGATCTCGGCGTCGGTGCCCGGCTCCTGGCCCTTGAAGTTGTTGGCCGGGAAGGCGGCGATGACGAAGCCGCGTTCGCGCTTGTCTTCGTAGAGCTTCTCCAGCCCTTCATACTGCGCCGTCAGCCCGCATTTCGAGGCGACGTTGACGACAAGCACGACCTTGCCCTTGTATTCGTTCAGCGTGGTCTCGCGGCCATCGGCGAGCTTTACCGGCACGCTCAAGATATCGGTCATAATCAATCTCCAACATGAAATACCGACGCGGAAGCTATACCCGCGCGCCCGTTTGTCCAGCGCGGAAATCGCCCGCTGGCAAAATCGCCGAAACCATCTAATTTTGAGGGGATGGCGCGGGCGCCATCTGGGGCGGGAGGATCGGGCATGTCTCGGGAAGTGTTTTTGGCGGCCATCATCTGCGCCTGCCTGATCGCAGCCTCGATCGGCACCATGCTCAGCTATTCCAGGCTCCCGAGCCACCACCGGCAGGAAGAGACCAATGCCGTCGTGCGGCTGGTCGCAAACATCTTCGTCGTCATGACCTCGCTGGTCTTCAGTCTGATGATCAACTCGGCGAAGAACACCTTCGAGGGCATCGACAGCAACGTTCACTCCTTCGCCACCGAGATCATTCTCTTCGACCAGACGCTTCGAACCTACGGGCTGGAAGCCAACGAGACCAAGCGGCGACTTTTCACCTATGTGGAAATCGCGCTCGGCAACGTTCCGCCATCCAGTGACCCGCTGGTGAAGGGCGACCCGGCGGCCGAGTTCGCCCTCAACGAAGTGGGAAACAGCCTGGCGCTACTCACTCCTGATGATCCCGGCCATATTGCGCTGCTGAACAATGCCCGTCAGCAATACCAGCGCATCGTCGAGCAGCGCTGGGTCCTCGTCGAGCAATCCGAAGGCGTCATCCCGAGGCCGCTGATTGCCATGCTGGCGACATGGCTGATCCTGATCTTCGCGAGCTTCGGCTATCGCGCGCCGAAAAACATCATCGTCGTCTCGATGTTCGTCATCGCCGCATTCCTGATCTCGGCCTCGATCTATCTGGTGCTCGACATGGACATCCCCTTCAGCGGTCTCATCCAGATTTCCGACCTGCCACTGCGACGCGCGCTGGCCGAACTTCAGCGCTGACGAAAACCGGATGCGGAACCATATCGGCCCTCGATCGGTTTGGTCCGTATGAAGAGCACAGAAAAGAAAGCCCGCCGCGGCATGACGCGGTTCGTCGCCATCATCTTCACTGTCGCCGTGGTCATGGCCATGGTCTATTATTTCGGCTTCACGCCCGGCTCCGCCTGACGGCGATCATTTAGCCGGCTTGAAGGTCCATTTCACGACATAGTCGCCGTTGCGCTTGGTCTTGATCTTCGTCTTGACCCTGACGGGACCGCCGATGGCCGCCTCCGCCGCCTCGAATGCCTGGCGCGCCTGCGCCATGGCGTCGTGATAGCTGGAGTTGTCGCGCCGCGGGCTATCCGCGATCGCTTTCAGGAGCGCAAGCGTATCGGGCGCCTTCTCATCCGGACGCTTGCCGCTAGCTGCGCCCTTGCGCGTCTCGTTACCCATGCTCACTCCTCGGCGGCGCCGTCCGCCCATCAGCGTCCATATACCGGCCGCGACCGAAATCTCAATGCGAACGATACCCAGCGGCTGCACGCCGCATGAATTTTGCCCGCCCTAAGCCATTGAAGTAGATCGCGCGCGGCACAGTTATCCGCGAAGGTCGGGAAATCTCCCGGCTTCCGATCTCTATTCCCGGAAACGCATGACAACACAGCAGATTCTCGCCTTCGGCGTCATTGGCCTGATGATGGCGGTCTTCATCTGGGACCGCTTTCGCTACGATCTCGTCGCCTGCTGCGCGCTGGTTCTGGCGATCGCCGTCGGCCTCGTGCCCTTCGACAAGGCCTTCTCCGGCTTCAGCGACGATATCGTCATCATCGTCGGCAGCGCGCTCGTCGTCAGCGCCGGCGTCGCCCGCTCCGGCATCGTCGATACCGCGATCAAGCGCTTCTTCCCCAATCTCGACACGCTGCACACGCAGCTTGCGCTGCTGCTGATCGTCGTCGCCGTCCTCTCCGCCTTCATCAAGAATATCGGTGCGCTGGCGATCATGATTCCCGTCGCCTTCCAGTTCGCCCGCAAGAGCGGCAAGTCGCCCTCGCTCTACCTGATGCCGATGAGCTTCGCGGCCCTCCTCGGCGGCCTGATGACGCAGATCGGCACCTCGCCCAACATCGTCGTCTCGCGCCTGCGCGGCGAGATCACCGGCACGCCGTTCACCATGTTCGACTTCACCCCCGTCGGCGCCACGCTGGCGCTGGTTGGCGTCGTCTTCCTGATCTTCTTCCACTGGCTGGTCCCTGAGCGAAAGAATGAGAACCCCTCGCTCGAGGAAGCGCTCGACGCCAAGGCCTACTTCTCCGAAGCCACGGTGGCAGAGGAATCGACCGTCGAGGGCAAGCCGCTCAGCGATCTCATCAAGCTCGGCGACGGTGACGCCGTGGCGACCGCGATCCTGCGCGGCCACACCCGCCTCTCGCCCTTCCCCGACGTGGAACTCAGAAGCGGCGACACGCTGCTGCTCGAGGGCAGCCCCGATGCGCTCGACCGCATCGTTTCCAACGCCAAGCTGAAACTCTCCGGCAAGCCGATCGCCGATCCCGCCGAGCGCAACGACCTCATCTCGATCGAAGCGATCGTCGCCTCGGAATCACAGCTGGTCGGCTGGTCGGCGCGGCAGCTGTCGCTCTCGAACCGCCGCAGCGTCAATCTTCTCGCCGTCTCCCGCAAGGGCCACCGGCTGAACGAGCGCCTGAGCGAAGTTCGTCTGCGCGCCGGCGACGTGCTGGTGCTGCAGGGCAACCGCCGCAACCTGCCCGCCTTCCTGCAGGAATTCGCCTGCCTGCCGCTCGCCCAGCGCGACATCATGCTCGGCACCTCGCGTCGTGCCTATCTGCCGCTCCTCATCCTGCTCGCCGCCATGGCCGCGACCGCCACCGGCGTCGTCCCCGTCGCGACGTCCTTCTTCTGCGCGGCGCTCGCCATGGTCGTCTTCCGCGTCATCCCGCTGGTCGATGTCTACAAGGCGCTCGACGCGCCGATCCTGATCATGCTCGCGACGCTTATCCCGGTCTCAGACACATTGAGAACCACGGGAGGAAGCGAGCTGATCGCCGGCTGGCTCGGCCATCTCGCAGCCCAGATGCCGCATTACGGCGCGCTGGCGCTGATCCTGATCACCGCCATGGCCGTGACGCCCTTCCTCAACAACGCCGCCACCGTGCTCGTCATGGCGCCCATTGCCGCAAGCTTCGCCCAGACGCTCGGCTACAAGCCCGACGCCTTCCTGATGGCGGTGGCGATCGGTGCCGGCTGCGATTTCCTGACCCCGATCGGTCACCAGTGCAACACGCTGGTCTTCGGCCCCGGCGGCTATCGCTTCAGCGATTACCCCCGCCTCGGCCTGCCGCTCTCCTTCCTGATCATCCTGGTCAGCGTGCCGCTGCTGCTCTGGGTCTGGCCGGTTACCTGAGACGTGACTGGATGGGCGTGCCGAACTGGCGCAACCGACGGCGCGGACGGCATTTTCCTTGACGTGTGCAGCCGAATATGGCCTTAAAGCCAGCCAAACGGACAATTGGCCGGACAAGCGGGCGAAATGCCCTTTTCCGGCCGGTTTCCTGATCCAGTTATCTGCATTCTTCAGGCCGAGCGTTGCTTTCCCTCAGAAAGCCGTCCGGCATTTATTTGACGGGCACATAAAATGACAGCTTCCGGCGTCCGCGTCCGCATTGCTCCCTCGCCAACCGGCGAGCCGCATGTCGGCACCGCATACATCGCACTCTTCAACTATCTCTTCGCCAAGAAGCACGGCGGCGAGTTCATCCTGCGTATCGAAGATACCGATGCCACGCGCTCGACGCCCGAATTCGAGACCAAGGTGCTCGACGCGCTGAAGTGGTGCGGCCTGGAATGGTCCGAAGGCCCCGATATCGGCGGCCCCTACGGCCCCTATCGCCAGTCCGACCGCAAGGACATGTACCAGCCCTACGCCCAGGAGCTGCTGGACAAGGGCCATGCCTTCCGCTGCTTCTGCACGCCCGAGCGCCTGACCGAAATGCGCGAGGCCCAGCGCGCCTCCGGCAAGCCGCCGAAGTATGACGGTCTCTGCCTGAAGTATTCCGCCGAGGAAGTCTCCGCCAAGCTGGCATCCGGCGAAAGCTCCGTCATCCGCATGAAGATCCCGACCGAGGGCTCCTGCGACTTCACCGACGGCGTCTACGGTGATGTCTCGATCCCGTGGGATTCGGTCGACATGCAGGTCCTGATCAAGGGCGACGGCATGCCGACCTATCACATGGCAAACGTCATCGACGACCATCTGATGAAGATCACCCACGTCGCCCGCGGCGAGGAGTGGCTGGCATCCGTGCCGAAGCACATCCTGCTCTATCGCTATTTCGAGTGGGAACAGCCTGTCTTTATGCATCTCTCGCTGATGAGAAATGCCGACAAGTCGAAGCTCTCGAAGCGCAAGAACCCGACCTCGATCAGCTATTACTCCGCGCTCGGCTATATCCCAGAAGCGCTGATGAACTTCCTCGGCCTGTTCTTCGTGCAGATCGCCGAAGGCGAGGAACTGCTCGACATCGAGGAACTGGCCGGCAAGTTCGATCCGGAAAACCTCTCCAAGGCCGGCGCCATCTTCGACATCCAGAAGCTCGACTGGCTGAACGGCCGGTGGATCCGCGAGAAGATGTCTGAAGAAGAGTTCCAGAGCCGCGTTCTCACCTGGGCGATGGAGAACGATCGCCTGAAGGCCGGCATGGCGCTGTCGCAGTCGCGCATCTCCAAGCTCGGCGAACTGCCGGAGCTGATGGGCTTCCTCCTGAAGTCGGACCTCAATCTCGATCCGTCCGCCTTCGCCAAGATCAAGTCGCCGCCGGAAGAAATCCTCGAGATCCTGAACACGGTGCAGCCGGATCTGGAAAAGATCCTCGAGTGGAACGTCGAATCCATCGAAGCCGAACTGCGCGCCATCGGCGACCGTATGGGCAAGAAGCTCAAGGTCATCGTCGCCCCGCTCTTCGTCGCCGTCTCCGGCTCGTCGCGCTCGCTGCCGCTGTTTGACTCGATGGCCATCCTCGGCCGCTCGGTCGTCCGCCAGCGCCTGAAACTGGCCGCGCAGGCCGTGGCCTCGCTGGTGGGGCCGAAGTAATTTGACAAGAAGGTGCCGGCGTTAACGTCGGCATTCTGAAGTACCCCCCTCTGCCCTGCCGGGCATCTCCCCCACAAGTGGGGAGATCGACCAGCGGTCCGGTCTACGCCAAGCATTGAGCGTAGGCGATCGGGTGAGCCCAGCCAATCTCCCCCCTTGTGGGGGAGATGTCCGGCAGGACAGAGGGGGGTAACCGCAACGAACACAGCCCGAAAAAGGCAAATGACATGACCGAAAAGACCGAAACCGCCACCCTCTCCTCCGACGCGACTGAGGTTCGCGCCCAGAAGCTGAAGCTGCTGCGCGAAAAGATCGGCGACGTCTATCCGGCGCATTTCCACCGCACCATCACCAATGCCGAGCTGGCCGAGAAGTACAAGGATCTGGAATCCGACATCGAGACGACGGATGTCGTCACCGTTGCCGGCCGCGTCTATTCCTCGCGCAACTCCGGCATGTTCATGGATATCCATGACGCCGGCGGCAAGATCCAGATCTTCAGCCACAAGGACGTGACGCCGGAAGCCGCCCGCGAGATGCTCGCCATGATCGACATCGGCGACATCATCGGGGTGACCGGCACCGTGCGCCGCACCAAGCGCGGCGAGCTGTCGATCAACGCGCAAGAGATCACCATGCTCACCAAGTCGCTTCTCCCCATGCCGGAGAAGTGGAACGGCATCGCCGATATCGAGATCCGCTATCGCAAGCGCCACCTCGACATCATGAGCAACGACGAATCCAAGCTCCGCTTCCAGCAGCGCTCGAAGATCCTCTCCGGCATCCGCCGCTTCATGGAAGACGACGGCTTCATGGAAGTCGAGACGCCGATGCTGCACTCGGTCTATGGCGGCGCGACGGCCGATCCGTTCAAGACGCACCACAACACACTGAAGCAGGACATGTACCTGCGCATCGCGCCCGAGCTCTTCCTGAAGCGCACGCTGGTCTCGGGCCTGACCGACAAGGTCTTCGAGATCAACCGCAACTTCCGCAACGAAGGCGTCTCCACAAGGCACAATCCCGAGTTCACCATGATGGAGTGCTACTGGGCCTATGCCGATTACGAGGACATCATGGACCTCGTCGAGCGCCTGTTCGAAAAGCTGGCGCTGCAGGTTCACGGCACGACGGAATTTCCCTTCGGCGACAAGCAGATCTCCTTCAAGGGCCCGTTCAAGCGCGTCCCCATGCCTGACGCGGTCAAGGAAGCGACCGGCATCGATTTCCTCGCGATGAAGACCGACGAGGAAGCCCGCGCCGCCGCCAAGGCCGCCGGCTTCGAGGTCGAGAAGGACTGGACCTGGGGCGAATGCCTCGCCTTCATCTTCGAGGAAAAGGTCGAGGGCACGCTGATCCAGCCGAGCCACGTCACCCACTTCCCGAAGGACATCTCGCCCTTCGCCAAGGAAGTGCCGGGCGAGCCGCGCCTCGTCGAGCGCTTCGAGACCTATTGCAACGCCTGGGAACTGGGCAACGCCTTCTCGGAACTCAACGATCCGGAAGAACAGCGCCGCCGCATGGTCGAGCAGCTCGAGCAGGCCCATGCCCGCGGCGAAAAGGACAAGCAGCTGGACGACGAATTCCTCGACGCCATCGACCAGGGCATGCCGCCCGCAGGTGGTCTGGGCATCGGCGTCGACCGCCTGACCATGCTCTTGACCAACGCCCCCTCGATCCGCGACGTCATCCTCTTCCCGGCCCGCAAGGCCAAGGCTGACTAAGGACGGTTACGGACACAAGAAAAGGCGGCAACCCGGAAGGGTTGGCCGCCTTTTTTGTTTGTGTTTCCGCTAATGAAATACCGACGCGTTGTTCGCAATTGTCGGACGGGAAGGCCCCGCCGACCAACCAATCAATCAATGCCCGCCTGAAGGCGCCGCCGCCGGGGCCGCCTCACCTTCGGCCGGTGCAGCGCCGTGTCCTCCCTCGGCCGGCTTCGCGCCTTCGCCCTTGGCAACTGGCTTGCCCTCGCCGCCCTCGGTCGCAGCAACCGCGATAGGGTCGATACAGTCGGACACGTCCTTGAACGATGCGTTTAGCGTTGTGATCTCGTCTTCGGGCAGGTCGACGCGTTCGCCGAAGAACAGGCCGTTGGCGGCCGCCGTGCCGTCGTAGTAGCGGGCGGTATAGGTCTTGTTGCCCTCGATGCTTTCGACGATCGGATCGGGATGCGGGATATAGACGACGTCAGCGCCGATCGCCCGACCGCGGATATCGGAGCGCAGCGTCGGCCCGTTGGCGTCGAGCACCACGACCTGCACCAGATCCGGCTTCTGCGCGTCATAGACGGCCTTGGCTACTCTCAGCGCCGTCTTGACGCGGGTCATGCCGTCGGTCGGCTCGGTCTTGATATACTTGCGGATCCAGACCCGCTTCTGCTTCTTGATGGTGACGAGATTGACGTCGGTGCATGCGGCGCCGTTCACGGTCTCCGCGGGAGGACCGAGCAGGGTGTCCTTGCCGATATACAGCGCTGCGCCGCCGGAAACGCCCCCGAGAAGGGCAATTCCGCCGATGATCAGCACCAATTTCCGGGAAGGCCGGAAGATGCGCAGTAAGGCCTTCACGCCAACTGCTCCGCCATCAAGTCACTCCAACGCAATAAACTGGTCTGGACGCTAGAGAAATGACGTTTCGGAATACTTAAATGCGGGCAAGAAGTTTGTGCCACAAAGAGACTTATCCCAAAAAAGGTCCAGCATGGTGCACGCTTGCAATGGCCTCGGGCGCCATGCTCTAAGATGCCATGGCCTTCACGCTTCGCCAGATTCAATACTTCATTGCAGTGGCCGAGCAGGGCTCGATCACGCGGGCCGCGCAGAACCTGTCGATCTCGCAATCCTCGGTTACGGAAGCGCTGAAGGAGCTGGAGACGGATCTCGGCGTCGAGCTTTTCGATCGCCATCCGCGCGGGCTTACAATCACTCATAACGGCCACCAGTTCCTGCGCCACGCCACCAAGATCCTGGCCAGCGTCTCCGATGCCCGCGCCAGCTTTTCTAACAACAGCAACCAGCCCTCGGGCACGCTCAACATCGGCGTCACCTCGCTCGTCGCCGGCTACGTGCTCTCCGACCTGCTCGCCCGCTATCGCCGCGCCTGCCCCGGCGTCGAGGTCTCGGCCATCGAGGACAATGGCGGCTATCTCGAACATCTGCTGGTCGGCGGCGAGCTCGATGTCGCGGTCATGGTCATCTCCAACCTGCGCGACCGCATGGCGCTGCAGGCCGAAATCCTGGAAACCTCGCCCTACCGCCTCTGGCTCCCCATGGGCCACCCGCTTGTGTCCGCCGACATCATCTCGATCGCCGACATCGCTCGCGAACCGCTGATCATGCTGACCGTCGACGAAATCGAGGAAAACACCGGCAAGCTGCTCTCGGCCCTCGGCGCCCGCCCGCACGTCGCCTTCCGCACCCGCTCCGTCGAGGCCGTGCGCAGTCTGGTCGCAACCGGCGCCGGCGTGGCGCTGCTCCCCGATCTCGTCTACCGCCCATGGTCGCTGGAAGGCGACCGCATTGAAAGCCGCGATGTCTCCGGCTCGCTTCCGGTCGTCCAGGTCGGCATGGTCTGGCGCAAGGGCTCGAGCCTGCCGCAGGCCGCAAGGGATTTCGTCGGCATTGCTGAAGCAATGAGAAGCGGACGAGCACGCTAGCAAAGCCTGATATCGGAAATTCCGATAACGCCATTCTGATAAATGAATTTGCGAAAGCGGCTTTTTCGCGTCACCTTTTCTGCCGGGAACAAAACGCCACGAAGTGGCACCAAAACCGGGAGACATCAGATGAAATATCTTCTGAAATCGTGCACGGCTGCGCTTGCGACCCTGAGCTTCGTGACGCAGGTCGTGGCGGCCGAGCCGCTGAAGGAATTGGGCAAGGGCGAAGGCGCCGTCAGCATCGTGGCCTGGGCCGGCTATATCGAGCGCGGCGAAAGCGACAAGAATTACGACTGGGTCACCGGCTTCGAAAAAGAGACCGGCTGCAAGGTTTCGGTCAAGACCGCCGCCACCTCCGATGAAATGGTATCGCTGATGAACGAAGGCGGCTTCGACCTCGTCACCGCCTCCGGCGACGCCTCGCTGCGCCTCGTGGCCGGCAAGCGCGTCCAGCCGATCAACACCGATCTCATCCCGAGCTTCAAGAACGTCGACAAGCGCCTGCAGGACGCGCCCTGGTACACGGTATCAGGCGTCCATTACGGCGTTCCCTATCTCTGGGGACCTAATGTCCTGATGTACAACACCGACGCCTTCAAGGGCGAAGCGCCGAAGAGCTGGAAGGTGGTCTTCGAGGAAGAGACGCTGCCCGACGGCAAGTCCAACAAGGGCCGCGTCCAGGCGTATGACGGCCCGATCTACATCGCCGATGCCGCGCTTTATCTCATGGCCCACAAGCCGGAACTCAACATCAAGAACCCCTACGAGCTCAACGAAGACCAGTACAAGGCCGCCCTCGATCTCTTGCGCGGCCAGCGCAAGCTCGTCTCGCGCTATTGGCACGACGCGATGATCCAGATCGACGATTTCAAGAACGAAGGCGTCGTCGCTTCCGGCTCCTGGCCCTTCCAGGTCAACCTGATGCAGGCGGACAAGCAGAAGATCGCCTCCACCTTCCCCGAAGAGGGCGTCACTGGCTGGGCTGACACGACCATGCTGCACGCCGACAGCGAGCACCCGAACTGCGCCTATATGTGGATGGAGCATTCGCTGTCCGCCAAGGTCCAGGGCGACGCCGCGGCCTGGTTCGGCGCCGTCCCCTCGGTTCCGGCGGCCTGCAAGGGCAACGAGTTGATGACCGACACCGGCTGCGCCACCAATGGCTATGATCACTTCGACAAGATCAAGTTCTGGCGCACGCCCACCGCCAAGTGCGAACAGGGCGAGTGCGTGCCCTATCACCGCTGGGTGTCGGATTATATCGGCGTGATTGGCGGGCGGTAACAGCTCCCCGCAGCCCTCGCGGCTTGTGGCAAGTCCCCTCCCCAACCCCTCCCCACAAGGGGGGAGGGGCTAGAGCGGCAACGCCTCGCCCAGCCCTGTAGACTCGGAATGGCCGCAGAGGGTGCACCAAGTTAAGCCCCTCCCCCTTGTGGGGAGGGGTTTGGGGTGGGGTCTTAATTCCCCGCACACCCAGAGTACATCAGATCGGAGCCCCCAAAATGACACCCGCCGTCCGTTTCCAGAAGGTCTCCCGCCATTTCGGCGCCGTTCGCGCCGTCGATGGCGTCGATCTTGAGATCGCGCCTGGCGAGTTCTTCGCCATGCTGGGGCCGTCGGGTTCGGGCAAGACCACCTGCCTGAGACTGATCGCGGGCTTCGAACAACCGACGGCGGGGCATATCGAGATTTTCGGCGAGACCGCCGAGGGCGTGCCGCCCTATAGGCGCAACGTCAACACCGTCTTCCAGGACTACGCGCTCTTCCCGCACCTCAACATCCTCGACAACGTCGCCTACGGGCTGATGGTCAAGGGCGTCGGCAAAATGGAGCGTGCCAAGGCCGCCGAACAGGCGCTGGAGCTGGTGAAGCTCCCCGGCTACGGCGCCCGCAAACCCGGACAGCTCTCCGGCGGCCAGAGGCAGCGCGTGGCGCTTGCCCGGGCGCTGGTCAACAAACCGCGCGTGCTGTTGCTCGACGAACCGCTTGGCGCGCTGGACCTGAAGCTGCGCGAGCAGATGCAGGAGGAGCTGAAGGGCCTGCAGCGGGCGCTGGGCATCACCTTCGTCTTTGTCACCCACGACCAGGGCGAAGCACTCTCCATGGCCGACCGCGTCGCCGTCTTCAACGATGGCGGCATCGTGCAGGAGGGCACGCCGCAGGATATCTATAACAGGCCGAAGACGCGCTTCGTCGCCGATTTCGTCGGCTCCTCCAATGTGATCGCCCCCGACCTGATGACCGCGCTCGGCGGCGAGAAGCGCTGGGCGAGCCTGCGCCCCGAAGCGATCCGCATCACCGGCGACGGCGTCGAATCCCGTGTCGAAAACGCCAGCTTCCTCGGCGCCGCCACGCGGCTCACCGTTGCGGCCAGAGGCACGCGCCTGCATGTCATGCTGCCCGCCGGCGTCGTCGTCCCCGAAGTCGGCGCCGATGTCCGCCTGTCGTGGCAGCCCGTCGACGTGCACTACATGGACGACGCCGCATGACCGCGATCGCGCTCACCCACGAGGAGACGGCGACCTCGATCCTACCCGGACGCGGCGGCTTCTTCGGCCGGATGTCCGACATGTTCTGGCGCCGCCCCAAGCTGCTGCTCTTCCTGATGCTGACGCCGCCGCTGCTCTGGCTCGGCATCATCTATATCGGCTCGCTCCTGGCACTTCTGCTGCAGAGCTTCTTTTCGATCGACGATTTCTCCGGCCTGGTGAACTACGAATTCACGCTGGCGACCTATGCGCAGCTGCTGTCGCCGACCAATTTCGACATCATCGTCAGAACGGTGCTGATGGCGGCACTGGTGACGCTCGCCTCCGCCGTCGTCGCCTTCCCGATCGCCTATTACGCCGCCCGTTACGCCAAGGGAAAATGGAAGGCGCTCTTCTATCTCGGCGTCATGCTGCCGCTCTGGTCAAGCTATCTGGTCAAGATCTACGCCTGGAAGCTGATCCTCGCCAAGGAGGGTATCCTCACCTGGTTCTTCGCCAAGCTGCATTTGGCCTGGCTGCTCGACGGCGTGCTGGCGCTGCCCGTCATCGGCGGCAACTCGCTGTCGGTGAGCTATATCGGCACCTTCCTCGTCTTCGTCTATGTCTGGCTGCCCTACATGATCCTGCCGACGCAGGCAGCGCTCGAACGTGTCCAGGGCAACCTGATCGAGGCCTCGTCGGATCTCGGCGCCACGCCCGGCCAGACCTTCCGCACCGTGCTCTTTCCGCTGGCTCTGCCCGGCATCGTCGCCGGCTCGATCTTCACCTTCTCGCTGACGCTCGGCGATTACATCATCCCGCAGATCATCGGCTCCTCGCGCCTTTTCATCGGCCAGGCGGTCTATGCGCAGCAGGGAACGGCCGGCAACGTGCCGCTGGCTGCCGCCTTCTCCGTCGTCCCCATCGTCATCATGGCCGTCTATCTGTGGCTGGCCAAGAAACAGGGAGCCTTCGATGCGCTCTGACCGTGGCCAACGCGCGCCGATCGCGCTCAAGATCGCCGCCGCCGGCGGGCTGTTCTTCCTGCACCTGCCGATCCTGTTGATCTTCGTCTACGCCTTCACGACGGAGGAGAAGAGCTACCAGTGGCCGCCGCCGGGGCTGACGCTGCAGTGGTTCGGCATCGCCTGGAACCGGCCGGATGTCTGGGCCGCCCTTGGGCTTTCCGTGCAGGTCGCCTGCATCGCCACCGCGATCGCGCTGGTGCTCGGCACGCTCTGCGCCGCCGCCGTCAGCCAGACGAAGTTCTTCGGCCGCGAGGCGATCTCGCTGCTCGTCATCCTGCCGATCGCGCTGCCTGGCATCATCACCGGCATCGCGCTGCGCTCGGCCTTCAGCCTGTTCGACATCCCCTTCTCGGTCTGGACGATCGTGCTCGGCCACGCCACCTTCTGCGTCGTCGTGGTCTATAACAACGCCGTCGCCCGCTTCCGCCGCACCCAGGGCTCGCTGATCGAGGCCTCGATGGATCTCGGCGCCGATGGCTTCCAGACCTTCCGTCACGTCATCCTGCCGAATATCGGCACGGCGCTTCTGGCCGGCGGCATGCTTGCCTTCGCGCTCTCCTTCGACGAGGTCATCGTCACTACTTTCACCGGCGGCCAGCAATCGACGCTGCCGATCTGGATGCTGGAAGAGCTGATCCGCCCGCGCCAGCGCCCCGTCACCAACGTGGTCGCCATGGTCGTCGTGCTCGTCACCTTCCTGCCGATCCTGGCAGCCTACTACCTCACGCGCGACGGCGATCAGGTCGCCGGAGCTGGAAAATAACCGGAGCGCGGGATACCCCCATCCCGCCCCATCGATAACAAGGGAGAACATCATGGACACCGCGATGCTGATTGGATCCCGCTTCGAAGCGGGCACCGAGATCGAAGAAAACATCCTGAACCCGAAGACCGGCGAAACCGTGCTGAGCCTCGCCGAAGCGTCGCTCGGCCAGATCGACGCCGCCGTCGACGCCGCCGAGAAGGCCTTCTCGGCATGGTCGCAGACGACACCAGGCGAGCGCGCCGGCTATCTGCTGAAAATCGCCGACGCGATCGAGAAGGACGCGGCAGGCTTCGCGACGCTGGAAGCGCTGAACTGCGGCAAGCCGATCAACGCGGTGCTGAACGACGAGATCCCCGCCATCGTCGATTGCTACCGCTTCTTCGCCGGCGCGGTGCGCAACCTGCATGGCCCGGTCGCCGGTGAATATCTGCCCGGCCACACCTCGATGATCCGCCGCGATGCCGTCGGCATCGTCGGCTCGATCGCGCCCTGGAACTATCCGCTGATGATGATGGCCTGGAAGCTGGCGCCGGCGATTGCCGGCGGCAACACCGTCGTCTTCAAGCCTTCCGAGCAGACGCCGCTGACGGCGCTGAAGATGGCGAAGCTCCTCTCCGACATCCTGCCGGAGGGCGTGGTCAACGTCATTCTCGGCCGCGGCGAAAGCGTCGGCAATGCGCTGATCAACCACCCGAAAATCTCGATGCTGTCGATCACCGGCGATGTCGCCACCGGCAAGAAGGTGCTGCAGGCGGCCGCAAAGACCGTCAAGCGCACCCATCTGGAACTCGGCGGCAAGGCCCCTGTGATCGTCTTCGACGACGCCGATATCGACGCGGTCGTATCAGGCATCCGCACATTCGGTTACTACAATGCCGGTCAGGACTGCACCGCCGCCTGCCGCATCTATGCCGACGCCAAGGTCTACGACAGGTTCGTGGCCGATCTCTCCTCGGCGGTCTCCTCGATCAAGTTCAACCTTGCCGACGACGCCGAAAACGAGATCGGCCCGCTGATCTCCAAGCGCCAGCGCGACCGCGTCGAAAGCTTCGTCGCCCGCGCCGGCGAACACAAGCACATGGAGATCACCACAGGCGGCAAGACCTCGGGCGAAAAGGGCTTCTTCTACACGCCGACAGTCATTGCCGGCGCCACGCAGGAAGACGAGATCGTCCGCCGCGAGGTCTTCGGCCCGGTCGTCTCGGTCACCCGCTTCACCGATGTCGAGGATGCCGTCACCTGGGCCAACGACAGCGACTATGGCCTGGCCTCGTCGGTCTGGACCAAGGACATCAGCCGCGGCATGAAGACCGCCGCCCGGCTGCAATATGGCTGCACCTGGATCAACACCCACTTCATGCTCACCAACGAGATGCCGCATGGCGGCCTGAAGCAATCGGGCTACGGCAAGGACATGTCGGTCTACGCACTGGAAGACTACACCGCCGTCCGCCACGTGATGATCAACCACGGCTGACGCATGCCATGCAGACCGAGAACGCCGCCGTTGGCAACAGCGGCGGCGTTCTCGTCGATAGTGAATTGTCAGCGCGGCGGCATGGCCTCGAATGTCGGCAACGCCGGATCGAGATGATCCCAGGCGTGGCCGGCGGCGGTCCATGCCACCAGTTGCGGCTTGTAGCGGCTGGGATCGTCGAGGCTGGATGGCGTGACGATGAACACATCCGGCATATCGGGAAATGTCAGGTAGACATGCGAGCCGCAGGTCGGACAGAAGGTGCGCCGCTTGACCGTACCGCCATCGCCCACGCTCTGCCACTGCGATGCCTCACCCTTCAGCGTCACCTCGGCGGCAACGAAGGTCAGGTGCGACTGGTGGCCGGTGCCACTGTCGCGCTGGCATTGGCGGCATTGGCAATCGAGCATGACGACGGGCTCGCCGGCGATCTCGTAGCGAATGGCGCCGCAGGCGCAGCCGCCGGCATAGGATGCGTTCATGACATTCTCCTCCTCTGACTTTAATGCAGCGTCTGCGACGCCTCCTCAGCGACGACAGTGTCCAGGCGCTCGACAACCTTCTTCCAGCCCTCGCTCATGTTGCGATAGGCGGCATCGTTCTTCGGCAGCACGAAGCCCGAATGCACCAGGCGCAACCGCGTGCCCGCTTCCGCTTCGGCAAGCGTGAGGGTGACGATTGTCTCCAGCTTCGAGCCGTAGCCCTGGTTGCTCTCGTGGCCGCCCCTCCAGGCATAGGAGAGCCTCTGCCCTTCCACGACCTCGAGCACCTCGCACCGGATGGTGCCGTCCCATTCGCCGGCGGGCTTGGTCTGGAAGGTGAAGCGATTGCCGACAACGGCCTCGAACCCCTTGGGCTCCATCAGCCATCGCCCGATCAGCGGGCCCGAGGTCAGCGCCTTCCAGAGGATCTCCCGTCTATGCGGGAAGACCTCGTCCAGGACGATGGATGACGTGTCGGCATGGTCGGTCATGGGTCGATTTCCTTCAAGAGGTCCCTCAGATCGGCAAAGCGCTCGCGCCAGAACACGCCGTAATGGCTCATCCAATCCGCCAGCGGCTCCAGGCCGGCCGGCTGCGCCCGATAATAGACATTGCGGCCCTCCGGCCGCTCGCTGACGAGGCCTGCCTGTTTCAACGTCTTCACATGCTGCGAGATTGCGCCCTGGGTCACATTGCTGCTCCGGGTGAGCTCCGCCACGGTGATCTCGTCGGCATTGGCGATGCGTTCGAACACCGCCCGCCGGGTGGGGTCGGCAAGTGCGCGCATGACTGTCGTGATGGTCTCGGCTTCTGTCATATGCATTCAATAGCAACTACTAATCAATTAGTCAATACTAATTGGTTTTGACTGATGGCCATAACGCGCCGCCAAACCCGCAACGCCCCAAAACGTCACCGCTATCTCATTGGATATGGAACCTTTTTCGCTCTGGCGCGTCTTCTATCGGACCAACTAGAAGGAACGCCTCCATGCTGAAATGGGCTCTTATCTTTTTCGTGATTTCGCTAATCGCGGGCTTCTTCGGCTTTTCCGGGATTTCCGCGGCGACGGCGACGATCGCGCGCGTTCTCTTCGGTATCGCGCTCATCATCTTCGTGATCTTCCTGGTGCTCGCACTCCTGGCCGGGCAGGCAATATTCTAGGAAGCCGATCCTATAGCCCGGTCTTGACCGAAAACAGCGATACGGGATCGGCGACGCCCTTGAGCGACATCGGCTCTAGCGCCTCGAAATCCATCTCCGAAATCTCGTCAGTGGCGGCATCATGCGTGCCGCCGCAGACGAGCACTTGCGAAGGTGCGGCGACCGAAGCGATCCGCGCCGCCAGATTGACCGTGTGACCGAAAATGTCGCCATCGCGCGGCACCACCCGGCCGGTCGCAACACCCACTCTCACCTCCGGCAGTTGATGCGCAGCACTCTCGGCGACGAGCGACAGCGACGCCTTCAGTGCGGCCTCCGCATCCGGAAACAGCATCATCACCCCATCACCCAGCGGCTTGACGATCCGCCCGCCGGCAAGATTGGCGAGACGCTGCGCCAGCGCCTCGAAGCTCGCCGCCTTCTCGGCCGCCCTGACATCGCCGATATCGCGCGTCAGTGCCGTGAAACCGGTGAGATCGGCGAAGGCCACGGCCGGCAGCGCCTGATCGTCTTCGGCGTCTACACCCAGCCCGCGCAGGGCATCCTGCAGCCGCCCGACCACATTGTCGAACACGGCCTCCTCAAGCATCCGCCGTTGCAGCAGGAAGAGCATGCGGATGCCGATGCGCTGCAGCGAAAGCCGCGTGGCCGCGCCCGCCGCGAGCACCTCGCGATGGCTGAGGCCGGCGGCCAGCATCGGCTCTTCCACCTCGGCGCGGAAGAGATCGCGCATCGTATCCACGCAGCGCCGCATCGACTGGCCGAAGACCCTCAGCACCCGCTGCATGCCCTCGTCGGAAGCGCCGAGCCCGGTGCATTCGGTGATCAGCCGGATGAACTCCTCGTCATCCTCCCGCAGCGCCCGCTTCGGCGACATCGGCGAAAGCCCGGCGCTGGAATGCAGCGCGTTGACGCGGCCGAGATCGAGCGACGCATCGGCGAGCGCGTCTGGAAGCGATCTCTCCGACATGGTGACCGGCTCGAACATCAGCTGGCTGGCAAAATCGAGCGAGACGATCTGTTGCCTGAGACCGGTGGCGAGCGTCTCGAGCGCAATGCCGGCGGCATTCAGCGCCAGCACCAGCCGCAGCCGGCTGACGTCGCTCGCCGCATAGCCATCCGGCCCGGCCTCGATGATCTGAAGCCGCGCCACGGCGTCCAGCTGCTCCGCATCGCAACCGGCAAGCGCCGCCAATCTCTCGCGCGATAACGACCCCATGAAGCCCCCAAAACAACCCCAGGTGAAGAAAACCTCTCTTACACCAGATTGCCAAGCGGCTCTATCGCGCGCGCCTACCTCTAAAGGAGGCTTGCGCCGACATTGATGGCGAGCGCCAGGATGGTCGTATTGAAGAGAAACGACAGCACCGAATGCAGCAGCGTCAGCTTGCGCATGACAGTCGAACTCGTCGCCACATCCGCCGTCTGCGAGGCGACGCCGATCGTGAAGGAGTAGTAGAGGAAGTCCCAGTAGACGGGCTCGTCCAGCCCCTCGGGAAACTTCAGCCCGTCACCCTTGACGCCATCGCCATCGTCGTCGCCGCCATAGAAGCGGTGCGCGTAGTGCACGGTAAACAGCGTGTGCAGGAAGACCCAGGAGATCAGGATGGTGACGATGGCGGCGAGTGCACGGCCGAGCGCGACACTGGGCGCCGCCTCCTTGACCTGATGCAGCTCGAGCCCGATGCCGGCGATACTGGCAAGGGCTGCCGAGATCGACAGGAACATCAGAAGCGAGTCGGAAAAGTCGAGATCGGCCGAGCGCTTGCGGATCGTCGCCACGCTCGCCTTCAGCATCCGTCGCCATGTGGCGACGATGAACATCACCGCGGCCACGTTCCAGCCGGCCAGAAGATTGCGTGCCGTCACCTCGCGCGTCGTCAGAAGCAAGAAGACCGCAAGGCCGACAAGCACCGCGATCACGAAGATCGCGTGCTTGCGCAGCAACCGAAGGGGACGGCCGCTGCCGCCTGACGTAACCTCTGCCATCAAATGCTCCGCCGCTGCGAGATCACCAACGATATCAGCTTGATACCGGCAAGAGCAATATGGCCTCAGCCAGTCCAGCCGCCATCGACCACATGGATCTGGCCTGTGGTGAACCCGGCCTCGTCTCCGGCGAGATAGGTGACGAGTGCCGCGATCTCCTCGGCGGTGGCGATGCGGCCCATCGGCTGGCGGGCGATGAAGTCGCTGAGCGCCTTGTCGTAGTCGCCGGTGGCGCGCAGCCGCTCGTGCAGCGAAGGGCTGTCGACGGTCCCCGGGCAGATGGCGTTGGCGCGGATACCCTTCGCGACGAAGTCGGAAGCGATCGACTTGGTGAGCCCGATCACGGCCGCCTTCGACGCGCTATAGGCAAAGCGGTTCGGCACGCCCTTCACGCTTGAGGCGACGGACGCCATGTTGACGATCGAGCCCTTGCCCTTGTCGAGCATGCCGGGAAGGAAGGTGCGGCAGGTCGTGTACATCGCCTTGGCATTGAGGTTGAAGGAAAAGTCCCAATCCTTTTCCTCGCAATCGAGGATCGATCCGGCATGCACGAAGCCGGCGCAGTTGAAGAGCACGTCGATCGGCCCGATCTCCTCTGCGAAGGCCCGCACCGCGTTCCCGTCGAGCACGTCGAGAACCGTGGTCGTCGCGCCCGCGAGCGTCGAAAGCGACGCCTGGTTGATGTCGGTGGCGTAGACATGGGCGCCGAGCGAAATGAACCGCTCCACGCTGGCGCGACCGATCCCCTGACCGGCCGCCGTGACGACGACCTTCTTGCCTTCCAGACCGTGGCTCATAATTCCTCCCGTTATGCGTGGCGCTTGCAGCGCATTCATTCATATGCAAACATTATATTCATTATGTCGTCAATGACATTGTCCGACGCCGGACGCTGACACGGGGGGGAGGCCTGTGTCAGCAATCGAAAAATCCGGCGAAAGACTAAGAGGACGGCAAGATAAGCCTGCATGAAGGGGGAGGAACCGCATGCTCTTCGACACACATCTGCACGTCATCGACCGCAATCGCCTGCACTATCCCTGGCTCCCCGACGTGCCGGAACTGAACCGCGACAGCCTCTACGAGCACTATGCTCGCGACGCGTTTCGCTGCGGCATCACCAATGTGCTGCACATGGAAGTCGATGTATCAGCTGATGCGATCGAACAGGAAACGACCTTCATCAAGGAGATCACCGAGAAACCCAAAAGCCTCGTGCGCGGCGCCATCGCCGCCTGCCGGCCGGAAGAAGACGGCTTTCCGGTCTATCTCGAACGATGCCTCGCCGACCCCTTCGTCAAGGGCTTCCGCCGCGTGCTGCATGTGGCACCCGACGAGACCTCCGAGCGCCCGCTGTTTCGCGAGAACGTCGCGCGGCTGGCTGATACCCGGCTAACCTTCGATCTCTGTGTCTTCCCGCACCAGTTCGAACGCATTCTCGATCTCGTCGACCTCAACCCCGATGTCCGCTTCATCCTCGACCACTGCGCCAATCCGCCGATCAAGTCAGGCATGAGCGCCGTCTGGCATCGCGGCATCACCGAATTCTCCCGCCGCCCCAACGTTACCGCCAAGATCTCCGGCGTCATCGCCTATGGCGATCTCGAACGCTGGTCGGTCGCAAGCCTTCGCCCCTATGTCGAGCACACGATCGAGAGCTTCGGCTGGGATCGCGTCGTCTGGGGCAGCGACTGGCCCGTCTGCACACTCGGCGGCGGGTTGACGCCCTGGGTGGCGGCCACGCACGCGCTGACATCCGGCTGCAGCGCCGAGGAGCGCGACAAGCTTTATCAGGGGAATGCGAAGCGGATCTGGGCGGTGGAGTAGCGGAGGTCGGGAGGCGCTATCGCCCATCGCCGCCCCCTCTACGCCTGCTTTGATACGGCAAGCGCCACCCCACTCTCCCTCATTCTCGCCCTTGTGGCGGGAATCCAGCCGACGCGCGTCTGCGCGGCGAAAAGACTCTTTTCTACCAGAGGCACCGTAAGAGGTCATTCACGGCGCGGACGCGCCGTGGCTGGATTCCTGTGACAAGCACAGGAATGAGGGACAGTGGTGCCCACAACGAAAAAGGGCGGCGCCACCGGCACCGCCCTTTCCTCATTCAAGTACCCGAAAGCCTTAGGCGGCTGCGAGCTGCAGTTCCTTGGTGACCATGGCGCGCAGCGTGCCGAGGTCCTTGGCGAAGGCGCGGATGCCTTCAGCGAGCTTTTCGGTCGCCATGGCGTCTTCGTTCATCATCCAGCGGAAGGTCTTCTCGTCGACTGCGATCTTGGAGATCGGCTTGGCACCTTCAGGCGACAGCTTGCGCTCAAGCTTGCCCTGGTCGTTCGACAGTTCGTCGAGCAGGTTCGGTGCGATCGTCAGGCGGTCGCAACCGGCCAGTGCTTCGATCTCGCCGGCGCTACGGAACGAGGCGCCCATGACGATCGTCTTGATGTCGTTGGCCTTGTAGTAGTTGTAGATCTCGCGAACGGAGATGACGCCCGGATCTTCCTCAGGCGTGAAGTCCTTGCCGGTCGACTTCTTGTACCAGTCGAGGATACGGCCGACGAAGGGCGAGATGAGGAACGCCTTGGCGTCGGCGCACGCGATCGCCTGTGCCTGCGAGAACAGGAGCGTCAGGTTGCAATCGATGCCTTCCTTCTGCAGGATTTCGGCGGCGCGAATGCCTTCCCAGGTGGAAGCGAGCTTGATCAGGATGCGATCCTTCTCGATGCCGCGTTCCTTGTAGCCGGCGATGATCCCGTGTGCCTTTTCAACCGATGCCTTGGTGTCGAAGGAAAGGTCGGCGTCGACTTCGGTCGAGACGCGGCCGGGAACGAGCTTCGAGAGCGCTGCACCGACGGAAACGGCGAGACGGTCGGCAACGGCGGAAGCAACGGCTTCGGAATTGCCGCCCTGCTTCTTGCCCCAGGAAACGGCTTCCTTGATCGCATCGGCGAACATCGGCGTGCCGAGTGCCTTCAAAACGATGCTCGGGTTGGTCGTGCAATCGACCGGCTTCAGGCGGGCAACGGCTTCGATGTCACCGGTGTCGGCGACGACGGTGGTGATCTCGCGGAGTTGGTCAAGCTTGGATGTCATGGTCGCGTGTCCTTTTGACTTGAGCTGCGAGCCGGAGCACTTGAGGCCCGGCGAATGAGGTGATCTACGGATTGCCCGTACTGTCTTTGAAGTCGCTATATGTGAAATCGTGCCCGCGCGTTTGGCTTACATCATAAACGTCGGCGAGTACCCCATCGTTCCCGTCTCGGGCTGCCGCAACGAAGACGTCCAAGGGCAATCGAGCCCCGGCGCAAGACCGCTGCGATTTGCCATATGCCCGCACAGTGCCTCCTACAATGGACGGAACGACCAGTTGCCAAGACTATCGCTATTCCAGGGCCATTATGTCAAGGACATTTGTGCATTTCAATTGACATAAGTGTCACACCGGTCATTATCGCAGCGACAAACCATGCCCTGTCTCGAGCAGGATCTAGGGCGCCTTTGCTTTTGGAGGAGATGTGGTCAAGCTAAAACGCGGCACGCACACCGCCTATTCGGAAGCCTCCTCGCTCAGACTGCGCGCTGCCTGGCTCTATTATAACCAGGGATTGACGCAAAAAGATGTCGCCGAGCAGCTCGGCATCAGCCGCACGACCGTCATCCGGCTGCTCGACGAGGCGATGAAGCGCAGCGAGGTGCAGATCTGGATCAACGATTCGATCGGCGATTGCGTCGAACTGTCGGTGAAGCTGGAACGCGCCTACGGCCTGGACGAGGCGATCGTGGTGCCCGCACCCGTCACCTCCGATCCGAATGCGCTGGCCAAGAGTGTCGGCCTGGCGCTCGGCCAGTTTCTCTCCGAAGCCATTCCCGACAACTACACGATCGGCGTCGGCTGGGGCCGCACCATGACGGCCTCGCTGTCGAGCTTCCGCCCGCCGCGCCGCGACAATTGCAAGGTCGTCTCGCTCCTCGGCGGCATCGTCGCCGTGCATCAGACCAACCCGATCGACTACACCTGGCGGCTGGCAAGCCAGCTCGGCGCCGAGTGCTACATGTTCCTCGCGCCGCTCCTGGTCGATTCCACCGAGACCAAGCGCAACCTCATCGAAAAATGCGGTCTCGATACCATCTACCGGCTCGCCGAAACGCTCGATCTCGCCATCGTCAGCTGCGGCGATATCGGCCCGCATTCGACCTCGCTGTCGGAGGGATGGATCTCCAAGGGCGAATTGCAGGAGCTGATCGATGCCGGCTGCGTCTGCGACACCATGTTCAATTTCCTCGACAAGGACGGCAACACGGTCGATCATTCGATCAACAGCCGGGTGATGTCCGTCGATCTCGATACGCTGAAGAAGGCCAAGCACATCGTGCTCTCCTCCGGCGGCGCCCACCGGGCGGTTGCCATCAGCGCCACCATCAAGCGGATCGGCTGCAACACGCTGATCACAGACGAAAGCGCCGCCCGCGCCCTGATCGAGCTCGCCGACGCCGCCTGACGCATCGGGCGCATCGGCGACATACGTCGCATCATCCAGACGCCGGTCATTTGCGTAAACGCTGCATGACCAAAGCCGCAGACAATGCCTCCACCGACCACGCGGAAAGCCCAACCGGCAGATTTATCCTGGCCGGCCTCTACATGATCGCCGGCTGCGCGCACCTGCTCTTCCCAGCCGCGTTCCTGTCGATCACCCCGGATTGGGTTCCCTTCCCGGCCGAGGTGATCGCGTTCACCGGCCTGTGCGAAATTGCCGGCGCGATCGGCCTGACGACTGAACGGTTACGCCGCTCGGCCGGGATCTGCCTGGCGCTTTATGCCGTCTGTGTGTTCCCGGCCAACATAAAGCACGCCATCGACGATCTCGGCTCGACCGCGGCCGCCTTGGGTTGGTGGTATCATCTGCCGCGCCTCGCCCTGCAGCCGGTCATCGTCTGGTGGGCGCTGCTTGCCGGCAAGGTGACGCGCTGGCCATTGCCGGCTTCGCACTGACCTCGGCGCAGCGGACGGAACTGAAACGGCTCGACACGACGCAAATTGCCGGCGCATGATCGTTCTGCGTCAAACCGCCACGTCGTACGCGCCGGGCCATTTGATAATAGCCAAGGGAAGAGCTGGCCGTGGGGGCACAGTCAGGAGGCAAGATTTGTCGAAGCGTAGCTTTTCGTTTCCCGTAGCCGATGTCCGGGCCCGCGCGCTCGGCGAAATCCATTCGCGCCCCTATACGCTGATCCCCGTTTCCCGCGTCATCTTCCAGGTCGCCTTCCTGACCGAGGCCAACTTTGCCGCCGATCAGGCGATCCTGAAGGCGCTCTCGCTCGCCCAGGGCGTTCCGGCGCCCGCCGCCGACACCAGCCACCACACGATGAGCTGGGGCAGCGGCACGCTGCGCTGGGAGCGCCACACGGAATTCTCGACCTATTTCTGGGACACGCCGGCGCCGGCGGAATTCGGCGCCGAGATCCCGGTCAATCCTTTCGGCGCCAGCTTTGCGGCACCCGGCCCCTTCATCTCCGGCGTTCGCATCGAGATCCGCCCGGATAGCGAGGATGTCGCCGACGTCATCGCCAATTTCGATCCGACCAGCCTCTGCCAGAGTATGGTGGCCGATAGCCAGGCGACCGTGATCACCGATTTCCGTCAGGACGGCGACGGCTTGACCAAGTTCCTGGTGCTCGATCATGGCATGACGGATGGCGCCCGTGGGATGCTCGCCCAGCGCCTGCTCGACATCGAGACCTATAGGACGCTGGCGATGATGGGCCTGCCGTTGGCGCAGACGCTGTCGCCCGAGATCCGCCAGATCGAGACGAGCTTCACCGCCATCACGCAGGGCATGAAGCAGCATGCGCGCGCCGAAGCCGACGCCACGCTGTCGGAGATCACCCGCCTCGCCGCCGAGCTCGAGGCCAATGCTGCCCTTAGCCTCTACCGCTTCGGCGCCAGCCGCGCCTACTACAACATCGTACTCGAGCGCGTCGCCATGCTGGCCGAAAAGGCGCTCCCCGGCAACGAAACGCTCGGCGCCTTCCTGCAGCGCCGCCTGGCGCCCGCCATGCGCACCTGCCAGTCGGTCGAGGAGCGGCAGGCCGACCTGTCGCGCAAGCTCGCCCGCGCCACGGCCCTTCTGCGCAGCTGGATCGATGTCGAGCTGGAAAAGTTCAACACCGAGATCCTGGCCTCGATGGACAAGCGCGCCCATCTGCAGCTGCGCCTGCAGCAGACGGTCGAAGGCCTGTCGGTCGCCGCCATCTCCTATTACGTCATCGGCCTCGTCGGCTATCTCGCCAAGCTTCTACATGGCGTCGGCGTCGAGATCGCGCCGGAGACGCTGACCGGCGCCGCCGTGCCCTTCGTCGTCCTCGGCGTCTGGCTCACCGTGCGTCGCATTCGCAGCAAGCACAGCGACGACCATGTCAAAGAGGCCAACCGCCCCGACGCGCTGAGCTGATCCGAAAGGCCGGCGGCACGCTCACCTGCCGACCACTTTGCGCACGCATCTCCGCGTCCGGCCGAAGCGTCATATATCCTTCATGACACGCTGCTTATTTGGCGCCATGAGTGGCCTTGCCCTGCGTGCTTTCATGATATCGTCATGCGGCGCAAAGCAAGGCAGCTCCGCAAGCGTCCGAAGCGACAAATCTGAACAGGGATCGAGATGACCACCATGAGAGGCACGCCTTCAACCGACTGGCTCGAGGCCGAACTGGCCGATACGCTGGATGAAGACTACGAGCTCGAGCTCTCCGAGCCGGCGCTGTCCGAGGAAATCCGCAAGATCTACCGCAAGGCGCATCCGCCATCGATGCCGCGCATCGAGTATTTCCGTTCGTTGATCGCGCTGCAGTCCGAGCTGATCCGCCTGCAGGATTGGGTCACCTATCACAAGGAAAAGGTGGTCGTGATCTTCGAAGGTCGCGATTCCGCCGGCAAGGGCGGCGTCATCAAGCGCATCACCCAGCGCCTCAACCCGCGCGTCGCCCGCGTCGTGGCGCTTCCGGCTCCGTCGGACCGCGAAAAGTCGCAGTGGTACTTCCAGCGCTACGTGCCGCATCTGCCGGCTGGCGGCGAGATCGTGCTCTTCGACCGCTCCTGGTACAACCGCTCCGGCGTCGAACGCGTCATGGGCTTCGCCGACGAGGATCAGGTCGAGCAGTTCTTCAACGACGTGCCCGAATTCGAGCGCATGCTGGTCCGCTCCGGCATCCGCCTCGTCAAATACTGGTTCTCGATCACCGACGAAGAACAGCAACTGCGCTTCCTCGTGCGCATCCACGATCCGCTGAAGCAGTGGAAGCTGTCGCCGATGGACCTGGAATCGCGCGTCCGCTGGGAAGCCTACACCAAGGCCAAGGAAGAAACCTTCGCCCGCACCAACATCCCAGAAGCGCCCTGGCACATCGTCGAAGGCAACGACAAGAAGCGCGCCCGCCTCAACTGCATCGACCATCTCTTGTCGCAGTTCCCCTATGAGGACGTGCCGCACGAGGAGATCGCCTTGCCCGAGCGCGTGTTCAACCCGGATTACGAACGCAAGGTCCTGCCGCCGGAGTTGTACGTTCCGTCGAAGTATTGATTGGAAGCGTCGGCGGGTGAGGCGCCCTCATCCGCCGGCTCCATCACAGGCAGCCCATCTAGGCGCGTGCCCGCGCCTTCTGCCCGGCATCGCGGATCAGATCGAAGACCGCCTTGGGCTTGGCTAGGCCGAGCAGCTGTGGTGTCGGATCGAGGGATGGCATCCAGACTGCCATCGACCGATTACCGAACAGAGAAACAGATGGCCCGAAGCGGATATCACCCTTTGTGTTGCCGTCACCAACCAGATTGAGTTCCGGCAGACGATCCAACTCGATCGACGTAAAGCGCGCAAAAGGGGCGGACCGCAAAATGAGGACCCGCTGGTCGGTCACGGCATAGAGGGTGCGGCTACGCAGCCAAGCATCGACGAAAAAGCGGCCAACGGCAAAGAAAATCCCGATGCCGACGAACATTGCGCCCCATAGATAAAAGAACACCGGCGCACCCGTCCGCGTAACCATGACAAGCCAGAAGACCGCGAAAGAGAGCCACACCGCGCTAAACGGGATCATCAGCGCGTCGCGGCTGGTAAACATCAGTCCCTGGGCCGGCACACCGCGCCATAGCACCCGCTCGTCGCGCACCAACCTGGAATTCAAGTCATCAGCAGTCATGCGCCTCTCCCAAACACGTTCCACCGGCAAGATGGTAGAGTGTCAGAATTAACTTTCGGCTACAGATGAACCACCATTACGCGCATTTTCCTACTCAGCAATCGAAGCTTTGAGATCAAGCGTGAGGTGAAAACCCCTACCCCACCATCTTCGCTTCCGCCTTCAATCCCAAAAGCGCCGCCCCAATCAACCCCGGCTCGACGCGGCATTCGCTGCGCACGACCAGCGGGCGGTCGAATTTGCGGAGGATACGCTGGCGCACCGCCTTGTCGAGCTCATCCAGCAGCGGCTCCACATTGGAGAGCCCGCCGGCGACGGGGACGATGGTGGCGCCGGTGATGTTGACGGTCAGCGCCAGAGGAGAGGCGAGGAGGTCGATGTAGACGTCGATCGTGCGGGTCGCCTTTTCCTCGCCGCCCAGCCACTGGCCGATGATTTCCTCGCTGGTGAAGCCGAGGCCATGGAGGGTCTTGTGCAGGCGTTCCATGCCGCGCGCGCCGCCGACGGAATCGACGCAACCGCTCTGGCCGCAGCCGCAGGCATAATGCGGGATCTCGACCGGCGGGTGGCCGGCGCGCAGTGCAACGATCGGGCCGTGGCCCCATTCGCCGGCAAAGCCGCCGGCCTCGTTGATCAGCCGGCCATTGGCGATCACGCCGCCGCCGACGCCGGTGCCGAGGATGACGCCAAGCACGATGCGGTGGCCGCGACCGGCGCCGAGGCCGGCTTCGGCCATGGCGAAGCAGTCGGCGTCGTTGGCGACCAGCACCGGCACGCCGAGCTCGGCCTGAAGATCTGCGGCGATCGTGCGCTGGTGGATGCAGGGAATATTGGCGCAGGTGAGCAGCTGCGTATCGGGATCGACGACACCGGCGATCGAGATCGACAGCAGCGTCGGCGTACCGCCGGCTTCCGCGATGAAGGTTCTCAGCGTATCGACGAAGGCGCCGAAATCATCGAGGGGGGTCTTGCGGCGGCCGAGCGGCGTGATCTCGGTTTCGGAAAGGGCAACGCCGCCCTTGATCGCCGAGCCGCCGATATCGAAGGAGATGATCATTCGTATTCTGCTTGTTCCAAACGGTTAGAATCTGCTCGCACCGTTCGGTGCGATTTGCAAGCCCAAACCCTGATCAGGCAGGCAGCGTGATGCGGGCTTCGAAACCTGAGTTTTGACCGCTGGCGGGAGACATCAGGTCGAGCGTCCCACCCATTTGCGAGACGATGCGCTCGGCGATCGCCAGGCCAAGGCCGGATCCGGAGGCGCTGGTATTCCCGCGCCGGAAACGCTTCTTCAGCGTCGCGATATCGCCTTCCGCGACCAAAGGTCCGCCATTGACGACACGGACGATACCATTCTCATCAAGGCTGACATCGACCGATAGCTCCGGGTCGCCGTGAACCAGGGCGTTTTCGATGAGGTTGCGCAGGATGATGCCGAAGGCGTCCATGTCGGCGTTGCGAACCAGCTTTGTCGCAGGCGCGGCCGTGTAGCGCAGGCGACCCTGCGAGCGGCTGTCGCGTTCATAATCGGTGACGATCATGTCGAGCACCGGGCGAAGGTCCGTGGCCGTGGCGCTGCCGCCGATGCCGGCCTCGGCGCGGGCGAGCTGTAGCAGCTTTTCGGCGAGGCGCCCGAGATTGACCAGCGAGCTCTCGACCTGATGGGCGCGGGCCTGGGTCGGCCCTGGGGGCAGTTCCTCGGCAAGGCGCTGCGTCTGCGCCAGCGCGCCGGCGATCGGCGTTCTGAGCTCATGGGCGCTGTTGGCGGTAAATTCGCGCTCGGCCTCAAGCGCGGAACGCAGGCGTCCGAGCAGCAGGTTGACGGAGCGCGCGATCGGCTTCAGTTCTTTCGGCAGACCGGCGCTCTCCACCTCGGCAAGGTTGCCGCCGTCCTTGGTGCCGATATCCTGGCGGAGTGAATCCAGCGGCCTCAGCGCTCGGCCGACGATGAACCAGATGGCGAAGATGCTGGCGGGGATAAGCGCGATCAGCGGAATGAGCAGAGTGACGGCGCTTTCGCGTACGGCTTCGCGCCGATTCTTGAAGCGGTCGGCGACCTGCAGGAAAAGGGAGCCGTCGGACGTCTTCTCGGTATAGATACGCGCAGTGGCGGTGTCGTAGAAGCCCGTTTCGAGGGGCGCCGGGAAGGGTTCGGCAAGCGCGTCATTGGAGCGCAGCACGACCTTTCCTGATGAATCACGAACCTGATAGGTCAGATATTCGCGATTGGCGGCGGTATTCAACATGGCGATGCCGTGCGGGTCGCCGATGCCGCGCTGGTCCATGTCGTCGAGGATCAGCGCCAGCAGCCGTTCCGTCGTTTCCTGCTGCGCACTGTCGAAAATCTCATCGAACTCATGTTGCATCACGCGGATGCTGAGGCCGATGGCGATGAGCCAGAAGACGACCATGACAGTCGTCAGCGCGGTGATGAGCGGGCGGGTGATGCTGGGTTCGCGCTTTTTCATTATGATCCGAGTGTGTAGCCGATGCCGCGCGCCGTGCGGATGCGATCCTTGCCGATCTTCTTGCGCAGGCGGCTGACATAGACCTCAACCGTGTTGCTCTCGATTTCCGAGCCGAAGGCGTAAAGCGCCTCCTCGATGCGGTCCTTGGACACGATCGCGCCGGGGCGCGCGGTCAGGAGGTCTAGGACCGCCCATTCGCGGCTGGTGAGGATGACGGAGGCACCGTCGACGGAGAGCTTGTGCTGCGGCCGGTTGATTTCGATATCGCCGATCTGCACCACCGGATGCGGGTTGGCGTCGTAGCGGCGGGCCACCGCCATGATGCGGGCTTCAAGCTCGCCCAGATTGAAGGGCTTGACGAGATAGTCGTCGGCGCCGGCGTTCAACCCCTCGATGCGGTCGGAGATCTGGTCGCGCGCGGTGAGGATGATGACGGGCGTGCGGATGTCACGGCCGCGCAGCTTGCGCAGGAAATCGACACCGCTGCCATCGGGAAGATTGAGGTCGAGCAGCACCAATCCATATTCGACGGGCCCCGTGGCGGCTTCCGCATCGGCGAGGTTCTTCACCCAATCGACGGCATGGAAGGATGCGGCGACGTGATCGCGCACGGCCTCGCCAATCATCTTGTCGTCCTCAACCAGCAGAATTCGCACGATTTTTCCCTCTGGCACATAGTTAGCGTGCCGTTCGATCTCAGGTCAAGCAAGGCTTCGCGGGCAAAGATGGCGCGGCAATGGCGGGGCTGAGCACCATCCACTGCTTGCAGGGAGGCTAAAATAGATTGTGCAATTTCTCAATGCACTCGACATTTGCCCGAATTTTGTTTTGATCTGGCGCGAACATAGCTTCAACCACATGCTTTGCCGGCGAAAGCCGGCGCAGTCGGGCGCAATGGATAGTCGATGGTGAAAAGGTCCGAAACTTCTGGTCGTCTCGATGACGCGGCGCGCGCCGGCTGGCTCTATTATGTGGCCGGGCGCACGCAGGACGAGATCGCCTCGTCCATGGGGATTTCGCGACAATCGGCGCAGCGGCTGGTGTCGCTTGCCGTGGCCGAGCGGTTGATCAAGGTGCGGCTCGATCACCCGATCGCCGCCTGTCTTGAGCTCGCCAACGCCGTGCGCAACAAATACGGACTGCGGCAGGTGGATATCGTGCCGAGCGATCCGGGTGCGGGTGCCGCGACCGTCGGCATCGCCGAGGCGGCGGCGGCCGAGATCGAACGCTGGCTGAAGAAGACCGACCCGATCGTTCTCGCCGTCGGAACCGGGCGAACGCTGAAGGCCGCGGTCGATCAGCTGCCGGCCATTGAGTGCATCAATCATCGCATCGTCTCCCTTACCGGCAACATCGCGCCGGACGGATCAGCGGCCTATTACAACGTCATCTTCAGCATGGCCGATGCCGTCAAGGCGCGGCACTTTCCGATGCCGCTGCCGGTTCTCGTCACCTCTGCCGAAGAGCGCGAGACATTGCATGCCCAGCAGCTGGTGCGCTCGACGCTCGACATGAGCGCGCAGGCCGACGTGACCTTCGTCGGTATCGGCGAACTCGGCATCGACGGACCGCTCTGCGTCGACGGCTTCCTGGAGAAGGGCGAGATGATGGAACTGATGGACAATGGCGCCGTCGGCGAGATCTGCGGCTGGATTTTCGACAGCGAAGGCAAGCTGCTCGACAACCCCATCAACGAGCGCGTCGCGTCCGCTCCGATCCCCTCGCGCGAGACCTCCGTGGTCATCGGGATAGGCAAGGGCAAGCGCAAGATGAAGGCGATCAAGGCGGCTGTTACGGGTCATCAGATCAACGGTTTGATCACCGATGAAGAGGTTGCCGAGTATTTGCTCACCTAGTGGGCAAAAATTTATTTCGTTTTAAATCAGCAGGATAGCTCATCGTTTCGCGGCTGCAGCAACGATTGGAGCTTGACATTTGTCGCTTGTGGTTGAGTAATTGCCCATGAGCAAAGCGAATGCTCGCTAACATCTTCTGGGAGGAAGATCATGACATTTAAAACTTTTCTGCTCGGCGCCTGCTCCGTCCTGGCGTTCGCGGGCATGGCTTCGGCTGAAACGCTGACGATCGCGACCGTCAACAACGGCGACATGGTCCGCATGCAGAAGCTCACGGATGACTTCAAGGCAAAGAACCCCGGCATTGATCTCGAGTGGGTAACGCTCGAAGAAAACGTTCTGCGCCAGAAGGTCACGACCGATATCGCGACCAAGGGCGGCCAGTACGACGTTCTGACGATCGGCAACTACGAAGTTCCGATCTGGGCCAAGCAGGGCTGGCTTCTGCCGCTCGACAACCTCGGGGAAAAGTATGACGCCAAGGATCTGCTGCCCGCGATCAGCGCCGCGCTGACCGTCGACAACAAGCTCTACGCAGTGCCGTTCTACGGCGAAAGCGCGATGATCATGTATCGCACCGACCTCTTCGAAAAGGCCGGTCTGAAGATGCCCGACGCGCCGACCTGGGACTTCATCGCCGATGCGGCGAAGAAGATCACCGACAAGAAGGGCGAAGTCTACGGCATGTGCCTTCGCGGCAAGGCCGGCTGGGGTGAGAATATGGCGTTCATCACCGCGCTCGACAACTCCTTCGGTGGTCGCTGGTTCGATGAAAACTGGAAGCCCCAGTTCGACAGCCCCGAGTGGAAGGAAGCGCTTGGCTTCTACGTCAACCTGATGAAGGAAGCCGGCCCTCCCGGTGCATCCTCGAACGGCTTCAACGAAAACCTGGCGCTCTTCCAGACCGGCAAGTGCGGCATGTGGATCGACGCGACTGTCGCCGCTTCGTTCGTCTCCAACCCGAAAGAATCGAAGGTTGCCGACAAGGTCGGTTACGCCCTGTTCCCGACCAAGGGCGAGATGAAGAACCACGGCAACTGGCTGTGGTCGTGGAACCTCGCCATCCCGGCGACCTCTACCAAGGCTGAAGCCGCGCAGAAGTTCGTCGCCTGGGCGACCGACAAGGCTTACGGCGATCTGGTGGCAAGCAAGGAAGGCTGGGCAAACGTTCCTCCGGGCACGCGCACCTCGCTCTACGAAAACGCCGACTACCAGAAGGCCGCTCCGTTCGCCGCCAAGACGCTTGATGCGATGAAGGCAGCCGACACGCAGAAGCCGACCGTCAAGCCGGTGCCTTACACCGGTGGCCAGTTCGTCGCGATCCCTGAATTCCAGGGCATCGGCACGGCCGTCGGCCAGCAGTTCTCGGCAGCTGTCGCCGGCCAGATCTCCGTCGATCAGGCCCTGCAGAGCGCTCAGCAGCTGACGACCCGCGAAATGACGAAGGCTGGTTACCCTAAGTAAGCCTCCCGAGACATGCGGCGTGCGCCTGCACGCCGCACCCCTAGGCCGCCGAATTGCCCGAACTGCATCGGCGGCCCTTTTTGTCCCTAAGGCCTTGCAGCCATCCGCTTTCAGAAAAGACGGTGAACCATGGCAACGTTACACACCCGCTCCGCGGCGCGCATGATGATGGCACCTTCGGTGCTCCTGCTCTTCGCGTGGATGATCGTCCCGCTCGTGATGACGATCTACTTCTCGTTCATCGACTACAATCTCCTGATGCCGAGCGACAATCGCTTCCTCGGCTTCCTCAATTACGAATTCTTCCTGACGGACCCGGCCTTCTTCGATGCGTTGATCAATACGCTCGTGCTGGTCTTGAGTGTCCTCGTCATCACCATCGTCGGCGGTATCGCGCTGGCGCTTCTGCTCGACCAGCCGATGTTCGGCCAGGGGATCGTGCGCATTCTCGTGATCGCGCCGTTCTTCATCATGCCGACCGTTGCAGCACTGGTGTGGAAGAACATGTTCATGAACCCGGTCAACGGGTTGTTCGCCTATATCTGGCGCCTGTTCGGCGCGCAGCCGGTCGATTGGCTCGCCAACATGCCGCTGTTTTCGATCATCCTGATCGTCGCCTGGCAGTGGCTTCCCTTCGCCACGCTGATCCTCTTGACCGCGCTGCAGTCGCTGTCGGAAGAGCAGAAGGAAGCGGCCGAGATGGATGGCGCGGGCTTCTTCTCGCAGTTCGTCTACATCATCCTGCCGCACATGGCGCGCGCGATCACCGTCGTCATCCTGATCGAGACGATCTTCCTGCTCTCGGTATTCGCCGAAATCCTCGTCACCACCAATGGCGGCCCGGGCACGAGCAGCACGAACCTGACCTACCTCGTCTATAACAGGGCACTCCTGCAGTTCGACATCGGCGGCGCTTCGGCGGGCGGTATCATCGCGGTCATCCTCGCCAATATCGTTGCTATCTTCCTCGTCCGCATCGTCGGCAAGAACCTGGAGACTTGAGATGGCCAGACGCATCACAACCCAGCGCAAGGTGATCGTCACGGCGGTCGCCTGGACCATCGGCATCGTGCTCTTCTTCCCGATCCTGTGGACCTTTCTCACCAGCTTCAAGTCGGAAGCCGACGCCATCGCATCGCCGCCGCAGTTCCTGTTCTTCCACTGGACGACGGAGAACTATCTGGAGGTGCAGAGCCGATCGAATTACTTCAGCCACTTCCTGAACTCGGTGATCATCTCCTTCGGCTCGACGCTGCTCGGCCTGATCATCGCGGTTCCGTCCGCCTGGGCGATGGCGTTCTCGCCGACCAAGCGCACCAAGGATGTGCTGATGTGGATGCTGTCGACCAAGATGATGCCGGCAGTCGGCGCGTTGATCCCGATCTATCTGTTGTTCCGCAACACCGGCCTGCTCGACAGCCGCATCGGCCTCGTCGTGGTGCTGATGCTGATCAACCTGCCGATCATCATCTGGATGCTCTACACCTACTTCAAGGAAATCCCCGGCGAGATCCTTGAGGCGGCGCGTATGGATGGCGCTTCGCTCAGCAAGGAAATCATCTACGTGCTGACGCCGATGGCGGTGCCGGGCATCGCCTCGACGCTTCTTCTCAACATCATCCTGTCCTGGAACGAAGCCTTCTGGACGCTCAACCTCACGGCTTCCAAGGCTGCGCCGCTGACGACGTTCATCGCTTCCTATTCCAGCCCGGAAGGACTTTTCTACGCCAAGCTTTCGGCAGCATCGACCATGGCAATCGCCCCGATCCTGATCCTCGGCTGGTTCAGCCAGAAACAACTCGTCCGCGGCCTGACGTTCGGCGCGGTGAAATAAGAAACAAGGGAGAGAAACATGGGCAGCATTACCCTTCAGAAAGTTTCGAAGGTCTTCGGCGAAGCCAAGGTCATCCCTTCGATCGATCTCGAAATCAAGGACGGCGAGTTCGTCGTCTTCGTCGGCCCGTCGGGCTGCGGCAAGTCCACGCTGCTGCGCCTGATCGCAGGCCTTGAGGATGTCAGCGGCGGCAAGATCGTCATCGACGGCAAGGACGCCACCGAGAGCGCGCCATCCGAACGCCGGCTCGCCATGGTGTTCCAGTCCTACGCGCTCTATCCGCATATGAGCGTGCGCAGCAACATCGCCTTCCCGCTGAAGATGGCGGGCATGGCAAAGCCCGAGATCGACAAGAAGGTGGCGGACGCAGCCCGCGTCCTCAACCTCACCGACTATCTCGACCGCAAGCCGCGCGCGCTCTCGGGCGGCCAGCGCCAGCGTGTCGCGATCGGCCGCGCCATCGTGCGCCAGCCCTCGGCCTTCCTGTTCGACGAACCGCTGTCCAACCTCGATGCGGCGCTGCGCGTCAACATGCGCCTCGAGATCAGCGAGCTGCACCAGCAGCTGAAGACGACGATGATCTACGTCACCCACGACCAGGTCGAAGCGATGACCATGGCCGACAAGATCGTGGTGCTTAACCGCGGCAATATCGAGCAGGTGGGCTCGCCGATGGAACTCTATTCCAAGCCGCGCAACCTCTTCGTCGCCGGCTTCATCGGTTCGCCGAAGATGAACTTCGTGCCGCAGGGCTCGCAGACGCTCGGCGTGCGCCCCGAACATATCCAGCTTTCGATGGAGAGCGGCGAGTGGAAGGGCAAGGTCGTGGTCGCCGAACATCTCGGCTCCGACACCTTCCTGCATGTCAACGTCGAGGGCATTGGCCAGATGACGGCGCGCGGCGACGGCAGCTTCCCGGCCAAGGCCGGCGACACCGTCTACCTGACCGCAGACAAGGCCCGCATTCACAGGTTCAACGAGCAGGGCCTCGCCATCTGAGCGAGGCATCCGGGGTGGGGAAGAGAGCGCGTGCCGGACGAGGTGCCCGGCGCGCCAGTACCGGGGTCGTTAGACCCTGAAGACCTTCAAGAGGACTGAGACATGACGTGCAAACTATCGCTGGCAACGCTTTCCGACGCGGCTAAGACAGCCGCTGTACCGGCCTATGAGCGGGCGTCGCTGAAGGCGGGCATCGTGCACTTCGGCGTCGGCAACTTCCACCGCGCCCACCAGGCAATTTATCTCGACGACCTGTTCAACAAGGGCGAGGCACACGACTGGGCGATCATCGGCGCCGGCATTCTGCCGTCCGATGCCGCCATGCGCGACAAGCTCGCCGCCCAGGATTTCCTGACGACGGTCGTCGAGCAGGACAACAACAAGACCTCGGCGCGCGTCACCGCGCCGATGATCGATATCCTGCCCGTGGGCGACGCCAAGACCATCATCGCCAAGCTCGCGGACCCCGAAATCCGCATCGTCTCGATGACGATCACCGAGGGCGGCTACTTCATCGACGCATCCGGCAAGTTTAATCCTGATCATCCGGCAATCGCAGCCGACGGA
This sequence comes from Rhizobium sp. NPDC090275, assembly GCF_044772225.1. NCBI lineage: Bacteria > Pseudomonadati > Pseudomonadota > Alphaproteobacteria > Hyphomicrobiales > Rhizobiaceae > Rhizobium > Rhizobium sp. NPDC090275. The sequence continues at coordinate 24,378 of NZ_JBIVYL010000007.1, read as the reverse complement.
AAGAACCCCGCCGATCCGAAGACCGTCTTCGGCCTGATCGTCGCCGGTCTCAAGGCGCGCAAGGACAAGGGCCTCGTGCCGTTCACCGTCATGTCGTGCGACAACATTCCGCACAATGGTGTCGTCACCCGCAACGCGGTGGTCGGCACGGCGGCGCTGTCGGATCCTGCCTTTGCCGAGTGGATCAAGGCCAATGTCGCCTTCCCGAACGCCATGGTCGACCGCATCACGCCGGCCACCGGCCAGCGCGAGATCGACTTGCTCAAGGACGTCTTCGATATCGAGGACAACTGGCCCGTCTATTGCGAAGAGTTCAAGCAGTGGGTGTTGGAAGACAAGTTCACCGCCGGTCGTCCGGCGCTGGAGAATGTCGGCGTCACCTTCGTGCCCGATGTCACGCCCTACGAGCACATGAAGATCCGCATCCTGAATGGCGGCCATGCGGCGATCGCCTATCCGGCGGCGCTGATGGACATCCATTTCGTGCATGATTCGATGGAAGACCCGCTGATCCGCGCCTTCCTCGCCAAGCTCGAGAAGGACGAGATCATCCCGATCGTGCCGCCGGTGCCGAACACTTCGCTGACGGACTATTTCGCGCTGATCGAGCACCGCCTGCTCAACCCGAAGATCGCCGACACCATCCCGCGCTTGGCGCAGGACGGCTCCAACCGCCAGCCGAAGTTCATCCTGCCGTCGACGCTCGACAACCTGAACCAGGGTCGCGACGTGATCGGCCTGTCGCTGGTTTCGGCTCTGTGGTGCCGCTACTTCGCCGGCAAGACCGATACCGGCCAGGATATCGTCTTCAACGATGCCAGCGCCGACCGGCTGCATGCCGCCGCGATCAAGGCCAAGGACGACCCGATGGCGTTCCTTGCCTTCGACGACATCTTCGGCGAGGTCGCCAAGTCCGAGCTCTTCCGCAAGCGCTTCGCGCATGCGCTGAAGACGCTGTGGGAAAAGGGCACGCGCGAGACGCTGCAGCTTTACCTCGACAACAAGCTCGCGGCATAAGCATCAGGCGGCGGGCGCTCCCCGCCGCTATCCACCCACCTCTGCCTGCAATGTCTTGAACCCTGATTGGATGTGTCATGGCTGATGCTGAAACACGGCTTGTGATCTTCGACTGCGACGGCGTCCTCGTCGACAGCGAGCCGATCTCCGTCACCGTTCTCGTCAAGGCCATGAACGATCTCAACGTGCCGATCACCGAGGACGAGGTGTATGGCCGCTTTCTCGGACGCAGCCTCGCGACCGTGATCGAGACGATGAAGACGGAATATAACGTCCATCCCGGCGAAGCTTTCCTTGAGCAGATCCGCACCGATCTCTATGCACGCTTTCGCACCGAGCTGAAGCCGATCACAGGCATCGCGGATACGATCGACGCCCTCGATATTCCCTGCTGCGTCGCCTCGTCCAGCCAGGTCGAACGCATCCGTCTGTCGCTGACCGTCACGGGGCTGATCGACCGGCTGCCCAATATCTTCAGCGCCTCGATGGTGAAGAACGGCAAGCCGGCGCCGGACCTCTTTCTGCATGCAGCAAGCCAGATGCAGGTCGATCCCGTCAATTGCGTGGTGATCGAGGACAGCCCGGCCGGCATCGAGGCCGCCAAGGCCGCGGGCATGACCGTATTTGCCTTCACCGGCGGCTCGCATGCCAATTTCGCCGGCTATCGCGACGAGCTTGACCGCCTTTCCCCCGACGCTACGTTTGACGTCATGCCGGATTTGATCCACCTTATGAAAAAACATCAGCGGGACGGGAACGACCTTTAATGCCTCAGCATGTGGTTGCTGTTGATATCGGCACGGGCAGCGCACGCGCCGGCGTCTTCGATGCGCGCGGCCAGCTGCTGGGCAAGGCCGATCATCCGATCATCATGAACCGGCCCCGCGAAAACCACGCCGAGCATGATTCCGAGGATATATGGTCGGCGGTGTGCATCGCCGTGCGCCGCGCGATGGAGCAATCGGGCGTCGCACCCGAGAGCGTCGGCGCGATCGGTTTCGACGGCACCTGTTCGCTTGTGGTCCGGGATATCGATGGCGGGCAGATCAGCGTGTCGACGGGCGGCGAGCGTCGTTTCGACACCATCGTCTGGCTCGATCACCGGGCGCTGAAGGAAGCGGATTTCTGCACGGCGACCGGCCACGAGGTGCTGGAGCATTCCGGGCATTTCATGTCACCCGAGATGGAAATGCCGAAGCTGATGTGGCTGAAGAAGAAGCTGCCCGGCACATGGGCGAATACCGGCTATCTCTTCGACCTCGCCGATTTCATGACGTGGAAATCCACCGGCTCGCTTGCGCGGTCGCGCTGCACGCTGACGTCCAAGTGGAACTATCTCGCTCACCTCAAGGATGGCTGGCGCAAGGATTTTCTCGAGCAGATCGGCCTCGACGACCTGCAGGCGCGCGGGCAGCTGCCCGACGACACCGTTGCGGTCGGCGGCAGCGTCGGCACGCTGACGAAGGAGGCCGCCTCGGCGCTGGGGCTGACCACTTCCTGTCACGTCTCCTCCGGCATGATCGACGCCTATGCCGGCGCGCTCGGAACGCTTGGCGGCGACGCGCATGATCCGGAACGGCTGGAACGGCAGCTGGCGCTGATCGCCGGCACGTCGAGCTGCATCGTCTCGTTCTCGCGCAAGCGGCGCCCGAGCCACGGCATGTGGGGCCCCTATTATGAGGCCGTTTTTCCTGGCACTTGGCTCGTCGAGGCCGGGCAGTCGGCGACGGGGGCCTTGCTCGACCATGTCGTCCGGATGCATGCGGCAGGCGGCGAGCCGACGGCGGCGTTGCACCAGAAGATCGTGTCGCGGATCTCGCAGCTGCGTGCGGAAGAGGGCGATGCCTTCGGCGCCCGGATTTTCGTGCTGCCCGATTTTCACGGCAACCGATCGCCGCTTGCCGACCCGCACGCGGTCGGCGCAGTCAGCGGGTTGACGCTCGACACATCGTTCGACGGGCTCTGTGCGCTCTACTGGCGCACCGGCGTGGCGATCGCGCTCGGCATCCGTCATATCCTCGAGCGGATGAAGGAATATGGCTACGCGCCCGACACGCTGCATGTGGCCGGCGGGCATGTGAAGAACCCTGTGCTGATGGAGCTCTATTCGGATGCGACCGGCTGCAAGGTGGTGGTTCCAAAGATGAACGAGGCGGTGCTTCTCGGCACCGCGATGGCGGCCTCCGTCGCCTGCGGTCTGCATGCCGACCTCGCCACGGCGGGTTCGGCCATGTATCCCGGCGGCGACGTGCATGTTCCCGATGAAAGCAAGCGCGCGCTTTATGACCGGGATTACCGGCGGCTGCTCGCGATGTATCGCCATCGCGCCGAGCTCGAGGCAATGGAATAGATTTCGATTGCTAGCGGTTGGGCTCTTCGCCGAGCATGACGCTGAATTCGGTCATGCGGCTGGCACGCGCGACGGCTTCGTCACCGACAGCGCTGACGACAGCTGAGGACAGACAGTCGAGAAGCGCGATCACCGGCGGCAGGTTGTCCTGTTCGCCCGGCCGGGTCGGAGGGAGCGGCAGGATGAGATTGGCCTGATCGAGCACCCAGTTGGCGCTTTGCGCGCTGATGAGCACGACCTTGTATCCGTAGCGCCGGGCGATACGGGCGAGCAGACGGGCCTTCTTGAAGCGCTGGCTGTCGATGATCACGAGCAGCGCGCCCTCGCCGCTGACGCGCGCGAAGAGCTCGGCGAAGCGGTTTCCGCTGCCGTCGAGCGCATGCACGCCATCACGCGCCTGCGTCAGGCGCTGGCTGAAATGCGTGGCGAAGCTTGCCTGCGAGACATGGGTGGCGATGAACACCTCGCTTGCCGTGCGGATCATCGCCACCGCGTCGCTCCAGTGCTGCTGTCCGGTGAGATGATAAATGTGATGCAGCGCCTGGATCTGCTCGGCGACCAGCACGGCGAGCGGCTTTCCGTCGGCGGCATCGACCTGCAGTTCCGACATCGAGGCCTGCATCTGCGTGGCCGAGACGCCGGCAACGTCGCGGATCTGGACTTTTACGCTGTCTAACCCCTGATAGCCAAGCGCCCGCAGAAAGCGGCCGACGGTCATAGGACTCAGGTCCAGCCGATCGGCCACCGAGGCTGCGGTTTCGAACGGCAGATCACTCAAGTGTTCGGTGAAATATTTTGCGATGCGACGTTCGGCGGGCGTGCCGGATTTCGCGTATTGGCGGAGCTTCTGAACAAAGTCTTCCACGGCAGCTGTCCCGATTTTGGGTGATGTTTCCTGTCTGCTTGAAACAAATCCTTGCGTCCGCAAATATTCGGAGCGCCCTGCAAGTAATCTTAGATGCTGATTTAAATATATATTATGAAAGGCTTTCGAACAACAATTCCCTCAATCCGGCGAAATAATTTCAGCCTTGCCGTTCAAAGATCAGATTCCTACATCATCGCCACAACCGGAGACGTCACCATGATCCTCGAAGCGGCGCGCCTTTCCATCACCAATCTCTTTGCCTCGGAAACGCGGTCGGTGTTCTGGAAAGTGCTCGGGCTGACCATCCTGGCGCTGATCGGCCTGTGGCTGGCGCTGCGCAGCGCCTTCATGGCTTTCGTCTTTCCCTGGATCGCCAGCTTCTTTCCCGCGATGCCCGATTGGGCAGGCTGGCTGGGCTTCGTCTTCGCCATCATGGCAGGGATTGGACTAGCGTTGGGGTTGGCACTTTTGCTGTCGCCGGTGACGGCATTGATCGCCGGATTGTTTCTCGACGATGTCGCCGACGTCGTGGAAAAGCGCGATTATCCCGACGACGTGCCCGGCACCGCCATGCCGCTCGGCCCGGCCGTAGTCAGCTCGATCAAGTTCCTCGGCGTCGTCATCGTCGGCAACATCGTGGCGCTGTTCCTGCTGTTCATCCCCGGCGTCAATCTCGTCGCCTTCTTCCTGGTCAACGGCTACCTGCTCGGCCGGGAATTCTTCGAGTTCGCCGCCATGCGTTTCCGCCCACCGGCCGAGGCGCGGCTCTTCCGCCAGAAACATGCGCCGACGGTGTTTCTCGCCGGTCTCATGATCACCGCTTTCCTGGCCATCCCGATCGTCAACCTGCTGACGCCGCTGTTTGCCGCGGGCATGATGGTGCATCTGCACAAGCTGCTGTCGCGTAGGGAACTCGGTGTTCGGGTCTGATCCTTCCTAGTCGACGGCCTCGCCGATCACCTGCGGCGGTAGCTCGACGAGCGGCGCCGGGATGTCGCAGCTCTTTTCGGGCGAGCGACAGAGATCGGCGATCACGCAGTGCTCGCATTCGGCGCGGCGGGCCTTGCAGGTGTAGCGGCCGTGCAGGATGAGCCAGTGATGGGCGTGGTAGAGGTAGTGCTTCGGCACCACCTTCATCAGCCGCTCCTCCACCTCGTCGGGCGTCTTGCCCGGCGCCAGCTTGATGCGGTTGGCGATGCGGAAGATATGTGTGTCGACCGCCATGGTCGCCTGGCCGAAGGCCATGGAGAGCACGACATTGGCGGTCTTGCGGCCGACGCCCGGGAGCATCACCAGCTCGTCGCGGGTCTGCGGCACCACACCGCCGAAGACATCGACCAGCATGCGCGACAGGGCGATCACGTTCTTCGCCTTGTTGCGATAGAGCCCGATCGTCTTGATGTAGTCGCGCACCTTCTCCTCGCCGAGATCCAGCATCTTCTGGGGCGTATCGGCCACCTTGAAGAGCGCGCGCGTCGCCTTGTTGACGCCGGCATCGGTCGCCTGCGCCGAGAGCGCCACGGCGACGACAAGCGTGAAGGGGTTGGAGTGCTCCAACTCGCCCTTCGGCTCCGGCCGCTGCACGGAGAAGCGGCGGAAGATCTCCTCGCGCTCGGCCTCGCTATAGACGGAGCGGACGCTCGCCTTTTTCTTGCGGCGAACGACGGGTTTTTCGGGCTGCGACGATGTGGCGGAGGATTTGAGTTTCGGACTGGACATGGACAATCTATACTCGGCAGCCATGATGGAAAGCAACGCCGACAGCGCTGGTCAGCCGGCGGTTTTGGACCAGCCGGTATTTTCAGCCGAGCTCTTTCCCCACCGGTCTCTCGGCCGCAAGGGGTTCAGGGTGCTCCTGCTGCTGTCGGGCGGCGTTTGCCTGCTCTACGGCCTCTTCTTCATCGCCACCGGCGCCTGGCCGATCGGCTTCTTCTTCGGCCTCGATTTTCTGCTCCTCTACGGCGCCTTCCGGCTGAATTACCGCTCGGCCAGGGCGCGCGAGATGGTGACCGTGTCGCGCACCGATATCGCGGTTCGCAAGATCGCGCCCTCGGGGCGCACGGTCGAGCATCACTTCAATCCGTTCTGGACGCGCTTTTCGGTGCGCCGCCACGACGAAATCGGCATCCTGTCCATGCATATTTACGGACAGGGGCGGGCGACGGATATTGGCGGCTTTCTCAATCCCGATGACCGCGAAAGCTTTGCCAAGGCGTTCAAGCGGGCGCTGGCGACGGTCAAGCAGCGAATCTGATAATCATCTAATTCAGGCGCAAGAATCGGGTGGCTTCAACGAAGCCGCTTGACTATCTCCTTGTGACAAGGAGAAAGATCATGAACATGGTAGTCAAGCTGAACCAAGACATCACGCCCGATGGTCCCGACTACGAGACCGTCCGCCAGGTGATCGAGCTGATCACCGAGGATTACCGTGAGCAGCCGTCGCTGGAAGCGATCGCCATGCGTCTCAATCAATCACCGACGCAGCTGCAAAAGACCTTCACCCGTTGGGCCGGCCTTTCACCCAAGGCCTTCCTGCAGGCGGTCACGCTTGATCATGCCAAGCGGCTGCTGCGCAAGGAGGAGCTGCCCTTGCTGGAGACCTCCTTCGAGGTCGGTCTGTCAGGCCCCGGCCGGCTGCACGATCTCTTCGTCACGCATGAGGCCATGTCTCCCGGCGAATGGAAAGCGCGCGGCGGCGGTCTCACCATCCGCTACGGCTTCCACCCGTCGCCTTTCGGCATCGCGCTGGTCATGGCGACCGACCGTGGCCTCGCTGGCCTTGCCTTCGCCGACATCGGCGGCGAGGCGGCCTGCCTCGAAGACATGACCTGTCGCTGGCCGAACGCGGACTATGTCGAGGACCGCGAGGCAACGGCTCCTTACGCGGCACGCATCTTCGAGCCGGGACGCTGGACGTCCGAGCAGCCGCTGCGCGTGGTGCTGATCGGTACCGACTTCCAGGTTCAGGTCTGGGAGAGCCTGCTCAAGATCCCCTTTGGCAAGGCGGTCACCTATAGCGACATCGCCAGCGACATAGGCCGTCCGACGGCGATGCGGGCGGTGGGGGCGGCGGTGGGGGCCAATCCGATCTCCTTCGTGGTGCCGTGCCACCGGGCGCTTGGCAAGAGCGGGGCGTTGACGGGCTATCACTGGGGATTAACGCGCAAGCGGGCGATGCTGGGGTGGGAATCGGCGCACGCTTGAGGGCAAACATAACCCCTCACCTTCTCAAATCCATCCCTGCAAACAAAAACGGCGCGGTTCTCACCGCGCCGTCTGCATGTTCACTCCGCCGCAATCGCCGGCGGATGCCGGTGATCCACCGCGTCATCCTCACCGGATGATACAGCCTCATCCTCCTTGCCCTTCGGCTCCTTGCCGAAGAACAACGCGTAGGCCGCCGGCAGAACGAGGATCGTCAGCACCGTGGCGACCAGGATGCCGCCCATCATGGCGTAGGCGAGCGGGCCCCAGAAGACGCCGCGCGAGATCGGGATCAGCGCCAGCACAGCCGTCAAAGCCGTCAGCATGATCGGACGGAAACGGCGCACAGCCGCGCCGACGATCGCCTCCTGCCGGTGCATGCCCGCCTTGATGTCCTGGTCGATCTGGTCAATCAGGATGATCGAGTTGCGGATGATGATGCCGAGCAGCGCGATGACGCCAAGGATGGCGACGAAGCCGAAGGGCGCGCCGGAGATCAGAAGGGCTGCTGCAGCACCGATGATCCCGAGCGGACCGGTCGCCAGCACCAGCATTGCCTTGCCGAAGTGCTGCAACTGCGCCATCAGAAGCAGCACGATGACGACGAGCATGATCGGCGCCTTGGCGGCGATCGAGGCCTGGCTTTCGGCCGAATCCTCGGCTCCGCCCTGGATCTCGACCTTGTAGCCGGCAGGCAGGCTGTCGCGCAGCGGCTGCAGATCGGCATACATCTTCATGACCACGTCGTTCGACTGCACGCCGTCGGGCAGCGTTGCGCGCACGCTGATCGTCGGCAAGCGGTCACGCCGCCATTCGATGCCCTGTTCGAGAACCGGCACCACCTTGGCGATCTGCGAGACCGGCACGAAGCCGCCGAAATCCGTCGGCACGTAGACCGAGTTGACGGCTGACAGCAGCGAGCGATTGGCTTCCGGCTCGCGGGCGACGATCGACACCGTCTCCTCGCCATCGCGGAAATCGTCGAGCGGCGCGCCGGACATTGCCGTCTGCAGCATCTGGCGAACGCGCTGCGAGGTGACGCCAAGCGCACGGGCGCGGTCCTGGTCGATCACCAGCTTCATCGCCGGCACCTGCTCCAGCCAATCGTCGTGGATGGCGCCCAGCAGCGGATTTTCCTGGAACTTCGCCTTCACCTCGTCAGCGATCTTGCGAACTTCCTGGCGATCCGGACCCATGACGCGCATCTGCACCGGCCAGCCGGTCGGCGGACCAAGGAACAGACGGTCGACCTTGCCGCGGATATCGGGGAAGTCCTCGGCAAGAATGGTCCTGAGCTTGACGATCAGCCGTTCGCGGGCCGGCTCGTCGTTTGCCATGATCAAGAGCTGCGCGAAGTTCGGGTTCGGAAGCTGCTGGTCGAGCGGCAGGAAGAAGCGTGGTGCGCCTTCGCCGATATAGGTGGCGACGAACTTCTTGTCCTTGTCGTCCATGATCTTTGCTTCGAGCGCCTTCGATTGCGTCTCGACTTCCTTGATGCTGGTGCCCTCTGGCAGCCAGAGATCGACGAGGATCTCGGGGCGTGAGGACTGCGGGAAGAAGTTCTGCGGAATGAACTGGAAGGCCCAGAGGCTGGTGGCGAAGGTCACCAGCGTCATCGCGACCACGATGATGCGATGGCGCACGGCCCAGCCGACCGTCGACCGAAGCCGGCGATAGAAGCTGGTGTCGAAGGCATCATGATGCGCGCCGCCGGCATGCTGGCGCTGCTTCAGGATCATGTAGCCGAGCCAAGGCGTGAAATAGACCGCGACGAACCACGAGACCACGAGCGCGATGCCGACGACATAAAACAGCGTGCGGACATACTCGCCGGCCGTGGAGGCCGCGAAGCCAACCGGAATGAACCCGGCCGTGGTGATCAGCGTGCCCGTCAGCATCGGGAAGGCGGTGGAGGAATAGGCGAAGCTCGCCGCCTCGATCTTCACGAGCCCTTCTTCGAGCTTTCGCTCCATCAGTTCGACCACGATCATCGCGTCGTCGACAAGCAGGCCGAGCGCGATGATCAACGCGCCCAGCGAAATACGCTGCAGGTCGATACCAAGCTCGTACATGATGGCGAAGGTCGCAGCCAGCACCAGCGGAATGGCAACCGCGATGACGAGACCCGAACGCCAGCCGATCGACAGGAACGAGACGACGAGAACGATCGCCAGCGCTTCGCCGAGCGCATGCATGAACTCGCTGACCGCATCGGTGACGACATCCGGCTGGTTGGAAATCTGATCGACCGAAACACCGTAGGGCAGCGACTCCTCGAAGCGCTTGTAGGTCGCTTCGACATCCTTGCCGACATCGGTGACCTTGTAGCCCTTGGCCATGACAACGCCGACCTGGACGCTCTCATGCCCATTGAAGCGGTACTTGCGCTGATAGGGATCTTCGAGACCGGAATAGACGGTGGCGATATCGCCGAGACGCGTCACCTGGTTGCCGGCCTTGAGCCGGAGCTCGCGGATATCGGCGGCCTTGGTCACGTCGCCTTCGACGGCGATGCGCACCGAGCGCGTACCCGTATCGACGGAACCGGCCGGGTCGACGCTGTTCTGGCCTTTGATGGCGTTCTGCAGGTCGACGATCGTCAGGCCGCGTTCGGCCAGCGCCTGCGAGGACACGTCGATGAAGATCTTCTCCGGCTGATCGCCGATGATCACGGCCTTCTCGACACCCGGCGTCGTCAACAGCATGTCGCGCGCCTGGATCGCGAATTTCTTGAGCTCCGGATAGCTGTAGCCATCGCCGCTGATCGATTGCAGCTTGATGAAGGTATCGCCGAATTCGTCGTTGAAATAGGGGCCGAGCAGGCCGGATGGCAGCTCGTTGGAGATATCGCCGACCTTCTTGCGCACCTGGTAGAAGGCGTCGGCGACGTCAGCCCCGTTGGTATCGCCCTTGATCTGCAGCGTGATGACGGCCGAACCGGCGCGCGTATAGGATTTCACCCAGTCGATATGCGGGGTTTCCTGCAGCTTGCGCTCGATCTTGTTGACGACCTGGTCCTGCATCTCCTGGATCGAGGCGCCCGGCCACACGGCCTGCACGACCATGACGCGGAAGGTGAAATCGGGGTCTTCCTTCTGCCCCATGCGCATCAGCCCGAGCACGCCGGTGATGAGGATCAGCCCGAACAGGAAACGCGCGATGCTCGGATGGCCGATTGCCCAGCGCGACAGGTTGAAGGGCTTCTTCTCGGTGGTGGAGTTGTCCATTGTCCCGTTCCCTCTCCTGGCCGCTTAGCGAACGACGTCGCCGGTCTCGGCCACAGTCTCAGTGGATGCCGACTGCTGGCCCGGCAGCTTGACCTTGAGATTGTCGGTCATGAACTGCGTGCCGGCGGCAACCACGAGATCGCCGGTCTTCAGGCCTTCGGCGATATTGACGCCGTCACCGGTGAAATCGGCGATCGTGACGTCGCGGGCATGCACGGTTTGCTGGTCGCGATCGACCACCCAGACGATCTTCTTGCCGTCCTTCTCGGCAAGCGCCGCGAGCGGGATGGCGACATGGGTGTTTGAGTTGCTGACACTGGCCTCGATCGTCGCCGTCATGCCGAGCAGGACGCGATCGTCATGCGGCAGGCTCACACGAACCGCGAACGTGCGCGACTGCGCATCCGCGCTGCCGGAGACTTCACGCACCTTGCCATCGAGCACCAGCTTGGCCGAAGACCAGAAGCTCGCCTTGACCGTCTTGCCCGGCTTGAACTCGGCAATGTCGTTCTCCGGCACCGCGATCTGCACTTCCTTTTCGCCGTCGAGCGCGACGGTGGCGACCGGCGTACCGGCGGCAACGACCGTGCCGGTATCGGCGCTGATCGCGGTGACGATGCCACTCTGGTCGGCCTTCAGCTCGGCGTAGCTCACCTGGTTTTTCGCCTGGTCGAGAGAGGAGCGAGCCGCGTCGCGGGTAGAGACGGCCTGGTCATAGCTGAGCGATGCCTGCTCGAGCTGCGACTTCGCCGTCACGCTCTTGTCGAACAGCTGCTGGGCGCGCTTGTTGGCGAGATCCGCCGTGCCGACGCCCTTTTCGGCCGCCGCCAGATTGGCTTCCGCCGTCTTCGTCGCGAGCTCGTAATCGGTCGCGTCGATGCGCGCGATCACGTCGCCCGGCTGGACACGGTCGCCGATATTGACGCGGCGCTCGGTGATCTTGCCGGCCACGCGGAAGCCGAGGTTCATCTCGACGCGCGCCTTCACCGCACCGGAATAATCAAGCGCGCGGGTCTCGCCTGCCTTGGCGATTTCCACGACCTTGACCGGCCGCAGGATCTCCTTGGTCTCCGCCTTCTTCTCCTCGCTGCAGCCCGAAAGCGCGAGCGAAACAGCGCCAAGGAGCGCGAAACTGGCAACGGACGGCAACTTGACTGTCTTCAGCGAAATCATCTTTCGCACTCCCGGTATGTTTGTGTGTTGAATTGTTGGCGGCCGTGCGGGCCGATTATCTCTTCAAAGCCCTGATGGAGAAGTCGATCAGCTCGTCCACCGTCGCTCGGTTGGTCTTGGCAAGACATTGCGCCACCATGATCGGGTGGCAGAGCGTCACCGTGGCGGCGCCAAAGCAGCGCGACGCGGTAGCAGGATCCTGATCGACGAACTCGCCGGCATCGATACCTTCGCGGATCACCTCGGCCAGCAGATCTTGAATGCTGTCGACGTGCTTCTCGATGACATGCCAGTCGCGCTCGATGGCGACGACCACCATCTCGTGCACCTTTTCCTGGTCAAGCATGGTCTCAACCGTCATCTGGTACTGCCCGCGCACGTAACGGCCAAGCCGCTCGGAAGCACTCAGCGGCAGATGGCGGATCTCGTAGGCCTGCTGGTAACTGGCCGCGAGCATGCGCCCGCAGATCGCCTGATGGATTTCTATTTTCGAGGAGAAGAAACGATAGACATTGGCAGGCGACATCCCGAGGTCGCGGGCGATATCGGCGACCGTGGTCTTGGCGTAGCCATAGTGCCGAAACAGCCGCTCGGCCGCGTCGAGAATGCGCGTCGCATTCTCCTGTCTTGTCGCTTCGAGAATGCTTTCGGCGGTGTCGCTCATGATTTCTGCCGTGTTGATTTACGACTGACGATTTTTGAATTTCGTCAGTCGTAAGGCATCAGGAGGTGAAAGTCAATCTTTTGCGTTGCGGGAGTGAGTGGGGTGGAAAGGTTTCTCTGATCAAGAAAGTCCCCTCCCCAACCCCTCCCCACAAGGGGGAGGGGCTAGCGCGTGGCACCCACAGCGCCCAACACTCAAGATCGTGACAGTTGAGAGGTTGCGGCTTTGGGCAGGACATCGCGCCCAGCAAGCCCCTCCCCCTTGTGGGGAGGGGTTGGGGAGGGGTCTTCATCACACTCACAAACGAAAAATGCCGCGGCACAAAGTACCGCGGCATCTCAAACCATCGATAAATTACTCGCTTACGCTAGCTGCGCATCCAGCGTGATCGGCACCGCGGCCAGCGCCTTGGAAACCGGGCAACCCGCCTTGGCCTTGCCGGCGAGCTCGATGAAGGTCTTCTCGTCGCAATCAGGAACCGTGCCGCGCAGCGTCAGGAGGATGGCGCTGATCGCGAAGCCGCCCTCGACGCTCTCGAGCGTCACCTTCGCCGTCGTTTCCATGCTGGTTGCAGTAAAGCCGGCCTCGCCGAGGATGAGCGACAACGCCATGGTGAAGCAGCCGGCATGGGCGGCGCCGATCAGCTCTTCGGGATTGGTGCCCGGGAGACCTTCGAAGCGGCTGGCAAAGCCATAAGGGTAGGATTTGAGCGCGCCGCTCTGCGTCGAGATCTGACCCTTGCCGTCCTTGATGCCGCCCGACCACTGTGCGGAACCTGTGCGATTGATCTGCATGCCGTTCTCCTGTTGGACTGAGTGTTCTCCAACGCAGCGACCCGCCGCGTCATCCGGTCAAGAGGCGCGAAAACCCCTTCGCCCGAGCATATAAGTCTCTAATCCAGGAAGGCGACAGTCTTGTAAAATTTGATTGCTTCAGTGCTGCGCTGATCAGCGGATGGTGCCGGCGGTCTCCAGCGTAAAGAGTTCCTGCGGCCGCTGCACGCCGCGCAGCGCATAGCGCCCGACGCAGGCCAGCGCGCCGCGCTCGGCCTCGGGAACGGCGGCGGCGAAATCGGACGACATCAGCACGTTGAAATCGACCGACCGGCAAAGCGAGGCGATGCGGCTGACCTCGTTGACGGCGGGGCCGATGACCGTGAAGTCGAGCCGCTCCTGGCTGCCGATATTGCCGTAGAAGACGTCGCCGATATGCAGGCCGATATAGACGTCGGTGGTCGGCCGCTCCTCGAAGGCACGCTCGTCGTTCAGCGTCACCAGTCGCTCGTGCAACACCCGTTCGGCCTTCAGCGCCGCCGAACAGGCATCCGCCGGCGCGTCGGCCTTGAAGATCGCCAGTACCCCGTCCCCAATCAGCTTCAGCACATTGCCGCCGGCCTCATGCACCGCCGTAATGACGAGATCGCTATAGGCATTCAGCATCGGCAGGATTTCCTCCGGCGAGGCGCTGTCGGAGATCTTCGTGTAGTTTACGAGATCCGAGAACCACAGCACCGCCGAAATCCGCTCCGACTTGCCGCGACTGATCTTGCCATCCAGCACCTGGCGCGCCGCATCTTCTCCAAGATAGACCTCGGCGATCGTGCGGGCGATACGCCCGAGCCCGATACACTTGATCGCCAGCGCCAGCACCGGCGCCAGCTTGCGCAGGACCATCATGTGATGATCGGAAAACCCTTCCTGATGGCGCGTGGCGAAATGCACGAAGAAGCAATCCATCTCGCCGATCGTGCCGGCCTTGTCGAACTTGCGCACCATCGCGACGAAATCGGTATGCCCTTCCGCCTGCATCGTATCCAGCATGTAGAAATCGGCCGGATCACCGAACGCCAGGCGCCGGCGAACCTCGTTCTCGGAGCCTGTCCAGAGATGGTAGAAGGCCGAGCGCTGCCAGTTTTCGAGCGAGTTTCCATCGCCGCCCATCGGGCCATAAGCAAACTCGGGCTCGACATCCTGCTCGCTATCCCAGCGAAAGGCGCGCCCCTCATGCACCGGGTGCAGCGTGTCCATCAGCGCCAGGCTGCGGTCGAGCGGGAGGCCAAGCCTGCGGCAGGTGTCGCAGAAGCCGGTCAGCAACTCGGTTTCAGTCGCGCCATTCAGCCCCTGCTCCGTCAGCCACGTCGCAACCGTACCGATATCACTGTATTCCATGCCATAGTCACCTTGTCTGATACGCAAGCCTTACCGTGATTTGACGGCTGACGGAACGGCAAAGCTGACAAACGTCATGTCCCGCCGCAATCTCATGCCGGCATATTGTAAGGTGTGATGATTTCCACCGCCGACAAGGATGCCGGCGCGATACGCCCGGAAACACCGCGGCTCATCACCGCCCGGAACGCCGTGCGCGCATCGGAGCGCAGGTCGTGATGCAGCACAAAGCCGATCTTGCCGGCTTTCAAAAGCGCGCGGTTATCGGCATCGAGATCATGCGCGACAAAAGCGCGGATCGGCCGACCGGCCGCCTCGAAAGCCGCCAGCACCGCGCGATTTCCGCCGCCAATTGAATAGACCGCATCGATCGTCTCGTCGGCCGCAATCGCCCGCGCCGCCAGAATGCCGGTCGCGGCGTCCGTTCCATGCCCTTCGCTGATCTCGGTAATGCCGATCTCACGGTATCGCTCGCGAATGATGCGGCGAAAGCCGATCTCGCGCTCCTCCTCGCCGCGGAACCGACCGCTCGACAGCGTCACCAGCACCCGTCCCGGAGCGCCGGCAAACCGCTCGCCGATCAGATAGGCGGCGGTCTCGCCCGCTGCCCTGTTATCCGCCCCGGCATAGGCGATCCGCGCCGAATTGGGCAGGTCGGTCACCAGCGTCACCACGGGGATGCCCGCCTCCTCCAGCCGCGACACGGCGGCGTCGATCTCGGGCACGTCGGGCGCCTTCAGCACGACAGCCTTGGTGCCGCGCAGCCGTATCCGGTCGAGAAGCTGGACGATCTCCGCCGGCTTCATCACCTCGGCGAAGTGAAAGCGGCAGCGAAACACCGTCGGCAGAAAGGTCGCGACTTCAGCCTCGAAGGCGGCGCGGACCGTCGTGCTGAAACGCTCCGGCGTCTCCATCACGATATCGATCGCGATCGTCCGCCCGCCGGCGGCCACCTCCGTCTGCTGTTTCTCGAGCTCGGCCATCGCCGCCCGCACCCGCAGTTCCGTCTGCCGCCGCACGCCCGGCCGGCCGTTCAGCACCCGGTCCACGGTCGCCGTGCTCAAGCCTGCTTGAAAGGCGATATCCTTGACGAGAAAGACATGCGCCATGTCGTGAGGCTCCGATCCAAATCTGATGTATTTTTGATGGATTCCTGATCTATCACGACCCTCGCCGCGCCGTATAGTGCCTTCATCAGGAATGGAGGAGCATCTGATGAAAACCGACAATCTGCAGAAGCTGCGTGCCGACCGCGTCTGGCTCACCGAGGATGCCTGCGATCTCGACGACTTCCGGGCGCTGGCCGAAAAGACGACATCGCTCGCCGATTATCCGAACGCCGCCGCGGTCGAGAAAAATGTGCTGATCTACGACAGCCGCAATGTCAGAGCTGTCATCGCCGATCCTGAAGGCAAGCGCGCGCTGCTGGCGGAGATTTGCGAAGCCTTCGCCGAAGGCCCCGGCGTCGTGGTCTTCACCGGCGCCTATGAGGACACCGGCGTCATCGACCGCGCCAGCAAGATCTTCGACGACATCATCACCGAGCAGCACCGCACATCGACCGGCGGCGGCGATCACTTCGCCAAGGCCGGCGCCAACGACCGCATCTGGAACTCGCTCGAAAAGCACTGCCTCGCAGACCCCGACAATTTCGCCGAATACTACGCCAACCCGATCGTGGCGCTGGCAAGCCAGGCATGGCTCGGCCCGAGCTACCAGATGACCGCGCAGGTCAACCGCGTGAACCCCGGTGGCGCCGCGCAATCTGCGCATCGCGATTATCACCTCGGCTTCCAGTCCTCTCAGGTGATCGAGCAGTTTCCCGTCCACGTCCACAGGCTCTCGCCGGTGCTGACGCTGCAAGGCGCGGTCGCCCATTGCGACATGCCGCTCGAAAGCGGACCGACGCTCTTCCTGCCGAACAGCCAGACCTACGTGCCGGGCTATCTCGCCCTCAAGCGCCAGGAATTCCGCGACTATTTCGAGAAGAACCACGTGCAGCTACCGTTGAAGAAGGGCGACGTCGTCTTCTTCAACCCGGCGCTCTTCCATGCCGCCGGCACAAACCGCTCGGCCGATATCAAGCGCGTCGCCAACCTGCTGCAGGTCTCCTCCGCCTTCGGCCGCGCCATGGAAACGGTCGATCGGCAGCGCATGAGCGCCACCCTCTTCCCGGCCCTGAAGCGGCTTTCCGACACGCTCTCGAAAGCCGAAATCGCCAATGCGGTGGCGGCCTGCGCCGAGGGCTATTCCTTCCCCACCAATCTCGACCGCGACCCGCCGGTCGGCGGCCTCGCGCCGAAGACACAGGCGCAGCTGATGCACGAGGCATTGGCCGCAGGCTGGAGCGACGAGATGTTCGCCGAGGCCCTGGCGAAACAGGCGGAGAAGAAGCTGAGCTGAGCACGCAGCACGGCACTCAATAGCAACAACGACAATAGGCCTCTCGCGTCGCGAGGGGCCATTCGCGCATCATCAGTCACAGATCATAGGGAGGAACATATATGAGCACAGACCACAGCCGCCTCGACGGCAAGATCGCCATCGTCACCGGCGGCACGCAGGGCCTCGGCGCCACCATCGCCCGGCTCTTTGCCGAGCGCGGCGCCAAGGGCATCGTCATCTGCGGCCGCAACGCCGACAAGGGCCGCGCCAAGGCCGAGGAGATATCAAGCGCTACCGGCGCGGAGGTGGTCTATGTCCAGGCGGATCTCTCAAAGGTGGAGGATGCCAGCAAGGTCGTGCAGGCCTGCGACAACGCTTTCGGCCGTGTCGATGCGCTGGTCAACGCCGCCGCCACCACCGATCGCGGCACCATTCTCGACACCAGCCCCGAACTCTTCGACGCCATGTTCGCGATCAACGTGCGCGCGCCGTTCTTCCTGATCCAGGCAAGCGTGAAGATCATGCGCCGCGAAAACACCGAAGGCACCATCGTCAATATCGGCTCGATGTCGGCCAAGGCGGGCCAGCCCTTCATCGCCGCCTATTGCACCTCCAAGGGCGCGCTCGAAACGCTGACCAAGAACACCGCCTACGCGCTGCTGCGCAACCGCATCCGCGTCAACGGATTGAACATCGGCTGGATGGCCTCGGAAGGCGAGGACCGCATTCAACGCGAGTTCCACGGCGCCGCCGCCAACTGGCTGGACGAAGCCGCCGCTGCCCAGCCCTTCGGCCGTCTTGTCGACCCCGAGGAAGTGGCCCGCGCCTGCGCCTATCTCTCATCGTCGGAATCCGGCCTGATGACCGGCTCGATGATCTGTTTCGACCAATCGATCTGGGGTGCCTACGACGGCTCGCCGCACCCGCAAGCCCCGCTCTGAAACATGCCAGGTCCAAAAATACGGGAGCCTCGGCCTTTTGCGCGGCCGGGCTCTGGCACGCCGCTTCGTTTACGTTTACGAAGGAGATCAAATCGCTTTGGGAGGAGCAGCCTGTGTCGCAAGATGCGCTTTATGACATCAGAGATGATCGTTTCAATCGCCTGATCGCGGGCAGCGCCAGGCTGGAAGAACTCTATTCCGGATGCCGCTGGGCCGAGGGTCCCGTCTGGTTCTCCGATCTCAACTGCCTGCTCTGGAGCGACATCCCCAACGAGCGCATCATGCGCTGGGTGCCCGATGGCGGCGCCTCGGTCTTCCGCTCCCCATCCAACTATGTCAACGGCAACACCCGCGATCGCCAGGGCCGGCTGGTATCCTGCGAACATGGCGGCCGCCGCGTGACCCGCACCGAGCCGGATGGCCGCATCACCGTGCTCGCCGATCGCTACAAGGGCAAGCGGCTCAATTCGCCCAACGACGTCGTCGTCCGCTCCGACGGCTCCATCTGGTTCACCGATCCAAGCTACGGCATCATGTCCGATTATGAAGGCCACAAGGCCGAGCCCGAGCAGGAAACCAGAAACGTCTACCGCATCGATGCCGGAACCGGCGAAATCGAAGCAGTCGCCACCGACTTCATCCAGCCCAACGGGCTCGCCTTCTCGCCGGATGAAAAGCAGCTCTATATCGCGGATTCTGGCTCCTCGAACCACGAGGTGCCGCGTCATATCCGCGTCTTCGACGTGATCGACGACCGCAAGCTGACCAACAGCCGCTACTTCTGCTCGATCGACAACGGCGTGCCCGATGGCTTCCGTTTCGACGTTGCCGGCAACCTCTGGAGCAGTGCCGCCGACGGCGTTCACTGCTTCGCGCCAGACGGCACCCTTCTCGGCAAGATAAAGGTTCCGCAGACAGTCTCCAACATCACCTTCGGTGGCCAGAAGAAAAACCGCCTGTTCATAACCGCGACGCAATCGGTCTACGCCATTTACACGACGACCAACGGCGCCCAGTACCCGTAAGCCAAAACTGACATTGAACGCGCGCCGGGCCGCTTGTGCGTCCCGTTGCGCCTCCGTCCCTGATACCGTTACTGCCGTGAGAAACTGACATGCGTTCAATCGTTCCCTATAACGAATCCTGGGCTTTCCATGAGGGTGCCGGCCAGCACCTGCTGCGCGATTTCGACGGCCGCGTCATCGTCAACCTGCCGCATACGGCGGTCGAACTCCCGTTCAACTATTTCGATGAAGCGAGCTATCAGCGCGCTTTCACCTATCAGAAACTGCTGCGCTGGATGCCGGAATTCGAGGGCCGCGAGGTCTCGCTTGTGTTCGACGCCGCCATGGCCGACGCCGTGGTCTATCTGAACGGCGAGGAAATCATCGCCCACAAGGATGGCTATACCCCCTTCGAGGCGCGCCTGACCAACGGCCTGCAACGCGGCGACAACCTGATCACCGTGACGATCGATGGCAGCGAGAACCCCGCCATCCCGCCCTTCGGCGGCGCGATCGATTACCTGACTTACGCCGGCATCTATCGCGAAGTCTGGCTGAAGGTCACCGATCCCGTCTCGATCCATAACGTCAAGATCGAGACCACGGATGTGCTCTCGGAAGAGAAGTCCGCCTCCGTGCGCGTCCATCTTTCTAACCCCCGCAATGTGCACTTCCTGGGAACGCTGACGGCCTCGCTCGCCGATATCGATGGCAATGTGCTGGCCACCGCATCATCAGACACGACAGGCGACGACGCCACGCTCGATTTCAACGGTCTCACCGGTATCGCGCTCTGGGATATCGACAATCCGGAACTCTACCGGATGACGGTGGAGCTGAAGACCAGCCACGGTTCCGACAGATTGACGACCAGCTTCGGCTTCCGCACCGCCGAGTTCACGCCTGAGGGCTTCCGGCTGAACGGCCGACCGCTGAAGCTGCGTGGCCTCAACCGCCACCAGTCCTTCCCCTATGTCGGCTACGCCGCCGGCCGCTCCGCCCAGGAACGCGACGCAGACATCATGAAATCCGTGTTGAAGTGCAACATGGTCCGCACCTCGCACTATCCGCAATCGAAGTGGTTTCTCGACCGCTGCGACAAGATCGGCCTGCTCGTGTTCGAGGAGATCCCTGGCTGGCAGCATATCGGCGACCAGGAATGGCAGCATGAATCGATCCGCAACGTCCGCCGGATGATCGAGCGCGACTGGAACCATCCCTCGATCGTCATCTGGGGCGTGCGCATCAACGAGAGCCAGGACAGCCACCACTTCTACGCCGAGACCAACCGGCTTGCCCGCGAGCTCGACCCCACCCGACCGACCGGCGGCGTTCGCTACATCACCGATAGCGAATTGCTTGAGGACGTCTACACGATGAACGACTTCATCCTCGGCAACGAGGAGCTGCCGGGCGCCAACCGCCCGCGCACGCCGCTGCGCCCGCAGCAGGAAAGCACCGGTCTCTCCTACAAGGTGCCCTACATGATCACCGAATTCGGTGGTCACATGTACCCGACCAAGATCTACGACCAGGAAGCGCGCCAGGCCGAACATGTGCGCCGCCACCTCGAAGTGCTGAACGCCGCCTATGGCGATCCCGACATAGCGGGCGCCATCGGCTGGTGCATGTTCGACTACAACACCCACAAGGATTTCGGCTCCGGTGACCGCATCTGCTACCACGGCGTCATGGACATGTTCCGCGAACCGAAATTCGCCGCTTACGCTTATGCCAGCCAGTGCGAACCCTCCGATGAGGTGATCATGAAGCCGGTGACCTTCTGGGCGCGCGGCGAGCGCAACATCGGCGGCGTGCTCCCGCTGATCGTGCTGACCAATTGCGACGAGGTCGAGCTGACCTATGGCTCGGTGACCAAGCGCGTCGGCCCGGATTACGAGAACTTCCCACACCTGCCGCATCCGCCCGTCGTCTTCGACCATCGCCACTTTACCGCCGACGAACTCGGCATCTGGGGCCAGAAGTGGATCGACGGCAGCTTCACCGGCTATGTCGACGGCGCGGCCGTGGCGCAACTGACGCTGGTCGCCGATCCGCTGCCGACGACGCTGCAGGTAGTGGCCGACAGCACCCGGCTGAAGGCACGCGAACGCGACACCACCCGCGTCGTATTGCGCGCGCTCGACCAGCAGGGCCAGCGGCTGCCCTTCCTGAATGAAGTGGTGACGATATCTCTCACCGGCCCGGCAAAGATCGTCGGCCCCAGCACAATCCCGCTCCAGGGCGGCACGGCCGGTCTCTGGATCGAGACCACGGGCCTGACCGGCGAGATCACGCTGGAAGCCACCTGCCCCCGCTTCGGTAAAGTCACGCTGACAATCGCTGCCGTCTGACAGCGGTCGGAGCCTTGGTCTTCACAGGCCAAGGCTCGATGCGTTCCCTACCACGCTCAGACAGGTGCCACCGAGCGAACGCTGCCGTTGTTGTCGACGATGCAGGAGAATTTCTTACCCCCGGCGTCGAGATCAACGGCAAACGTCCCGTCAGGCTGCAGCCGCGAGCCAGTCGGCAGAACCTTGACACCGGCTCCGGCGCTGCTCGTCACCGCATTGGCGCAAAGCAATTGCAGATCGGCCGGCGCCGTCATCAGCGTTGTGCGCGCCATCGCTTCAGGTGGCGGCGGCGCGGGTGTACAGGCGCCCAACGACAACAGTCCCGCCAGGGCCAGAAGAGCCCAACCGCCTCGCTTCAATTCTTCTCTCGACATCTGTCCCCTCCAGACGTTGATAATGTCAGGCCTGATCAATCCCCGGCCAGTGCCGGCACCATCGATCAGATACCCTTGTAAAGCGCGGCACCCTGCATCAGCACGATGACCTTGGCGCCAATCTGCACCCGCGAATGCAGGTCAGTCACGTCGTCATTGTTGAGCCGGATGCACCCCGACGACACGTCTAGCCCGATCGTCCAGGGTTCGGCCGTGCCGTGAATGCGGTAGATCGTATCCTGGTCGCCGGCGTAGAGATAAAGCGCCCGCGCCCCGAGCGGGTTTTCCGGCCCGCCGGGCATGCCAGCCGCCCATTTGGCGGCGTTCGCATCACGCGCCACCATTTCGGCGGGCGGCGTCCATACCGGCCATTCCGCCGTGCGCCCGACCCTGACGATCCCCGCCCAGCCGAACCCATCGCGGCCGACACCGATGCCGTAGCGGATCGCCTGCCCGCCAGGCTGCACGAGGTAGAGAAAATGCTGGTTGCCGTCGATGATGATCGTCCCCGGCGGCTCAGCGGTGCGGAACGTCACGATCTGCCTGCGAAAGGCCTCCGGCGATTGCTTGTTGCGCGCGTAGTATTGCCGGGCCTTCTTGCTGTCATAGTCGACCCATGTCCGCGTCTTGGCGTCATAGATCTGCGTCTGCGCCAGCACGATGACGGGTGCCAGCAACACCGCCGCCGCCACAAACGGCAGCCCCTTGCGCAAGCGCCGGGTCACCCAACCGAACGCCCCACCGCATGTCGCCATAAAAGAAGACCGCGCCCTCATGGCTTCGCCCACCCATCGATCCGCGCCGCATTGCGCTCAACCCACGCCTTGGCATAGCCGAGCGGCGCCTGCCGCTCCACCTCAAGCGCATAGCTCATCGCCGTCGCCTCCTCCGGCGTCAGGTCGACCTTTTCGAGGAAGGCCGCGATCTCGGGGTGTTGCTTAGCGAACGACGTCGCATAGGCGATGCGGAAGGTTGCCGTATCCCAGGCCGTCGAGGCCGACGATTTCTTGATCCAGAGCGGATCGGTCGCACTTGCCAACGACCATTTGGCCGCATCGTGCTTTGGTTCTTCAAGCCGAACGATCTTGTGCAGATCGAAGACGAAATGCGGCGCATAGCAGGCAAACACCACCGGCTGGCCGGTCGCAACCGCGGCGTCGATGCCGGCCATCGCCACCTCTTCCTCGGCCTCCACAAGCGTCATCGTCTTGGCGTAACCATAGCTGTTCGCCCGCACACGCTCGATCCCCGTCGACGACCAGGTCGGCGCGCCGATCCACATCTCCCCCTTGCCGTCGCCATCCGTATCGAGAAGGCTGGTCTTCTCGGGATCGCTGAGATCGGCGATATCAGTGATCCCCTTCTCGGCCGCCGCGGGCGTCGCGCAGATGCCCTGCCATGCCGGAACCATGTGCTTGGCCAGAACGACCACACCCTTCTCGGTCACGAATTTCTCGATGACATCGGCGAGATTGGGTTGCCAGACCTCCGGGTGGATATCGACGCTCCCCTTCTCCAGCCCGGCAAAGGCGTTGAGCGTGCCCATTTCCTGGACGAGAGCAGGCTGCTTGAATTCCTTCTCGATCGCGACCTTGAGGATAAAGGCCGTTGCCTGACCGGACGGCCAGTTCGGCATGGAGATCTTGAGGTCATCCGCAAGGACAGGCGTCCCAGCCCCCAAGACGGACAATAAAACGACGAACACGCCGCAACCGGCACCATCTCTCACAATGTTCCCCCTCGGCAGACACTGATCGGATCGCATGCTGATATTTCAACGCAAGGATGCAGAAGCGGGCGCGGTTAGTCAAGCGTAGAGTGTTTTAGAAAAGCCGGATCAACGCCCAAGGCCAGCCGCCCAGGCGCCGACCCGCGATGCCATCGCGTGCATATGATCCGCCGCCGAAAAGCCGGAGAGCGCCTTGCGCGGCTTCAGATCGTGGTCGCCATCCTCGAGCCAGAAGATGTCGATCGTGCGCGAAAGCGCATAGCCCGCGACCTCCTCGCGCGTCCCGAACGCATCCCGCGTCCCCTGGCAGATCAGCGTCGGGGTCTCGATCGCGCTCAGATGCGCCGTGCGCAATTGCGCCGGCTTTCCCATCGGATGAAACGGATAGCCAAGGCAAAGCAAGCCAACGATATCGCCCGAGCGATAGAGATCATCCGCAACCATGCTGGCAATCCGCCCACCCATCGACTTGCCGCCAATGACAAGCGGCCCGCTGGCGTGAAGATCACGCACCGCCGCCAGATATTCCGGGATCAACATCTCCGCCTTGGGCGGCGGCGGACGGCGATCGGACAGCCGCCGCTCGGCCATGTAGCCGAATTCGAACCGAACCACCCGCATTCCAGCCGCAGCGAGAGCCTCGGAAAACCGCTCCATGCCCGCCGAATCCATGGCCCCGCCGGCGCCGTGCGCGAGAAGGATCGTCACGGGTGCGTTGTCAGGACCGGTAAACAGGAAGGACGTGCTCATGCCAATCTTATTACAGGATAAGTCCGCGAGCCGACAGGGCTCATGTCTGTTGTGTTTTGGGAGATAAGAAGATTGGTTGCGTTGTCAGGCTTAGACCCTGCGGCCTTCAGGTTATGGTCCTGAGGACGACGAGCTACCATCGCCAGGGAAGATGAAGTCTTCCCGCC